>NZ_JAPCJC010000063.1:0-509 GCF_027707805.1 Aeromonas sp. QDB20 | reverse complement strand
TAGCGGATGGTGTTGTCATAGGTGTTGGTGAGCTCTTCATCTGTGCAGTTTTCAATATCACTGCGTGGACAGTCAGGGGTGAACTGACGATGAGCATCAGGGTAGCGCTTGTAGTAGGTTGGGCCATGGCTACCTATCAGGTGGAAGCCAACCAGCTTATCCACTTTCATTTGAGCAATTTCACTATCGAGGTCTTGAAGGACAACCTCGTCATAGCATGTGTTTTTATCGCAGAACTTAGGGTGATCCTTTGGTTCGATTTCGATGTTAGGTACTCGGTCGCAGACGCCTTTGCAGCCTCCATCGTTCTCCTTCCAAAAAATGGAGATCCCCGTTTTTTGCAACACATCTAGCAGGCCCTCGCTATTGCGAGCGCGATTATCATCAAACTCCTTTCTCCCCATATTGGAGAACATGCAGGGGACGGATACAGCGGTAATCCCCCCATTTTTTGGAGCACTCAAAAGTAGAGGTCATGCGGCCTGTGCCAAGCGCTGTTTCGGCGTGTA
>NZ_JAPCJC010000062.1:0-522 GCF_027707805.1 Aeromonas sp. QDB20 | reverse complement strand
TCATGTAGAACCTCCTGCGTTCAAGATACGAGAAAATTCTACTTATGAGCACCTCAGTTTTTCGGGGGGATTACCATCCGTTCTCTGAAAATGACATTTCAGAACTTATTCACTCCCCCTGCTTCATTGGATTTGCTGAGCCGGAGATCATTGGTCAAGCGGTTACAGAGGATGATTTTGTTGTAAAATATAGTGAGCTGGCTCTTGCCTATATTGGTGATTTTTATCATCAAGTTGAGCATCATGGCTCGAACATAGAAGAGGTAGCATTAATCATGCTTCCATTTTCTTGTGTCGATGTATTGGTCGATGATTTTAAAGCATATCTCGGGATAAAAAAATGAGTGACTTCTCTACTAAGCTTGCAGCTAAAATAAAAGGAAGTAATGGATATATAGAGGCAAGCAATAGTTTGTTCGGATCATATGTTTTATGGTTAACAGGAACCGGGAATTCAGATAATAAGTGCGACACTCATGGATGAATGGCGAGAGGTGGCCAACTGCTGATTGGTGGTACCCT
>NZ_JAPCJC010000061.1:0-572 GCF_027707805.1 Aeromonas sp. QDB20 | reverse complement strand
ACCATCGGCCACGTTGACCACGGTAAAACCACCCTGACCGCCGCCATCACCAACGTGCTGGCCAAGCACTTCGGTGGTAAAGCTTTCGCCTTCGACCAGATCGACAAGGCGCCGGAAGAGCGTGAGCGTGGTATCACCATCAACACCTCCCACGTAGAATACGACACCGCTACCCGTCACTACGCCCACGTAGACTGCCCGGGTCACGCCGACTACGTTAAAAACATGATCACCGGTGCTGCCCAGATGGACGGCGCGATCCTGGTAGTAGCAGCGACTGACGGCCCGATGCCGCAGACTCGTGAGCACATCCTGCTGGGTCGTCAGGTAGGCGTTCCGTACATCATCGTGTTCATGAACAAGTGCGACATGGTAGATGACGAAGAGCTGCTGGAACTGGTCGAGATGGAAGTTCGCGAACTGCTGTCCGAGTACGACTTCCCGGGTGATGACCTGCCGGTGGTACGTGGTTCCGCACTGAAAGCGCTGGAAGGCGAAGCTCAGTGGGAAGAGAAGATCCTGGAACTGGCTGGCCACCTGGACACCTACATTCCGGAGCCGGAGCGCGCAAT
>NZ_JAPCJC010000060.1:0-781 GCF_027707805.1 Aeromonas sp. QDB20 | reverse complement strand
AAGGGTACCACCAATCAGCAGTTGGCCACCTCTCGCCATTCATCCATGAGTGTCGCACTTATTATCTGAATTCCCGATATACTTATTGCTGTATTGGGATTCAACCTCATTAAACAAGTCCATAATTTCACATTCATCTGGGAAATCATCTATCACTTCTACTATCTTCTCAGAAAAAATGATTTTGTTTGAGTTTAGATTATATTCTAATGAAGAGGTCTCAATTGCATTACCTAACACAGACAAGAAAAAACCACACCTATGGTTACCAATATCTATACTGATATACAATATACACGCGACGGGACCGTCAAGAGGAGGTGAGTTTTCATCAAAGGAGAGTTCGGCAGTTACTGTTTTGGCTGACGCATTAACTAGGCTGAGTATCTGCTCTGCTTGATGTACGCAACTCAATATGTCTGCTTCAGACATATAAAGTTGATTGCCTATATCAAAAAAGTCTACCATCTCTTTGATGGTTGCTACTGATTTAATAAATCGGTTATTGGATCGTAAGTTAGAATCGTTTACAACTAGCTGTATCGGTTGCATTCCAACAGCTGAGATATCTAATTGAACGCATTTTTTAGCGCTTGCGGTGCTAATCAGTTCATAAAGACGAATATTTTCTAAAAAATCACTAAATGGTATTCTTTTGTTAGAGTCAAGTATGAATGTGAATCTGGCATCAATACTATCGTCAGACGCGAATTCAACTTCGAAGTGCGACACTCGCCTATGCCGCCTGACGGTACTCTTCGAATACCTTGACAGGCTGCCT
>NZ_JAPCJC010000059.1:0-810 GCF_027707805.1 Aeromonas sp. QDB20 | reverse complement strand
GTGTCGTTGTCGCCATCCACCACCGTCACGGTCGCACTCAGCAGCACCTTGCCATTGGCCAGGCTGATGAGGTTGTTGTCGTTGCTGCTGTCCACGTCCTCCGGCAGATGGTCCAGCTCCGCCGACTGCGTCAGCGTCACCGTGCCATTGCTCGCCACGCTGATGCGGAACACCTCCCCGTCCGTGGTCGAGCCCACGATGTCGTTGCCCACCTTGGTCAGGGTGATGGCCAGCCCGTTGCTGGTCAGCCCGCTGTTGCTGTCGGTCACGCTCAGGCTGTAGCCGCTCACCGTGGTGGTGCCCGCACCGTCCGCCCCATAGTTCGGCACCGCCGCCGCCAGGAACGCCGCCGCAAAGCTGCCGGTCGCCGTGTCACTGGCCGCACCGATGGTCTGCGCATCCTGGGTGGTCAGGGTGATGCCACCGTCTGCCACTGCATTGATGGTCACGCTCGGCACATCGTCCTCAAAGTTGATGTTGCCGCCCAGGTCCGCACTCACCGTCCCGGTCGCAGTGTCGTTGTCGCCATCCACCACCGTCACGGTCGCACTCAGCAGCACCTTGCCATTGGCCAGGCTGATGAGGTTGTTGTCGTTGCTGTTGTCCACGTCCTCCGGCAGATGGTCCAGCTCCGCCGACTGCGTCAGCGTCACCGTGCCATTGCTCGCCACGCTGATGCGGAACACTTCCCCGTCCGTGGTCGAGCCCACGATGTCGTTGCCCACCTTGGTCAGGGTGATGGCCAGCCCGTTGCTGGTCAGCCCGCTGTTGCTGTCGGTCACGCTCAGGCTGTAGCCGCTCACCGTGGTG
>NZ_JAPCJC010000058.1:0-896 GCF_027707805.1 Aeromonas sp. QDB20 | reverse complement strand
ACACGCCGAAACAGCGCTTGGCACAGGCCGCATGACCTCTACTTTTGAGTGCTCCAAAAAATGGGGGGATTACCATAACACTACCACCAGGTTAATAAATTACGCCCTGTCAATGCACCCCACACTATGGCATTCAACATCAGAGCAATGAAGACAGCCGCAGAGCCCATGTCTTTAGCTCGACCAGAAAGCTCATGATGCTCTGACCCTATTCTGTCTACTACTGCTTCAATAGCTGAGTTCAGGATCTCTACAATCACAACCAGCCAACTTATAACCATTAGGAGTAGTATTTGATTTAAACCATCTCCGACAAAAAACGCCAGAGGCATCAACAGCACAATGAGTAGCAGTTCCTGACGAAAAGCCGCTTCATGTCTCCAAGCTGAAGAAAGCCCCTTCATACTATAATTGGTGGCATGAATGATTCGGGTAATTCCAGTTGCACCAGGCTTTGCCATTTTAGCTTCCTCTTTCTGATTTGCCCGTTAAAAATTTCAACCATGAAATACACGAACAATAGTAATAAACCTATTATTTAACAGATGATTGGGGGCCTGAGCCCCCAATAATGTAATTTATTGAACATTACGACATTGACTGAAAATATCTAGACCCTTTTCGTAAACTGATGTTTTGACGTCCCAGATACCCAATACAGATGAGAAAATATTATCGTGTGAGTAACGAGTATCAGCGGCTTTCTGCTGCAAACACGCCATATCAACGCCTTTCTCTTTGGTAAATCCAGGTGACATCCACACCTGCATAGGAACACGGGTCTGATCATCCGGTGCAAACTTGTACGGTGTACCGTGTAGGTAAAGCCCTAATGCTCCCAGTGATTCACCATGATCGGAGACGTAGAGCAACGCGGTGTTGTACTTATCTTCGTA
>NZ_JAPCJC010000057.1:0-1084 GCF_027707805.1 Aeromonas sp. QDB20 | reverse complement strand
CGCGAATTCAACTTCGAAGTGCGACACTCGCCTATGCCGCCTGACGGTACTCTTCGAATACCTTGACAGGCTGCCTGAATCCGAGACATTTCCGAGGTCGTAGGTTGAGCCACTGCTCCGCTCTCCTGACATCCTCGTCCGTGACCTCTCTCAGGTCTGTTCCCTTTGGGATAAACTGCCTCAACAGCCCATTGCTGTTCTCGTTCAGACCGCGCTCCCACGAAGAGTAAGGGTGCGCAAAGTAAGTCTCGGCACCCAGCGCTTCCTCTATCGCCTTGTGTTCGGCAAACTCGCCGCCGTTGTCAAAGGTGATGGTATGCACCTGCTCGATGTAGGGCGTTAACATCTCGATTATCGCATCCCGCACCACCCCAGCCTGTTTGCTCGCGACCCGCTTGACCAGATAGAGCCGGCTCTTGCGCTCCACCAGGGTGACCAGTGCACCTGTGCCTTGCTTGCCCAGCACCGTGTCCGCCTCCCAATCACCGAGCCGCTCCCGGCTATCGACGATAGCCGGCCGTTCATCAATAGAGCGGGCTTCCTTGATGGGAGAACGCAGGCTGCTCGCCCCCTTGCGGTAGCGCTTGTGGCCCTGGCGCAGATGGCGGTACAACTGGCCACCCCGGGCTTTGTCGGCGGCCACATGGCGGTATATCCACTCGTGACTCACCATGAGGCCTATCTGCTTGCCCACCGCGCTTATCTGCTCCGGGCTCCACCACCAGGCGAGTGTCAGCTCGACAAACTGGATGACATCGGCAGATAGCCGAGATTTGGCCGCACTGGCCCGTCGGTGGGTGGCGTGCTGATGCGCATTGTCTGGCTGGTAGCCCTGCGGCCCGGCGTTACGACGCAGCTCCCGGTAGAGGGTGGAGCGATGAACGCCAATGGCGCGTGCGGTGGCAAGGATGGACATCCCCTGTGCGCGAAGCACCGATAACTGGTATCGTTGCCCCTCGGTCAACTGCTGATAGCTCATGGTGATACTGCTTTTACTTTGGCGAGCAGAAGGGTACCACCAATCAGCAGTTGGCCACCTCTCGCCATTCATCCATGAGTGTCGCACTTATTATCTGAATTCCCG
>NZ_JAPCJC010000056.1:0-1141 GCF_027707805.1 Aeromonas sp. QDB20 | reverse complement strand
AGTCTTCCCTTGTTATTGTGTAGCCAGAATGCCGCAAAACTTCCATGCCTAAGCGAACTGTTGAGAGTACGTTTCGATTTCTGACTGTGTTAGCCTGGAAGTGCTTGTCCCAACCTTGTTTCTGAGCATGAACGCCCGCAAGCCAACATGTTAGTTGAAGCATCAGGGCGATTAGCAGCATGATATCAAAACGCTCTGAGCTGCTCGTTCGGCTATGGCGTAGGCCTAGTCCGTAGGCAGGACTTTTCAAGTCTCGGAAGGTTTCTTCAATCTGCATTCGCTTCGAATAGATATTAACAAGTTGTTTGGGTGTTCGAATTTCAACAGGTAAGTTAGTTGCTAGAACCCATGGCTCCTTTGCCGACGCTGAGTAGATTTTAGGTGACGGGTGGTGACAATGAGTCCGTGTCGAGCGCTGATTTTTTCGGCCTTTAGAGCGAGATTTATACAATAGAATTTGGCATGAGATTGGATTGCTTTTAGTCAGCCTCTTATAGCCTAAAGTCTTTGAGTGACTAGATGACATATCATGTAAGTTGCTGATAGGTTTCCAGTTTTCCGCTCCTAGGTCTGCATATTGTACTTTTCCTCTTACTCGACTTAACCAGTACCAACCCAGCTTCTCAACGGATTTATACCATGGCACTTTAAAGCCAGCATCACTGACAATGAGCGGTGTGGTGTTACTCGGTAGAATGCTCGCAAGGTCGGCTAGAAATTGGTCATGAGCTTTCTTTGAACATTGCTCTGAAAGCGGGAACGCTTTCTCATAAAGAGTAACAGAACGACCGTGTAGTGCGACTGAAGCTCGCAATACCATAAGTCGTTTTTGCTCACGAATATCAGACCAGTCAACAAGTACAATGGGCATCGTATTGCCCGAACAGATAAAGCTAGCATGCCAACGGTATACAGCGAGTCGCTCTTTGTGGAGGTGACGATTACCTAACAATCGGTCGATTCGTTTGATGTTATGTTTTGTTCTCGCTTTGGTTGGCAGGTTACGGCCAAGTTCGGTAAGAGTGAGAGTTTTACAGTCAAGTAATGCGTGGCAAGCCAACGTTAAGCTGTTGAGTCGTTTTAAGTGTAATTCGGGGCAGAATTGGTAAAGAGAGTCGTGTAAAATATCGAGTTCGCACAT
>NZ_JAPCJC010000055.1:0-1198 GCF_027707805.1 Aeromonas sp. QDB20 | reverse complement strand
GGTAATCCCCCCGAAAAACTGAGGTGCTCATAAGTAGAATTTTCTCGTATCTTGAACGCAGGAGGTTCTACATGAAAACATCACGCTTTAGCGATGCACAGATCATCGCCATCCTCAAGCAGGCCGAGTCTGGTTCACCCGTCCCTGAGCTCTGCCGTGAGCATGGCATCAGCTCCGCCACCTTCTACAAGTGGCGCTCCAAATTCGGTGGCATGGATGCCTCTCTCATGGCGCGCCTCAAAGAGCTGGAAGAGGAAAATCGTCGCCTTAAGAAGATGTATGCCGAGGAGCGCCTAAAGGCTGAGATCATCTCCGAGGCGATGGCAAAAAAGTGGTGACGCCATCTGCCCGCAGGGAGATGGCGACCAAGGCTGTGGCTCATTACGCCATTTCTATCCGTCTGGCTTGCCAGGTGTTCAAGGTGAGCGAGGGTTGCTACCGTTATCAGCCCGTGCTGGCTGATGAAAACCAGGAGATTGCCGACTGGCTGCTGCGCCTCACCGCCAACCAGCGCAACTGGGGTTTCGGACTGTGCTTCCTGTACCTGCGTAACGTCAAAGGCTTTGGCTGGAACCACAAGCGGGTCTACCGGATCTATCGGGCGCTAGAGCTCAATCTGCGGATAAAACCCAAGAAGCGGCTAGTGCGGGCCAAGCCGGAGCCGTTGGCAGTCCCTGACCAACCGAATCACTGTTGGTCGATGGACTTTATGCATGACCAGCTCAGCGATGGTCGTTCGGTGCGGTTGTTTAATGTGATCGATGACTTCAATCGCGAAGCACTGTGCATCGAGGTGGATTTTTCCTTGCCTGCCTCGCGAGTCAAACGGGTGCTGGAGCAGGTCATCGAGTGGCGGGGCAAACCAGCCGCTATCCGCTGTGATAATGGTCCGGAATACATCAGCGAAGAGCTCAAGCAATGGGCGCAGCAGAAGAGGATTGCGCTGAGGTATATCCAGCCAGGCAACCCGCAGCAGAATGCCTACATAGAGCGATTTAACCGCACTGTGCGTTACGACTGGTTGGGCCATTACCTGTTTGAGTCACTGAATGAGTTACAGGAATTTGCCACGAACTGGCTGTGGGTTTATAACCATGAGCGGCCCAATATGGCGCTGGGCGGCTACACGCCGAAACAGCGCTTGGCACAGGCCGCATGACCTCTACTTTTGAGTGCTCCAAAAAATGGGGGGATTACC
>NZ_JAPCJC010000054.1:0-1265 GCF_027707805.1 Aeromonas sp. QDB20 | reverse complement strand
TGAGGTGTCCTGACAAGATCGGACAGTCCCGGATCAAGCAGCCTGAGCAGTTCTCCAATACCTCTTGTTAAACTCCGCCGGGCTGACATTGCCAAGTCGTGAATGCCGACGCTGGCGGTTGTAAAAAATCTCTATGTATTCCTGAATCGCTGCCTTGGCCTCCGCTCTCGTCTCGAATCTATGGTGGTGAACCAGTTCATTTTTAAGAGACCCCCAGAAGCTTTCTATCGGGGCATTGTCGAAGCAGTTCCCCTTGCGTGACATGGAGGTCTGCATGCCAAATTGTACCTGGAGAGCCCGGTAAGCCTTGGCACAGTACTGACTGCCCCGGTCTGTGTGATGAATAAGCCCAACAGGTGGCCTCTTCTGCTGCACAGCCCGAAACAGCGCCTGACTGACCAACCCGGTGGTCATTCGCTCTCCCATCGCATAACCCACTATCTCACAGGTAAACACATCCTTGAGACCAGCCAGATAAAGCCAGCCTTCGTCGGTGGCGATATAGGTGATATCACCGGTCCAGACTTCGTTGGGCTTCGTCGGCGCAAAGACCTGACCAAGGAGATTCTCCGCCACGGGCAGGGAATGAGCAGAATGGGTTGTCGCCTTGAATTTGCGCTTTTGTTTGCAAGACAACCCCATTTCACGGCGCAATCGCCCAATCCGGTCCCGCCCAGCGTAAAATCCTTCGGCGGCCAACTCAGCTTGTAAACGCGATGCGCCATAGGTCTGGCGCGTCTTGCTGTGAGCAGCCCGAATGGCGACCTTGAGTCGTTCATCTTCTTGTTGGCGCTGTGACGGTGGACGCTGGCGCCAGTGGTAGAAGCCCGCACGAGAGACCTCCAGCACACGACAGATAACGGAAATGGGATAGATGTCCTGTTGGTTGGCTATCCACGCGTACTTGGCAGTGACTCCTGAGCAAAGTACGCGGCGGCCTTTTTTATGATGTCGCGCTCCATGTTGGCTTGTGCGAGAGCTTTGCGTAGCCGGGCCACTTCAGCCTCCAGCTCGGCGACAGAACGCGCTCCGGGAATGGCCGATGTATCCTTTCCTCCTTTGGCTGCGACCACCCAGTTGCTCAGTGTGCCTTTGGCAATACCCAACCTTCTGGCGGCTTCAGCTTGGCCAAGGCCTTGCTCCAACACCAGTCGAACCGCCTCTGCCCGAAACTCTGGTGAATAGTGTTCTCTCGATTTCATTCAATACCCCCGATTATCTCATCGTAACAATCGGGACTGTCTGTGAAAATCAGGATACCTCAA
>NZ_JAPCJC010000053.1:0-1452 GCF_027707805.1 Aeromonas sp. QDB20 | reverse complement strand
GAAGCTCAGTGGGAAGAGAAGATCCTGGAACTGGCTGGCCACCTGGACACCTACATTCCGGAGCCGGAGCGCGCAATTGACCAGCCGTTCCTGATGCCGATCGAAGACGTATTCTCCATCGCAGGCCGTGGTACCGTAGTAACTGGTCGTGTAGAGCGCGGTATCGTTAAAGTTGGTGAAGAAGTGGAAATCGTTGGTATCAAAGATACCACCAAGACCACCTGTACCGGCGTTGAAATGTTCCGCAAACTGCTGGACGAAGGTCGTGCAGGTGAGAACGTTGGCGCGCTGCTGCGTGGCGTGAAGCGTGAAGACGTAGAGCGTGGTCAGGTACTGGCCAAGCCGGGCACCATCAAGCCGCACACCAAGTTCGAATCTGAAGTGTACGTACTGTCCAAAGAAGAAGGTGGTCGTCACACCCCGTTCTTCAAAGGCTACCGTCCGCAGTTCTACTTCCGTACTACCGACGTGACCGGTACCATCGAACTGCCGGAAGGCGTAGAGATGGTAATGCCGGGCGACAACATCAAGATGGTTGTTACCCTGATTGCGCCGATCGCGATGGACGACGGCCTGCGTTTCGCCATCCGTGAAGGTGGCCGTACCGTAGGTGCTGGTGTTGTAGCTAAAGTTATCGCTTAATCGATACTTTATATGCACACATGAAAGGGGTGGCTTCGGCCACCCCTTTTATTTTTGGGGCTTTAAATGGCCTGTGAGATACTTTTGCGAAATTATTGATAGAGGTAGCTGCTGTGAGTAAACCCGCCATTTTTCTGGATCGCGATGGTGTCATCAACAAGGACACGGGTTATGTCAGCCAGGTTGATGACTTCCATTTTCTGCCCGGGGTGATTGAGGCCATGCAATTGCTGAAGAAAAAAGGCTATTTGCTGGTCGTGGTGACCAACCAATCCGGCATCGCCCGTGGTTACTTCACTGAAGATGACTTCATGAACCTGACCGAGTGGATGGATTGGTCCCTGGCCGATCGCGATGTGGATCTCGATGGTATCTACTTCTGCCCCCATCACCCGGACCACGGTGCCCCCTGCGACTGCCGGAAACCCGAACCGGGTATGCTGTTGCTTGCCCAGCGGGAGCTCAGTATCGACATGAGCCGCTCTTATATGGTGGGTGACAAACCTTCGGACCTGAAAGCCGCCATCAATGCCAAGGTCGGTCACAAGGTCATGGTCAGAACAGGCAAGCCGATTACTGATGCGGGGATTGAGCTGGCCGATGCCATCTACGACAACCTGCATGATTTTGCCGTTGCAGCACCTGTCGCAGGCTGATTTCGCTGGATTAAGATGCTTTTTGGTGGCTTTGTGAGCGGTTGAACGATGAAAGCCATCTTTTTGCAATTATCCTCTTGCCAGAACGAATTCACTCCCTATAATGCGCCTCCATCGACACGGCAAGCGGCAACGCAAACAACCGAGTCGATAG
>NZ_JAPCJC010000052.1:0-1612 GCF_027707805.1 Aeromonas sp. QDB20 | reverse complement strand
AAGCTGTTGAGTCGTTTTAAGTGTAATTCGGGGCAGAATTGGTAAAGAGAGTCGTGTAAAATATCGAGTTCGCACATTTTGTTGTCTGATTATTGATTTTTGGCGAAACCATTTGATCATATGACAAGATGTGTATCTACCTTAACTTAATGATTTTGATAAAAATCATTAGGGGATTCATCAGTGCTGAGCTCCTTATTTAATGCTTTATGAAAACTATAATTTTCTGCTTTGATGTGGGAGTAACCTGAGCTGGCTATTTATCACTGGCATAACCAGTATTGAGCTCTCATTTGGCATGTTATTTTTGGATGTCCTTGCACTCAAATTTTGGAGGTGTTTTCCAACCTGTAACGCGCCCGCTGCGTTTGTGGATCCTGCGGTATTCATTCCCCAACAGGATTTCCCATTCAGAGCCGTTCTCCGATAGAACCTGAAAAGTAGTCCCAAGCTCAATGCCTAAACCTGGTTCAGTACAGACCAACTCGGTCATCAGCTCTCCTCAATGCAGGGGCATTTGGTTGTTAATCTTCCACTCAAAACGACAGTTTGGGGTAGGATAGCTCATGAGAGATCGTGTTTGTACATTGAGGAATGCTACATGATGCCCTATGCAACCTATCATCCTAGTAGTGACGCAGCTACTCCGAACCTTCTCCTGGAAGGTCTTGGTATTCCTCGTGACCCACTAGGAGCACATCTATGGATCGTGGCTGGCGTATCACCGGACATACTCTATCGGCTCGCTGAATTGATGAAGACGGATGTGGGAACGGTTTGCCAATGGGTGGGTATTAGCCGGAGTACACTGACCCGCAAGCTGCGGATTGCAGCCCCCCTATCAATATCGCAGGGTGTCAGGGTATACGGAGTGGCGCAGGCCCTCGATGCGGTACTCGTCTTCCACAGGAACGATACCGTTAAGACACTGTCGTGGTTAAACCGCACGGCCTGGGGTCTAGGTGGTGTAGCGCCAGCCCAACTGCTGAATACCCCGATGGGGGTTCAAGCTGTTATCGATCTTGTGGGACGAATTCAGCATGGGGTGTGCTTATAAATTTAGGCAGCCTGAGGGCCTCATCTTTCAGTTCAAAAAAACATCACGACAGTTTTTTTTTCAAATTTTTTCATTTTAGCCACTTGAAAAACTCTGAAAACTGTCCATTTACTAATTATGAGAACAAAAGACTTTTTTAAACATTCCGCTGCTCCGCAGCGAAGATAAACCAGTTTCCTCTCACATCCTATTACCTCTATAGTTTAATTTTAAGAACTGAGTTCTACCTGGAAAATATACACTTATTATACCGCCATCAGTCTTTCTACCTTAAAAAATGAAATCTGTATCACCTGTTATAACCAGCGTGAAAACACACACATAAGAAGCATAAATTCGATGTGCTAATTCCATTGAAAGGTTCATATGAGAAGTGATAGTTCTTGACCTAACAGTAGGGATATTGCTTAGTTTAACGATGTCTCTTTGTATGCAATAAGGATCTATTCATGCAACGTCGTGACTTTCTTAAGCTGGCATGGTAATCCCCCCATTTTTTGGAGCACTCAAAAGTAGAGGTCATGCGGCCTGTGCCAAGCGCTGTTTCGGCGTGTA
>NZ_JAPCJC010000051.1:0-1843 GCF_027707805.1 Aeromonas sp. QDB20 | reverse complement strand
GGCAGCCTGTCAAGGTATTCGAAGAGTACCGTCAGGCGGCATAGGCGAGTGTCGCACTTCGAAGTTGAATTCGCGTAATAAATATTTCTCTCCACACAAACTGTAGTATGGAAGCATATTATTCATATTATTTCCCTATTAGAATCATCACGCCCAAATGTTTCTGGATTTGCAGCCTCATAGTCATCGTCAAACATATGATTTCCACGATGCATCTCCCTCATTGTTGCGAGTGTACCGAAAAAGCACATTTCACACAGATGCACCAGATAACGCTCACCATCGTGACGGGAACCATAGCCAAAATCCGCCGATAACGAGCCGTATTGATTGGTTCCAAAATTCGTTTTTGTACTACGACCACAGACATCACAGAGAATGTCAACGACCTGCTCTGTTGGCACAATTTCTTTTACGAGCATGCTAAGCTCCTTATTTAAGGCTTTATGAAAACTATAATATCTTCTGCTTTTGATGTGGGAGTAACCTGGGCTGACTATTTATCACTGGCATAACCAGCATTGAACTCTCATTTGTTATTTTTTGATGTCTTTGCACTCAAATTTTGGAGGTGTTTTCCAACCTGTAACACGCCCGCTGCGTTTGTTGATCCTGCGGTATTCATTCCCCAACAGGATTTCCCATTCAGAGCCGTTCTCCGATAGAACCTGAAAAGCAGTCCCCAACTCAATGCCTAAACCTGGTTCAGTACAGACCAACTCGGTCATCAGCCCTCCTCAATGTAGGGGCATTTGGTTGTTAATTTTCCACTCAAAACGACAGTTTGGGATAGGATAGCTCATGAGAGGTCGTGTTTGTACAATGAGGAATGCTACATGATGCCCTATGCAACCTATCATCCTAGTAGTGACGCAGCAGCTACTGCGAACTATCTCCTGGAAGCCCTTGGTATTCCTTGTGACCCACTAGGAGCACATCAATGGATCGTGGCTGGCGTAGCACCGGACATAGTCTATCGTCTTGCGGAATTGATGAAGACGGATGTGGGGACGGTTTGCCAGTGGGCTGATATTGGCCAGAGTACACTGGCCCGCAAGCTCCGGATTGCTGCCCCCTTATCAATATCGCAGGGTGCCAGGGTATACGGAGTGGCGCAGGCCCTCGATGCGGCACTCGTCTTTCACAGGAACGATACCGTCAAGACACTGTCGTGGTTAAACCGCACCGCCTGGGGCCTCGGTGGCGTAGCCCCAGCTAAATTGTTGGCTACACCAATGGGGGTTCAGGCTGTTGTCGATCTAGTGGGACGGATTCGGCATGGGATGTGCCTATAAATTTAGGCAGCCTGCGGCCTCATCTTTCAGTTCAAAAAACATCACGATAGTTTTTTTCAAATTTTTTCATTTTAGCCACTTGAAAAATACTGAAAACTGTCCATTTACTAATTATGAGAACAAAAGACTTTTTTAAACATTCCGCTGCTTCGCAGCGAAGATAAACCAGTTTTACTACTTCCCCACATACTATTTTATTAGAAGCGACACTCGCATTAGCATTGCAAACATGTCAAGCGTTTAATACGCAGGTTCAAACCTCATGTTGTCATTACTTAACTAAGTGTCAATTCTCGTATGAGTAGAATCAAGACAGAAAAACAGCCATAATAAAATATGGTTATTTTCGCACCTATGGTGCGGGCTAAACAGACAAAAGTTCCACCTTATAATTAGCATCTATTGTTTTTCATTAAACAGCCACTATTTATGGTGGCTGCCATGAATAATTAAAAATATTATTGATGATAAGGTAATCCCCCCGAAAAACTGAGGTGCTCATAAGTAGAATTTTCTCGTATCTTGAACGCAGGAGGTTCTACATGAAA
>NZ_JAPCJC010000050.1:0-1967 GCF_027707805.1 Aeromonas sp. QDB20 | reverse complement strand
AGGGTACCACCAATCAGCAGTTGGCCACCTCTCGCCATTCATCCATGAGTGTCGCACTTATTATCTGAATTCCCGCTTATCTCGGCATCGCCCATGGCTGGCCGTGAAAATGGCAGAAAATCTTGCATATGAGATCCAACAAAGAATATTAATCAGCGCCCACGAAATTGGGCTTCCCCAAACTGTTTTACTCAACATACGGATATAAAAGCGGGCCTGCAATGGTCCAGAAACAGCTGGTAACAATTAACTGGTGCGGACATCTTAGGTAGTGTGATAAATATTTATAACCCCCCAGACCTAATGTTTTTCCAAATTACAAATTCTCTGACATTCTGGTTGTATCAATATGAACATTACTGTATTTGGAAGTGGCTACGTGGGCCTGGTTCAGGCCACCGTGCTGGCCGACGTCGGTCACCAGGTCATCTGTGTCGATGTCGATGAACAGCGGGTGGCTGCCCTGATGGACGGTCATGTCCCTATCTATGAACCCGGGCTCGACACCCTGCTGCAACGCAACATCAAGAGCGGCGCCCTGGTGTTCACCACGGATGCCGTACAGGCCGTCGAACACGGTGATGTGCAGTTTCTGGCGGTGGGGACGCCACCGGGGGAAGATGGCTCCGCCGATCTCAGCCACGTGCTGACGGTGGCCGAAACCATCGCCCGGCATCGTGACCGGCCCGTCATCATAGTCAACAAGTCGACCGTGCCGGTGGGCACCGCCGACAAGGTGACCGCCAGGGTGAAGAGCATCCTGCAGCAGCGGGATCAGTCGTTCGCCTTCGACGTGGTCTCCAACCCCGAATTCCTGAAAGAGGGCTCCGCCATCCAGGACTGCCTGCGGCCGGATCGCATCGTGGTGGGTACCGCCAACGAGGCCTCCCGCCAGCTGATGCGCGAGCTTTACGAGCCGTTCAACCGCAACCACGACCGCATCCTGTTCATGGATGTGCGCAGCGCCGAGCTGACCAAGTACGCTGCCAACTGCATGCTGGCCACCAAGATAAGCTTCATCAACGAGATGGCCGGACTGGCCGAGCGGGTCGGCGCCGACATCGAGATGGTGCGCCAGGGGATAGGCTCGGATCAGCGCATCGGCTATCAGTTCATCTACCCGGGTTGTGGTTATGGCGGCTCCTGTTTTCCCAAGGATGTCAAAGCCTTGCTGGCCACGGCCCAGGAGCTGGAGTACGACACGCCGCTGATCCGGGCGGTGGAGCGGGTCAATGAATTGCAAAAATCGCGGCTGTTTCAGCTGCTGTCAGCGTTCTTCCGCTCCGAAGGGGAGACCCTGGCCGGCAAGACCATCGCCCTGTGGGGTCTGGCGTTCAAGCCCAACACCGACGACATGCGCGAGGCGCCGAGCCGGGCCCTGATGGAGGCGCTGTGGCAGGCCGGTGCGACCGTGCAGGCCTATGATCCCGAGGCGATGCAGGAGGCCCAGCAGATCTACGGCAACTGCGACAAGCTGCGCTTGATGGGTACCAAGGAGGCGGCCCTGTTTGGTGCGGATGCCCTGGTGATCTGCACCGAGTGGAACCACTTCAAGGCCCCCAACTTTGCCGCCATCAAGCAGGCGTTGAAGCGTCCCCTGATCGTGGATGGTCGCAATCTGTTTGATCCGGGTCGCATGAAAGATCATGGGTTCCATTATTACGCCATCGGCCGGGGCGAATCGGTAATGAAATAACATCTTGTCATATTGGGCCGCCATCAATAATCAGCTGTGTGGCGGATTAATCTGCTGGATATTGGCTGAAGCGAGATATTGCTCTCACTATTTTTATGGTGAGGGCGAGTTTTGTCATCATAATTTAATATTGTGAACCGCTTCACTTTATTTATTCTATTTTGTCGATATGACCCGGCGCTTAATTATTGTGGTCCGGGAATTCAGATAATAAGTGCGACACTCATGGATGAATGGCGAGAGGTGGCCAACTGCTGATTGGTGGTACCCT
>NZ_JAPCJC010000049.1:0-2053 GCF_027707805.1 Aeromonas sp. QDB20 | reverse complement strand
TTCATGTAGAACCTCCTGCGTTCAAGATACGAGAAAATTCTACTTATGAGCACCTCAGTTTTTCGGGGGGATTACCATGCCAACAGGTTGACCCAATAAAAAAACCGCAGCCTTGGGGCTGCGGTTTTTGTTTGTGCCTTTTCCCTCGACACCTCTTAAGCCTCTGCGCTCTGTTTAGCCTCGGTGGCCTGCGCTCTGATCCCCTCTCCCCTTGGGGGAGAGGGTTAGGGTGAGGGGAGCTAACGTCATTCCTCGGCTGAATGTCGTCCCACGCCTTAATGGCATTGTTTCGCCATGCAGGATCAGCTCCCCTCTCCCCTTGCGGGAGAGGGTTAGGGGGCTAACGTCATTCCTCGGCTGAATGTTGTCCCACGGCTTAATGGCATGGCTTCGCCATGCAGGACGCGAGGGCACTGCCCTCGAAGAGGTTTCGCCACCGCTACGCGGCTTGGCGAGTGACTTTGGAAAGACCGCTCTCTTTGGCAAATAACACCAAAAGTCTTCCCCCCGGCAAACCGCCCGCTTCGCGGGTTCCCTCCTCTCGTCCAACGGGTCGGACGGAGCGCCGCAGACGGCACTTTGGTCTACGCCATCCATGGCTTCGGCCAAAGCCCGCTTCGAACATCCTTGTTCTCGCGCCAAATCGGGGTCGAGCAGTGCTCGCCCTGATCCGATTTGGCCCCTATGTCGGTTGCGGCTGCGCCATCATCCCTGATGGCGCTCCTGACCCGTTGAACTCGACTCGGCGGTTTGCAGGGGGAACCAATACGTGCCCGCCCGTGGCTTTAGCGTGCATGTTGACCGCCTTTTCAGCCGAAAGGGGAGAGCTGTACAAGGGGTGGGGAAATAGGGTTTTGGCTTGAGAGAAAAAGTGTTTGGGGAATAGAAATAAAAACCGTATGTATGGAGATGGTATTCACCTGACAGTTGCCCACAAAAGGGAGTGGTCATACGGCTTCAAACCGGATAACAAAACGGTACCCCTACCGTGTTATCCGGAGTCACCGTATGACCACCAACGAGAAAGTAGCACGTCGTAAACTCAGCCTGCTAGAGCTCGCCAAAGAGCTCAATAACGTCAGCAAAGCCTGTAAGCTCATCGGCTACAGCCGCCAGCAGTTCTACGAGATCCGCCGTAACTACCAGACCTATGGCGCCGAGGGCTTGCTCGACAAACTCCCCGGCTGTAAAGGGGCGCATCCCAACCGGGTCGCTCCCGAGATTGAACAGGCCATCCTCGCTTACTCTCTCACCAGACCAACCCATGGCCCGCTGCGGGTCGCGCAAGAACTCGCTCTGCAAGGCATCAACGTCAGTGCGGGCGGTGTGCGTGGCGTGTGGCAACGTCACGATTTGCTCTCCAAACATGACCGCTTGTTGCGCCTCGAGAAAACCCATAGGGAGCAGACGATTGAGCTCAATGACGAGCAAATTCGCCTGCTCGAGCGCTTCAGCCCCGAGTTCCGCGAACGCCAGATAGAGGTCCACTACACCGGGGAACTGGTGGCGGTCGACACCTTCTTCGTCGGTGCACTCAAGGGGGTGGGCAAGGTGTATCTGCAAACCGTGCTCGATTGCTACAGCCGCCACGCCTGGGGACGGCTCTACACCAGTAAGCTGCCGGTGACGTCGGTCCATGTACTCAACGAAACGGTGCTGCCGTTCTTCGAAGCCCATGAGGCACGGGTCTATACCATCTTGTCGGACAATGGGCGCGAGTTCTGCGGGCGCCCTGACCATCATCCCTACGAGCTGTTCCTGCAACTGGAGGGGATTGAGCACCGGACCACCAAGGTACGCAGGCCACAGAGCAACGGCTTTATCGAACGGTTGCATCGAACCTTGTTGGATGAACACTTCCGTATCAAAGGGAGGACAACCTGGTATGAGTCGGTGGAGCAGATGCAGACAGACCTGGATAGCTATCTGGAGCACTACAACAACCAGCGACCACATCAGGGCAGGATGATGGAAGGACGGGAATTCAGATAATAAGTGCGACACTCATGGATGAATGGCGAGAGGTGGCCAACTGCTGATTGGTGGTACCCTT
>NZ_JAPCJC010000048.1:0-2109 GCF_027707805.1 Aeromonas sp. QDB20 | reverse complement strand
GGCAGCCTGTCAAGGTATTCGAAGAGTACCGTCAGGCGGCATAGGCGAGTGTCGCACTTCGAAGTTGAATTCGCGTTCTTCTATGGCATGAATAAACTCTTTATATTTTTCATTACCTTCTTCATTAATCCATTCTACATTACCCTTATATGTTGGGGTTTTCTTGAATTCATTGTCATTTCTAAGGGTCTTTTGAGCTGCATCTATAGCGGTATTTGCGGTTATACGAGATCCACTCTCTTTAAGGAAAAAGCCGAAAGCGTTGAGAACGATATACTTGAAGCGAAGGGAGAGATCTACAAGGTTATCACCTTTATCAACTTCAAAAACCATTCTTAGATATGATATTTGAGTAAATATCTTATTAAAGACGGCGCTGAGTAGTGAAATACGCTGAGCTGGGTTAGTAAACAAGGTGGATATACTTTCTCTACGATTTATATTCCATTTTTCAAGCTCTGCTATAAAATTATCACAATTCTCTGCTCCAATCGTGTCAACAGAAGATTCATCTTTTTCATCTTGTTTCTCTTCATCAACCTGCTTAGTTGGGCTTAGATTGTAAACAGAGTAAAAAGGCGCGTCATTCAATATATCAGAGAAGGTGCGTTTATCTATTCCATTGTGACAGCGTGCTGCATTTAGTATGGATGTGGCCAAAATTTCAAATGCCTTGCTAAAATATACTTTCAGTTGTTTATTTCCTTGGGTGCCATAATATGCATTGTAAGTGTAGATAGCGAGCAGGAAGGGATATTTTTCATTTTTGGCATTTTCTCCAGTGATGCTCATTTTATCGAGATGGAGCTCAATGGGAGGCATGCTACGCAAGATATTTGAACGTAGTGAATCCTCAATTAATAGTTGATTTGCTCTAAGTACAGGTGAGCTATTTTTATAGTTGTTGATTGCATCTATTTGATCTTTGGTAAAGTTATATCTCGCCCATGGAATGTCTAGCTTGGCCTGCTTATGTAAATTAAATGCGATTAACTGACTTGCTCTGCAAGGGCTTTTAAACTCTAATGCAGAGAGGGCTAGTGTATAGCTGGCACCATGTTGGCTGGCTGACGACCATGTCTTCAGGTTTTCCAGCAGACTCCTATATTTATCGGTTTCTTCTTTTGATTGAAGATCATCTGGCCTCAGTAGTCGAACCATTTGTCCCAGTTCTCGAGAAGATTTTGGCCAGGGAAAATCACGACCCTTTTCATCATCGTGTTTCGGGCCAAAGAAGCAGGAAAGCAACCTGTCTTGATAGGTATCATCAGTACTCTTACAGACATATGGGATGAAGTTATTGTTGCTCCATTTAATCTTTAACTGGGCGGTAATAGCATCAATCGATTGCAGGGTAATGCGATAATGATGGGGAAGTACTTTGGTCAGATATGCATTGGGTAGGCTATCAAGCAGCCTCTTTTTTGTGCTTTCAATCTCTTGAATATCTTTACTTACAATACTTTTGCCAAAATTGATTTTAACTAAATGCTCATAGAGATCGGGGTCACCACTGACCAAGGGAATGATAAAGGGGCAGCACAGTCGGCGGCGGATCTCTTCCAGCACGTCATAGGCCTTGCCCAGGGCCATATCGACATCATCGATGGGCAGGACGAGGGCATCACAGCAGAGCAGTGTAATCGCCTCTTTGACAAAACGATAAAAATTATTCTGAACTCTGACCCCCGAGCTGTAATGCATCAGCTTATCGAGCCCACCTAATTGTTGTTTATCCACTTCCTCGATAGATTCAGCCAGCTTCCTTAAGCGGTTATAAAACTCCGTTGTCTCTGTCTGCGGTTTGCCATGAATGTGTTTGTGAACACTGTTAAAAATGTTGGCAATAATAACATTGCTGAAGCTGTCATTATCTTGCAGCAGAGTTGGGTCAACGGGATCAAGAAAATGAAGGTCGGGCTTGTTCTTATCATTTTGTTCCGCCCATAGCGTTTTTGCGTTATACAAGAAAATACTCTTTCCCGTGCCCCTGCCTCCGCTTATCAAGATGGAGTCGTGAACATGGCGCGTTGTATGGTAATCCCCCCATTTTTTGGAGCACTCAAAAGTAGAGGTCATGCGGCCTGTGCCAAGCGCTGTTTCGGCGTG
>NZ_JAPCJC010000047.1:0-2456 GCF_027707805.1 Aeromonas sp. QDB20 | reverse complement strand
AGGCAGCCTGTCAAGGTATTCGAAGAGTACCGTCAGGCGGCATAGGCGAGTGTCGCACTTCGAAGTTGAATTCGCGGCATACATCCCTATCGGGAAATGGCTTTATATTGAAGGCCAGATAGGGAGTATTTCACCGTAATAACCCCTTATTTCTCGAACGTACGATTACGCCTCGCTAATCGAACTTACGGCTCTGAGCTCCTTATAAATTGTTTTCAGTTAAGAGATTTAATAAATGATTATTGGTGTTTTTCTTAAACATATTAAGGCCTACAAAGGAATTTCATTCATTCCTGTAGGTTCAAAATATGGTTTTGTTTCATATGTTGGTGAGAATGGTGTTGGTAAAAGCTCCATCTTAGAAGCACTAAACTCATTTTTCAACGACAAGCCATACCCTATAAATAAAGATGGGAAACGAGACGGATTAACCACAATAGGAAATGAACCATTCATATCACCTATATTCTTAATTGATAAAGCTAAAGTCCCTAGACAAAAAAAGGAATTTGAGAAAATAAGCAAGTACTTTTGGGAGGTACAGAAAAATACATTGCATAGCGGTGTTAGAGGATCCATGAATGACTTTTTTGAAATTAGGAGCCAGTTATCAAATCAGAAAGGAATATCGATTGACTCTCACTACCTAATAGTAGCCGGCGAATCAGAGATACAGTCAAACGTACCACGACTATACTTTGCCAGCTTTCATGGTGAGGAAAGTTTCCTTTCATATATGTTGGATGAAGAAAAAGTTAATGATGCTCCTCAGGATAAACGTGAGACGACAAGTAGTAGGAAAGAAAGACTATCCAAGTTACTTTCTAACTCTGATTGGAAAAAATTCCATTCTGAACTAAAAGGCCTTTACTCCTTCATATATTTCCCTGTAGAAATAGAGGTTGAAAGCTTTACAAAAATTGAAACCACAGAAATGCAAAAAGTTTTTGACAAGCAGTTAAAAACTGAAATAGAAAAATCATTGAACACAGTTAATTTCAACAATCAAGGTGGAATTAACAAGACGCTAGGCAATTTTGTATCCGAAATTGAAGTGATACTGGAGAAAGAATACTGCTATCATACAGGACAAGATAGAAATAATTCAGTTACCAAAGCTGATCTAGTAAATAAGATTTTAGAAGTCTACTTTCAGAAAAGAGTACTGCATAGAAGAAATGGGGATTCATTAACAAAAGTTAATGAACTAAGTGCTGGTGAAAAAAGACAAGCACTAATCAATTTAGTTTATGCCTTTCTCAAAAGAAATTCTGAAAGAGATAAAATGGTAATAATAGGTATAGATGAGCCCGAAAACTCACTACATACATCATTATGCTATGAGCAGTTCGAAAAACTAAAGGAAATATCTTCCAGCAACCAAATCTTAGTTACAACGCATTGGTACGGCTTTCTACAAATTATAAGTAAAGGACATAGTCATTTTCTTACTCAGGTAGAAAAAAAGATTGTTTTTGAAAGTTTTGACTTATATGACTATAGGTCTCAATTAAAAAAAGAAATTGAAGCTTCTAGAAATACGCTTCCCAAAGATTGCACGCTTAAAAGTACATATGACTTAGTTCAATCCATATTTTACTCATTGAAAATGCCATCACCATACAACTGGATTGTCTGTGAAGGTGTGAGTGAAAAGATTTACTTTGAGTATTTTTTCAAAGAAGAAATTGAAAATAAAAACCTACGAATATTACCAATGGGTGGACAGTCAAAAGTAATTCGTCTGTATAAATACTTAGAAACTCCAATGGGAGAGGAAAATACAAATGGAAAAGTTTATTGTTTAATTGATACAGACCATAGTAGATGTGAAGAGATTAATGTTGGGATTAAAAACCTGCAAATCAGACGTCTGAGCAACAAGGGAGGAGCAGATAAAACTCACTTATTAACCTTAACACATTCAGATACGCATAAAACGGATATAGAGCAGGCTCTTAACCCTACTATTTTTAAGATTACTTTAAAGACGATGCAGAGTTCAGAGCATTTAAAAAATATAAATGCATCTAATATCGATGGCAACACAGACTTTATAAGGAACTTTAGAAATCTTCAACTTGAAGATTTTTTCAATGAAAATGATGGGGAAAATAAAATCCTCTTTGCAGAAAAATATATTGAAGCATCTGCTAACTATGAAGAAGATTACGATGATGTTGATGTTACTCCTGGATGGGTTAAAGAAATAAAAAAATTCTTTCAATAAAATAACCGCAGCCTTGAGCTGCGGTTTGTACAGATCTAGTTATCACCTGACACCGGCCTCAAACCGGTGTCTTGTTTACGCTACTTTAGTGCGCACTTCCTTCGGTATCAATTTCAGACCCTTCTTGAACATGCTGTAGGGCGTTTGTCCCGCGAATTCAACTTCGAAGTGCGACACTCGCCTATGCCGCCTGACGGTACTCTTCGAATACCTTGACAGGCTGCCT
>NZ_JAPCJC010000046.1:0-2959 GCF_027707805.1 Aeromonas sp. QDB20 | reverse complement strand
AAGGGTACCACCAATCAGCAGTTGGCCACCTCTCGCCATTCATCCATGAGTGTCGCACTTATTATCTGAATTCCCGTAGAACCTTATTTGTGGCTGTCTGAGTGTCTCTCTCGTGCCTGGCAGCGTCAATCTGTCGGTTATTTTCTGAGTGGATTTCTCAAGTTGAATGACACTCTCATTTCACAAATTCAGCATCTTGATGCAGAACAGGGGGCTTATTTGGCTTGGCTCTTGAATATGGAACAGCAACTATTGAGTGAGTTGAGTTCGGAGATGGGTCTATGAGTGCACAACGTCTAGTACTGCTTTGTGGCCGTACGGTTCGTTCCTCCGTCTATGTACAGGCGTTAGCAAACTTGAACATAATTCCAGATGCTATTTTGGTATATGGCGATGGAGGGGGGAAGGTCCAGTCTACTCGGCAGGTACAGGGTGTAATGGTCGACGATCTATTCACTCCAGATCCATGTTGGGAGCTTGCAGATTGTCTCGATGAGCTGGGTTGGCCCTATCAGGTGTGTTCGGCACACTCCCTCTCGGATCCAGCATTGCTTGTGATGCTGGAATCTCTGCGTCCTGAATTGGTGGTCTACTCAGGCTACGCGGGGCAATTGGTTCCGGCGGAATTACTACGTTGTTATTCGGTGTTGCACGTTCACTCTGGCTGGCTTCCGGAGTATCGGGGTAGCACAACCCTGTATTATCAGATCATTGAGCAGGGCGGTTGTGCAGCCAGTGCCTTGCTGCTTGATGAGCGTATCGATACTGGCCCGATTTTGGCGCGGAAGCACTATCCATTGCCGCCTGCTGGAACGGATGTCGATTACCTTTATGACAATATGATTCGTGCCGATCTGTTGGTGACTGTGCTGGCTCAGTGGCGGTCAGGGTTGCCGTGGGATCGGATGTCTCAGCAAATGGACTCTCCGCCTTATTTCATCATTCATCCTCTACTCAAACATATGGCCCTGCTCGCCATCGATAAGCAGGAGAGGCCCTCATGAGTCTCAATGCTCCCGATTTTAATTTTGGAACTAAATCTGAAACTCTGGCTCGCTTACAAACGAGGGTTAGCCGTTCGGAAATTCTCCCTCTTTATTACTTCACTGCCACTCAGTGGCTATATCAAAAAGCTGTGATTCTTGCGGCCATCGCCGGTATGGAGCATGGTGGCTGCGTAATCATCCGTAGTAGTGCTCAAAATGAAGACAGCCAATGTGATTCCATGGCTGGAGCTTTTACCAGCTGTTTGAATGTGCCTGTGGATAGTCAGTCGGAACTGGAGCAGGCGATCGAGCGTGTGATTGCCTCATTCGGGCAGCATCAACATGGAGAGAATCAGATACTAGTGCAACCCATGCTCAGAGATATTCAGATGAGTGGGGTCGTAATGACCCACGATCTGGAGCATGGCGCCCCCTACTATGTGATTAATTATGATGATGAAAGTGGTCTGACAGACACAATTACGGGTGGTGTCGGAATCCAGAAAACAGTATTGATCTACCGTGATACTGCTCATCGTCTCGTGCGTTCAACACGTATTCAGGCACTGTTGGCGGCATGTCGAGAGCTGGAGGCTCTTTGTGGACGGGTGCCTTTGGACATCGAATTTGCTATCGATTGCCAAGAGTGCGTTTACATTCTGCAAGTTCGTCGCATCACTCTTTGTAATACCTGGCATCCGATCACTGAGCGGCGAGTTGCTCGTCAACTGGCCCATATTCGGCATTACCTTGAGCAAACCCTGCCTCCTCAGCGTGATCTATTTGGTGGTAAGTCACTACTGGGGGTGATGCCAGATTGGAATCCTGCCGAGATCATCGGAACTATGCCGCGCCCACTGGCTTCATCTCTCTATCGTCTGCTGGTAACCGATTCGGCATGGCGGGAGGCCCGAGCTAGGATGGGGTATTACCATCCCCGTCATCAAGTGCTTATGGTGATGCTGGGGCATCATCCCTATATCGATGTACGCAGCAGCTTCAACTCCTTTTTGCCAGCAGGTCTTGATGATGCAACGAGCGATCGTTTGGTCACAGCCTGGCTGGAACGTTTACGCGAGCACCCGGAATGGCATGACAAGGTTGAGTTTGAGGTGGTGCAAACCTGTCTGGATTTTACCTTCGAAGCCGATTTTGAGGTTCGTTATGCCGGATGTCTGACTTCCGATGCGTTTCAAACCTATCGACAGGAGCTGGGTGCATTGACGTGCCGCGCCATCGTCGGCGAGGGCGAGGGCTCACTAGCGGCCGCAATGGCGGGTATCCATGCGTGTGCAGTCGATCAAGAGCAAAGGGGATCGATTCACGGCTGGCGAGCCGATCTGGTATCCGTCAAACGTCTTTTGATGGTGTGCCGTGAGTTCGGTACCGTTAACTTTGCGATCCTCGCTCGGCATGCCTTCATCGCCGAAGCGTTGTTGCGTTCCGCATGCCGTCGCGGAGCAATTTCTACGGAACGATTGCAGCTTTGGAAGCAGTCTTTACATACGGTGACAACCGATCTCACCAGTGACTATGCGGCTGTTTGTGCTGGAACACAATCTGCTGACCATTTTCTCGCTCGATTTGGTCATCTGCGTCCTGGGACTTATGACATTACCTCGCTGCGCTATGATGAGCGTCACGACCTGTTTGCGACCACACCTGGGTCGAATGGGCTGGAGTCGGTTCATGCGGCGAGAGGTTTTGAGCTCCAGCCTGACGAGGAACAGGCGTTGCAGCGACTGCTGGATGAACGAAGCTGGCCTGTTACTGCCGCAGGCCTACTGGCTTACTCTGGCCAGGCCGTCCAAGCGCGAGAGTACGCCAAGTTGATCTTCACCCGAGACTTATCTGATGCGCTGGCTTTGCTCAATCGTTGGGGAGGAGAGGTTGGTCTTGAGGTATCCTGATTTTCACAGACAGTCCCGATTGTTACGATGAGATAATCGGGGGTATTGAATGAAATCGAGAGA
>NZ_JAPCJC010000045.1:0-3040 GCF_027707805.1 Aeromonas sp. QDB20 | reverse complement strand
GGGTACCACCAATCAGCAGTTGGCCACCTCTCGCCATTCATCCATGAGTGTCGCACTTATTATCTGAATTCCCGAAGCACTGAGTATTTTAACTCGTGAAATGTCAGACATAGCCGCCCCTATCGCGGCTATTGAGGACTCAAAGGTAACCTCTTTTCGTATTAAATTAGCCATCGCAAGTTCACTTTATTGCCCAAGGGAGCGTAACAGATGCAGCCATACTATCATTGTCCGTTATTAATATCAGTTGGTTAGCATGGTCACTGTATTGCACTAAAATATTAATGTTATTCTCCGCCAATACTCGTGCTATTTCGCCAAGTTCCCCCGGTTTTTCCTGTTTTAACTTACGAATTAATGGTGTCCGGATCGCAAGTACTAACAGTCCAGCTTGCTCTAGCGCTATTTTAGCTTCCTTTCCTTGTTCAACAAGAAAATGAGCATGGCATTCATCACCAACCGTAAATATCCCTCCCCCTTCCAATCCAATACCTTTATTACCTAATGTTTTTCCTAGTAATGCTAATTGTCCTATTTGATTATCTAAAACAACGTGAACATCAAACATTATCCTTGTCCTTTTTAAATGAATATTCGCGAGTAATATGAGCAATACTAATTTTGTAAAAATCAAATATTGACTCTCGCCCTTCTTGTTGAGCTTTCGCATGTAAAACATGATTTTTCCATTGCAGAACTGCGTATTCGTTTTCCCACCAAGATAGCGATAACATTTTTCCTTCTGTAGCTAGACTTTGAAAACGTTCAATTGAAATAAAACCAGCTACATGACTTAATAGTGGTCTTAACTCCTCAGCTAAAGTCAAATAGCGAGTTTGTTGGTCGGGTTGTATTTGCACCTCAAATATTACAGCAATCATATTTTTCTCCGTTATTAATCAACAAACAGAGTAATCCACCCGAAAATTAACACTTCGATAAGCAACGAAATATAGAAAGGTCATGCTGCTGTTTTATGTTGTATATCACACTTCTTTAAATTGCTCGGCCTGCGCTTATCATGTTCTCCTTCTCTTATAATTTTGTTTATTATTTATACTTTTTTATTTTTTGCTATCACCGAAAATAGTGCGGATCCCGCATGGTATTTAGGTTTACCCATCATTAAATACCATTGTTGTTATTTTAATCTTTTTAATATTTCATGATTAAGATCACACTAAAATTATGACCCTATTAACTAAAAGTTATGGATACCCTAATAAAACTCATTGTTAAAGATTAGTTAACCAAAGTAACTTCATTTTTCACTATTGTTAAATTGTTATAGTGAAAATTCTGGTAAACTAATAGAGGTAAAAAAATGATCCTAGATGCCAGTTATACATTATTAGTCGCATGTATCGCGCTACTCATAGGAATGTTTGTCGTAAAATTTACCCCGTTCCTACAAAAAAACCACATACCAGAAGCCGTCGTTGGTGGCTTTATTGTTGCAATTGTTCTGTTAATTATTGATAAAACATCAGGTTATTCGTTTACTTTTGATGCTTCATTGCAAAGTTTATTAATGCTCACATTCTTTTCCTCTATCGGGCTAAGTTCTGACTTTTCTCGACTGATTAAAGGAGGAAAGCCGTTAGTTCTATTAACTATTGCAGTAACGATCCTAATCGCCATTCAAAATACTGTCGGCATGAGTATGGCTGTCATGATGAATGAAAGTCCATTTATTGGCTTAATTGCAGGTTCAATTACTCTAACAGGTGGTCATGGTAATGCCGGAGCATGGGGCCCTATTCTCGCTGATAAATATGGTGTAACAGGCGCCGTTGAATTAGCGATGGCTTGTGCAACACTTGGATTAGTGTTGGGTGGTTTAGTTGGCGGCCCTGTTGCCCGTCATCTTTTGAAAAAGGTCTCTATTCCTAAAACAACCGAGCAAGAGCGCGACACTATCGTTGAAGCTTTTGAGCAACCAAGCGTCAAAAGAAAAATCAATGCAAATAACGTTATTGAAACCATTTCAATGCTGATTATCTGTATTGTTGTTGGTGGCTATATCAGTGCATTGTTTAAAGATACTTTTCTGCAACTGCCTACTTTTGTCTGGTGTTTATTTGTCGGTATTATTATCCGTAATACACTGACTCATGTATTTAAACACGAAGTGTTTGAGCCGACCGTCGATGTATTAGGTAGCGTTGCTTTATCGCTTTTCTTGGCAATGGCGTTAATGTCATTAAAATTTGGTCAATTGGCAAGCATGGCAGGGCCAGTATTAATTATCATTGCTGTACAAACTGTTGTCATGGTGCTATTTGCCTGCTTTGTCACCTTCAAAATGATGGGCAAAGATTATGATGCTGTCGTGATCAGCGCGGGTCACTGTGGCTTTGGTATGGGAGCAACACCAACAGCAATTGCGAATATGCAAACAGTCACAAAAGCATTTGGACCATCACATAAAGCTTTCCTTGTCGTTCCTATGGTCGGTGCCTTTATTGTTGATATTTCAAACAGTATCTTAATTAAAATATTTATTGAAATTGGTACATACTTTACCTAATAGCTACACACTACTCGGCGTACTTCTCCTAACAATTTATTATAGGGCAGTATGCCGAGCCGCTTTCTTACCCCGTATATTCCCCTAGTCAATCTATTTAGCTTGCACGTTTACGAATTAATTCTCGTGACAACTAAACCAAAATTTGAATTATGACGAGTATATCTGATTATTTATACTTTATTCGTTAGAATAGTCCGTAGAAATAAATAATCAGTAGGCTACATGGAATGAAATTAAGACATCTCGATATCTTTTATGCTGTAATGACTTGTGGTTCCTTAACGCGTGCGGCTGAAGTTTTACATATTTCTCAACCCGCGGCGAGTAAAGCACTCAAACATGCTGAGCACTGAGAGATCCCCTCATAATTTCCCCAAAACGTAACCATGTGTGAATAGATTTTGAGTAAGCAGGGTTGCAGCCACGAGTGAGTCTTCCCTTGTTATTGTGTAGCCAGAATGCCGCAAAACTTCCATGCCTAAGCGAACTGTTGAGAGTACGTTTCGA
>NZ_JAPCJC010000044.1:0-3200 GCF_027707805.1 Aeromonas sp. QDB20 | reverse complement strand
TTCATGTAGAACCTCCTGCGTTCAAGATACGAGAAAATTCTACTTATGAGCACCTCAGTTTTTCGGGGGGATTACCGATCCGCACAGGAGTGATCATCGTTGTTTTATCAGCATTTATTGCTTACACAGGGAAGTGGGCCAATCCTTTTGGTCTAACACCAGAGACTTGGATTTTTCTTACTCTGTCAGGTTTAGCAACAGGCGTTTCTTGGGTCTGTTACTTTCGAGCACTCAAGATTGGTGAGGCTTTTAAGGTTGCCCCAGTAGACAAGCTCAGCCTTGTCCTGGTTGCTATTTTTGCTTTCACTTTCCTTGGTGAACGACCATCGGTCAGAGAATGGCTGGGCATTGGCATGATCGCTGGCGGTGTCTTGCTATTGGCTTTCAAGCGATAGAAAGCTGAACGAAGCGCATCTTAAGACTTCCTTAATTTTAGCTGTGTATCATTTCGGATAAGACATTTGTGATTAAGATCGCATTTTTATCAGTAAATGACAAAATGCCGCTTAAGCTCACGTACAGCTTTGTTACCATTCATTTTCAACATAAAGACAAGATGTCTCGTTAGAAAGTGATTGTTGGACTATTAATGGAGTAAGTATGCCTTCCCTTATAAAAATAAAAATTGTTCCGCTTATGTTCTTTTTGGCACTGTATTTTGCATTTATGCTGAACTGGCGTGGAGTTCTCCATTTTTACGAAATCCTTTACAAATTAGAAGATTTTAAGTTTGGTTTCGCCATTTCATTACCAATATTGCTTGTTGCAGCGCTTAACTTTGTATTTGTTCCATTTTCGATACGGTATTTAATAAAGCCTTTTTTTGCACTTCTTATCGCACTTAGTGCAATCGTTAGTTACACAATGATGAAGTATAGAGTCTTGTTTGATCAAAACATGATTCAGAATATTTTTGAAACCAATCAAAATGAGGCGTTAGCATATTTAAGCTTACCAATAATAGTATGGGTTACTATTGCTGGTTTTATCCCTGCCATTTTACTTTTCTTTGTTGAAATTGAATATGAGGAAAAATGGTTCAAAGGGATTCTAACTCGTGCCCTATCGATGTTTGCATCACTTATAGTGATTGCGGTTATTGCAGCACTATACTATCAAGATTATGTGTCAGTGGGGCGCAACAATTCAAACCTCCAGCGTGAGATTGTTCCAGCCAATTTCGTTAATAGTACCGTTAAATACGTTTACAATCGTTATCTTGCTGAACCAATCCCATTTACAACTTTAGGTGATGATGCAAAACGGGATACTAATCAAAGTAAGCCCACGTTGATGTTTCTGGTCGTTGGTGAAACCGCTCGTGGTAAAAATTTCTCGATGAATGGCTATGAGAAAGACACCAATCCATTTACCAGTAAATCTGGTGGCGTGATCTCCTTTAATGATGTTCGTTCGTGTGGGACTGCAACCGCTGTATCTGTCCCCTGCATGTTTTCCAATATGGGGAGAAAGGAGTTTGATGATAATCTCGCTCGTAATAGCGAGGGTTTGTTAGATGTGTTGCAGAAAACGGGGGTCTCCATTTTTTGGAAGGAGAACGATGGCGGCTGCAAAGGCGTCTGCGACCGAGTTCCTAACATCGAGATCAAACCGAAGGATTACCCAAAGTTCTGCGATAAAAACACATGCTATGACGAGGTTGTCCTTCAAGAGCTCGACAGTGAAATTGCTCAAATGAAAGGGGATAAGCTGGTTGGCTTCCACCTGATAGGTAGCCATGGCCCAACCTACTACAAACGCTACCCTGATGCTCATCGTCAGTTCACTCCTGACTGTCCACGCAGTGATATTGAAAACTGCACAGATGAAGAGCTCACCAACACCTATGACAACACCATCCGCTACACCGATTTCGTGATTGCAGAGATGATTGCCAAGTTGAAAACCTACGAAGATAAGTACAACACCGCGTTGCTCTACGTCTCCGATCATGGTGAATCACTGGGAGCATTAGGGCTTTACCTGCACGGTACACCGTACAAGTTTGCACCGGATGATCAGACCCGTGTTCCTATGCAGGTGTGGATGTCACCTGGTTTCATCAAAGAAAAAGGCATGAATATGGAATGTTTGCAGAAAAATGCCGCAGCCAATCGCTATTCTCATGACAACATATTTTCTTCTGTCCTGGGAATATGGGATGTGAAGACGGCTATCTACGAACAAGAATTAGATATCTTTAAGCAATGTCGGAATAATTGAGTTGCGAATCGTTGATATTTTAATGAAGTGGTTTTTATAGAAATAGACGTTTAACAGGTAATTGTTATGTTTTCAGCTGTCAGAATAAAAGTTGTTCCATTTGTACTGCTATTGGCTTTGGTATTCGCATTTTTGCTGAACTGGCCCGTTCTGCTCCATTTCTATGACATATTGTCTAACATCGAGCACTTCAAAATAGGGTTTGTAGTTTCAATCCCATTCCTACTTGTTGCTGCATTAAACTTCGTCTTCATGCCATTCTCGATCCGCTTTCTGATGAAGCCGTTCTTTGCATTCCTGTTTGTTACAGGTTCTATCGCCAGTTACACCATGATGAAATATCGTGTGTTGTTTGATGGTGATATGATCCAGAATATATTTGAAACAAACCAAAGCGAAGCTTTTGCATACGTTAACGCTCCAATAATAATCTGGGTTATTTTGACCGGTTTGTTACCCGCAGCATTGATATTTTTTGTGAAAATTGAGTATGCATCTACCTGGTACAAAGGTATCGCCCAGCGATTGTTATCTATGTTTTTCTCTTTGGTAATAGTTGGGATAATTGCTGCCTTGTACTACCAAGATTACGCATCAATTGGTCGTAACAATCAGACTCTAAATCGTGAAATCGTTCCAGCTAACTTCATGTATAGCACCAGTAAGTACCTGTATAGACGCTATATGGCAGAGCCCATCCCTTTTGTTACTTTAGGTGATGATGCCACACGGGTTACGAAAAAGGACAAACCAACATTGATGTTCCTGGTTGTTGGTGAGACTGCTCGTGGTAAGAACTTTTCAATGAATGGCTATGAGAAAGATACCAACCCATTCACAAGTAAGTCTGGTGGTGTGATCTCCTTTAACGATGTCCGCTCCTGCGGGACAGCAACCGCTGGGTAATCCCCCCGAAAAACTGAGGTGCTCATAAGTAGAATTTTCTCGTATCTTGAACGCAGGAGGTTCTACATGAA
>NZ_JAPCJC010000043.1:0-3830 GCF_027707805.1 Aeromonas sp. QDB20 | reverse complement strand
CTGCAACCCTACTAGCTCAAAATTTATTCACACATGGTTACGCTTTGGGGAAATTATGAGGGGATCTCTCAGTGCATTGCCTCCAATTCCCATAATTTATTACGCCGATAATAACTTGGTGTAACCTTAAAAATGTACTTAAATCGACGTGTAAAAGATTGTTGGGAATCAAATTGATATTTTAATGCGATCTCAAGGATAGTTTTTTTCGTCAACCTCAACTCAACAGCCGCTTTCGTCAAACGACGAGCACGAATATAGCTAGCCAGTGTGACCCCTGTTACTTTTTTGAACAGCCGCTGAAAATACCACTTGGTATAACCCGCTTTATTCGCCACATCATCAAGCAGTAAAGACTGATCTAAATTATGTTCAATCCATAATAGAACATCTTTGATAACCGTTGTATGAAACTGCTTATCATCATATCTTAATTGGATGTTATTAGCTTTATTTTGATAGCGAGAATGCTGTTCAATATACATAAAATAACCTAAATGTTCTTAAGATTGTCACGACCACATCATCATGATACCATAAACATACTGACGGTATGTTATTTTAAATCTATCATGGAAAATAAAAATCATCAACAAGAAAATTTTAAGAGTACCTATCAATCACTGGTTAACTCAGCACGAATATTGTTTGTTGAAAAAGGCTATCAAGCTGTTTCAATAGATGAGATCTCGGGAAAAGCGTTGGTGACCAAAGGTGCCTTTTATCATCACTTTAAAAATAAAAAACAATTACTCAGTGCCTGTTATAAGCAGCAATTAATTATGATTGATGCCTACATCACAACAAAAACTGATTTAACAAATGGTTGGTCTGCCTTAGAAAGTATATTTGAACATTATCTTGATTATATTATTGATAATAATAAAAACCTTATCCCTATCCAAGAAGTGATGCCTATCATTGGTTGGAATGAACTTGAAAAAATTAGCCTTGAATACATTACTGGTAAGGTAAACGCCATTGTCAGCAAATTGATCCAAGAGAACCAACTTAAAGCTTATGATGATGATGTGCTTAAAAACTTACTCAATGGCTGGTTTATGCATATCGCAATACATGCGAAAAACCTAAAAGAGCTTGCCGATAAAAAAGGCCAATTTATTGCTATTTACCGCGGCTTTTTATTGAGCTTGAAAGATAAATAAAATAGATAGGTTTTATTTGAAGCTAAATCTTCTTTATCGTAAAAAATGCCCTCTTGGGTTATCAAGAGGGTCATTATATTTCGCGGAATAACATCATTTGGTGACGAAATAACTAAGCACTTGTCTCCTGTTTACTCCCCTGAGCTTGAGGGGTTAACATGAAGGTCATCGATAGCAGGATAATAATACAGTAAAACGCTAAACCAATAATCCAAATCCAGCCATCCCAAATTGGTAGTGAATGATTATAAATAACAGCAAACAGTAATGGGCCAATAACACCGGTTGCATTGGTAAGGCTCACCAATAATCCCTGTAAAGCACCTTGCTGATGACTCTTTGTTTGGATAGACATCACTCCCTGTAATGCAGGTAAAGCGATCCCACCACCAGCCAATAAAATTAAAACAGGGAAAACTAACCAACCTTCAGATATAAACGCTAAAAAGGCAAATGCACTACTATCTGCAATAAATCCGAGCAGTACTGCCGTTTTTTCGCCCCATTTAGTGGCTATTCTTCCTGCCACAAAGGCTTGGAATACTGAGTGTAAAAGACCAAGACCCGCTAATGAAAAGCCAACCATCATGCTATTCCATCCAAAACGATTTTCGGTAAATAGCACCCACACCGTTGCGGGAATTTGGCCTATCAATTGCGCTGAAAAATAAATAATCAACAAAATGGGCATCGTTTTAAATAAAGTGATGTATACCGAATTCGATTGCGTCTCAACCCCTACTTCGGTATCTGTATTATCACGTGTATTTTTGGTTTCACGGAACCAAAACATAACCACAAGGAAAGCGACAATATTTAGCAACGCAGCGATAAAAAAGGGACTATGCGGTGAAATCTCTCCTGCAAAACCACCAATAATAGGCCCCGCTATTAAACCAAGCCCAAAACTTGCCCCTAACCAACCGAACCACTTCACGCGTTGAGAAGCTGAGGTGGTATCGGCAATGACCGATGCCGCGACAGCCCCAGTAGCTCCTGTGATCCCTGAAAGCAAACGGCCTAAATACAGCATCCAAAGCGCACTTGAAAAAGCCAGCAATAAGTAATCCAGCGATGCGCCTATTAATGACAACAACAGCACTGGGCGCCGACCAAATCGGTCAGACATTTTTCCAAGCCAAGGAGCAAAGATAACCTGCATTAACGCATAAAGTGCAAGCAATACGCCAAAGTGGTTAGCGATATCTTCCGAAGCAATAAATTCACGTAATAACGTTGGCAAGACTGGCATGATAAGGCCAATCCCCATGGCATCGAGTAACGTAATTACCAATGCGATCTTTGTCGAACTATTCATTTCACTTTTCTCTATCACTGATAGGGAGTGGTAAAATAACTCTATCAATGATAGAGTGTCAACAAAAATTAGGAATTAATGATGTCTAGATTAGATAAAAGTAAAGTGATTAACAGCGCATTAGAGCTGCTTAATGAGGTCGGAATCGAAGGTTTAACAACCCGTAAACTCGCCCAGAAGCTAGGTGTAGAGCAGCCTACATTGTATTGGCATGTAAAAAATAAGCGGGCTTTGCTCGACGCCTTAGCCATTGAGATGTTAGATAGGCACCATACTCACTTTTGCCCTTTAGAAGGGGAAAGCTGGCAAGATTTTTTACGTAATAACGCTAAAAGTTTTAGATGTGCTTTACTAAGTCATCGCGATGGAGCAAAAGTACATTTAGGTACACGGCCTACAGAAAAACAGTATGAAACTCTCGAAAATCAATTAGCCTTTTTATGCCAACAAGGTTTTTCACTAGAGAATGCATTATATGCACTCAGCGCTGTGGGGCATTTTACTTTAGGTTGCGTATTGGAAGATCAAGAGCATCAAGTCGCTAAAGAAGAAAGGGAAACACCTACTACTGATAGTATGCCGCCATTATTACGACAAGCTATCGAATTATTTGATCACCAAGGTGCAGAGCCAGCCTTCTTATTCGGCCTTGAATTGATCATATGCGGATTAGAAAAACAACTTAAATGTGAAAGTGGGTCTTAAAAGCAGCATAACCTTTTTCCGTGATGGTAACTTCACGGTAACCAAGATGTCGAGTTAACCACCCTTTAGATTCATAAAGCGAAAATAATGCGGCTCCAACGTACCCACCTAAATGGAAACGGCGTTCACTCCAATCTAAACACGCACAACAGATTTTACGTGAATGTTTGGAAGGAACGTCAATTCCCATTTCATGAAAATATTGAATACCACTTAATGTGATCATTGAACCATTTTCAGTGATCCATTGCTGTTGACAAAGGGAATCATAGATCTTAACGGCAACTTCGCCAGCTAAATGATCATAGCAAGTACGTGCTTTTCGTAAATGCACTGGCGTGGAAACTTTGGCATGTACGCCATGGTTTAAGGAGATCCCCATCATACTTTCCATCAATTCAGCAATATCTTTTCCTGCTAGCCGAAAATAACGATGCTTGCCTTGAGCTACTACTGTGATTAGCTGGCAATCTAATAATTTAGATAAATGACTGCTCGCCGTTGAAGCTGATATATTCGCCACAGAACTTAGCTCAGTGGCCGTCCAAGCTCGCCCATCCATCAAAGCGCGAATTCAACTTCGAAGTGCGACACTCGCCTATGCCGCCTGACGGTACTCTTCGAATACCTTGACAGGCTGC
>NZ_JAPCJC010000042.1:0-3073 GCF_027707805.1 Aeromonas sp. QDB20 | reverse complement strand
AACATGCTCTTTAACAATCTGGAAAGCTGATTTAAAAAGTAGTTCTCAAACATTTGTTACAAGTGCTTTGGAAACTTCTTGGCGAAAACCAAATTTTATTTGGTCCTTGTTGTACGACAACAAGCCGTGCCGGTTTCACCGACACTTCTTGGGGTTGTATGGTTAAGTGACTAAGCGTACATGGTGGATGCCTTGGCAGTCAGAGGCGATGAAGGACGTACTAACCTGCGATAAGCCGTGAGCAGTCGGTAAGAGACATTACGACTCACGGATTTCCGAATGGGGAAACCCACCCAAGATAACTTGGGTATCGTTACATGAATACATAGTGTAACGAGGCGAACCGGGAGAACTGAAACATCTAAGTACCCCGAGGAAAAGAAATCAACCGAGATTCCCTCAGTAGCGGCGAGCGAACGGGGATTAGCCCTTAAGCATCTTGGAAGTTAGTGGAACGGTCCTGGAAAGGCCGGCGATACAGGGTGATAGCCCCGTACACGAAAACAACCTTGATGTGAAATCGAGTAGGGCGGGACACGTGACATCCTGTCTGAATATGGGGGGACCATCCTCCAAGGCTAAATACTCCTGACTGACCGATAGTGAACCAGTACCGTGAGGGAAAGGCGAAAAGAACCCCTGTGAGGGGAGTGAAATAGAACCTGAAACCGTGTACGTACAAGCAGTGGGAGCCCTTCGGGGTGACTGCGTACCTTTTGTATAATGGGTCAGCGACTTACATTTTGTAGCGAGGTTAACCGTATAGGGGAGCCGTAGGGAAACCGAGTCTTAACTGGGCGTCTAGTTGCAAGGTGTAGACCCGAAACCGGGTGATCTAGCCATGGGCAGGTTGAAGGTTGAGTAACATCAACTGGAGGACCGAACCCACTAACGTTGCAAAGTTAGGGGATGACCTGTGGCTGGGGGTGAAAGGCCAATCAAACTCGGAGATAGCTGGTTCTCCCCGAAAGCTATTTAGGTAGCGCCTCGGACGAATACTACTGGGGGTAGAGCACTGTTTGGGCTAGGGGGTCATCCCGACTTACCAACCCCATGCAAACTCCGAATACCAGTAAGTAATATCCGGGAGACACACGGCGGGTGCTAACGTCCGTCGTGAAGAGGGAAACAACCCAGACCGCCGGCTAAGGTCCCAAAGTTCTGGTTAAGTGGGAAACGATGTGGGAAGGCTCAGACAGCTAGGATGTTGGCTTAGAAGCAGCCATCATTTAAAGAAAGCGTAATAGCTCACTAGTCGAGTCGGCCTGCGCGGAAGATGTAACGGGGCTCAAACCAGGCACCGAAGCCGCGGATTCACGCTAAGCGTGAGTGGTAGGGGAGCGTTCTGTAAGTCTGCGAAGGTGTATCGAGAGGTATGCTGGAGATATCAGAAGTGCGAATGCTGACGTAAGTAACGATAAAGGGGGTGAAAAGCCTCCTCGCCGGAAGACCAAGGGTTCCTGTCCAACGTTAATCGGGGCAGGGTGAGTCGACCCCTAAGGTGAGGCCGAAAGGCGTAATCGATGGGAAGCAGGTTAATATTCCTGCACGACTTGTAATTGCGATGGGGGGACGGAGAAGGCTAGGTGGGCCAGGCGACGGTTGTCCTGGTGAAAGTGCGTAGGTGGTGTTTCTAGGCAAATCCGGAGACACAACACTGAGACACGAGACGAACGCACTACGGTGCGGAAGCCATTGATGCCCTGCTTCCAGGAAAAGCCTCTAAGCTTCAGATTACAAGTCATCGTACCCCAAACCGACACAGGTGGTCGGGTAGAGAATACCAAGGCGCTTGAGAGAACTCGGGTGAAGGAACTAGGCAAAATAGTACCGTAACTTCGGGAGAAGGTACGCTCTTGTTGGTGAAGTCCCTTGCGGATGGAGCTGACGGGAGTCGCAGTGACCAGATGGCTGGGACTGTTTATCAAAAACACAGCACTCTGCAAACACGAAAGTGGACGTATAGGGTGTGACACCTGCCCGGTGCCGGAAGGTTAATTGATGGGGTTAGCGCAAGCGAAGCTCTTGATCGAAGCCCCGGTAAACGGCGGCCGTAACTATAACGGTCCTAAGGTAGCGAAATTCCTTGTCGGGTAAGTTCCGACCTGCACGAATGGTGTAACCATGGCCATGCTGTCTCCACCCGAGACTCAGTGAAATCGAATTCGCCGTGAAGATGCGGTGTACCCGCGGCTAGACGGAAAGACCCCGTGAACCTTTACTACAGCTTGGCACTGAACATTGAACCTACATGTGTAGGATAGGTGGGAGGCTTTGAAGGCGTGACGCCAGTTGCGCTGGAGCCGTCCTTGAAATACCACCCTTGTATGTTTGATGTTCTAACGCAGGGCCCTGAATCGGGCTCGCGGACAGTGCCTGGTGGGTAGTTTGACTGGGGCGGTCTCCTCCCAAAGAGTAACGGAGGAGCACGAAGGTTGGCTAATCCTGGTCGGACATCAGGAGGTTAGTGCAATGGCATAAGCCAGCTTAACTGCGAGACGGACAGGTCGAGCAGGTACGAAAGTAGGTCATAGTGATCCGGTGGTTCTGAATGGAAGGGCCATCGCTCAACGGATAAAAGGTACTCCGGGGATAACAGGCTGATACCGCCCAAGAGTTCATATCGACGGCGGTGTTTGGCACCTCGATGTCGGCTCATCACATCCTGGGGCTGAAGTCGGTCCCAAGGGTATGGCTGTTCGCCATTTAAAGTGGTACGCGAGCTGGGTTCAGAACGTCGTGAGACAGTTCGGTCCCTATCTGCCGTGGGCGTTGGATGATTGAAGGGAGTTGCTCCTAGTACGAGAGGACCGGAGTGAACGAACCTCTGGTGTTCGGGTTGTCACGCCAGTGGCACTGCCCGGTAGCTAAGTTCGGAATCGATAACCGCTGAAAGCATCTAAGCGGGAAGCGAGCCCTGAGATGAGTCATCCCTGACCCCTTGAGGGTCCTAAAGGGCCGTTGGAGACCACAACGTTGATAGGTGGGGTGTGTAAGCGCGGCGACGTGTTGAGCTAACCCATACTAATTACCCGTGAGGCTTAACCATACAACACCCAAGAAGTGTTCGAAG
>NZ_JAPCJC010000041.1:0-7467 GCF_027707805.1 Aeromonas sp. QDB20 | reverse complement strand
ACCATTTGATCATATGACAAGATGTGTATCCACCTTAACTTAATGATTTTTACCAAAATCATTAGGGGATTCATCAGAGCTCAGCATGCTCGTAAAAGGGGTTGTGCCAACAGAACAGGTTATTGACATTCTCTGTGATGTCTGTGGTCGCAGTACAAAAACAACTTTTGGAACCAATGAATTTGGCACCCTATCGGCGGATTTTGGGTATGGTTCCCGTCACGATGGTGAACGTTACAAGGTGCATCTTTGTGAAATGTGTTTTTTCGGTACACTCGCAACAGTGAGGGAGATGCATCGCGGAGATCATATTTTTGACGATGACTATGAGGCTGCAAACCCAGACACATTTGGGCGTGATTATTCTAATAGGGAAATAATATGAATGATATGCTCCCATATTCGAGTTTGTCTGGAGAGAAATGTTTCTTATCATCTGTACTGCCGCTAATACGCAAGATTTTATTGAGGCGTGTTTCACGCCAAGCAATAAAGAGTCACACTAAGTAATAAAGTTGCATGCTTAGTAATCAGGAACCAAAAGGTTCCCGTTGCCACGAAGGATTCGTTGGGATAACCCCTTGAACCCGAAATCGAAGTGGTTACCTGTGACTGTTGACTAGCGGCTTAACCTTGTCATAGAATTAATGCATAGGGAGAGTCGCTGCCATAAGTGCGAAGTTGAAACAAGGGTGAGTCGCTACCCTGAGTGCGAAGTTGAAAAAATGCTGAAACCCTGCCCCGTTGCGGGGTTTTTTGCTTTCTGGAGACATGGATGTGTAGTGGCCCAGTCATCCAAGACTACCTCTTAAGTTAAGAGGGGTGAAGTGTCTGGATCCTCAAGGGGCCAATCTAAAATTTCTTATCATCGACTCATTCTGTGAGCCAATGATATTGTCCTATCGGCTCATTTCGTGAGCCGATCAAGATCGTTCATCGGCTCATCTGGTGAGGTGGTCTCAACGCTCACTACCACCTAGATTTAATTTTTGGCTATATAGTTTTATAGCAGGTTGGAGTTAGGCCACTAAACAGCTCCAAACACCATTTAGCTCACGACTTTTAAAATATGCTATTTTCCGAATCCTCTTGGTGCCAAAAACAGTGGTGCTAATGCTGGGGTTGAGAGATAATTTCACTGATATAAAAATGTGATACATGAGGATAAAAATGAACGATTTTTTGAAAACTTTGTTGAATATCCGTAGTCTGCGAGCTGCATTGCGTGAGTTGTCATTTGAGCAACTGGTCGAAGTTAAAGAAAAATTGGATGAGGTTTTTGCTGAGCGTGAGCAGCAAGAAACCAAATTGAGAGAGGAATCTGCCGAGCGCCTGCAAAAATTGGCTGAGTTTACCGCGATGCTGAAAGACGCTGGCATCGATCCGAGCGAGCTGGTTGGTACTGCAACCACTGCAAAAGCAGAGGGTACAGTAAAGAGCAAGCGCGCTCCTCGTCCTGCAAAGTATCGCTACACCGAGGATGGTCAGGAGAAGACCTGGACTGGCCAGGGCCGCATGCCCAAGGCCATCGCAGAAGCAGTTGCGGCTGGAAAAGCACTGGATGACTTCTTGATCTAATGCGCAGAGCCCATGCCTGCTCGGCGTGGGCCTTTAATTCTATCTGTAGTAGGAGCACTGTATGGGGAGGACATTGGAGGATATGATTTCATCCGAATCACCCGAGGTTGTCCAGAGAGCCAAGGCGCTGGCCGAAGAGCAACTGGTACGTCTCAGTGTGACCAAACTGCTTTCAAATCTCGGGACGGGTGATGTTCCTGAAATTGATGCCGATGTTCTAAATAGTTTATTGTCGCTCAAAAGGTCTGTTGAGAGATATGACTGTCGGCTGAGTTTACTCGTTCATATGCCTGACGGCACTCATCATGGTGTCAACATTTAACTAAATAGCATCATTGGTACGTTAATCGCAGATCTCATCTACCAAATGAAATCAACGCCCCATGGTGATGCTTTTTCAAACTTCCTCGGTGTGCAAGCGGATTTGATAGCGTGTATTGCGTCCGCCACCAGGTAATTTCTCAATACATCCCTTTTCCACCAATGCAGCCAGATGGCGTGTGGCCGTGGGCTTACTGACTCCGGCGACTTTTTGATATTGACTGGCACTGATGCCATTTTCAAAACCCTGTTCGCCGCCATCCAGTAAACGATTCAGCACTTTGGTTTGATCTGGACTCAGATCGTCATGACAGTGCCGCAACCAGAAAAATGTCTTGGCGAGAGAACGATCAATCACCTGTAATGCCAGCTCTATGGAGTAATCCAGTGTGTCGAGGAACCAACAAATCCAGGAGGTAATATCCAACGAGCCCTTCTGTGCTGACCCCAATGCCCGATAGTAGTCTGCCCGCCGTTCTAGAATTGCAACTGACATGGCATAGAGTCGGATACTGTGGCTGTCAGTCTGTGACAGCGCGAGATCGGTCAGTGCCCGCGTGAGCCGCCCATTACCATCATCAACGGGATGCAGGGTCACGAACCAGAAATGGATGATTGCCGCACGAAGAAGGGGATCCATCGTGGGGTCATGCCGAGTCTGGTTAAACCAGAAGATAAACGCGGCCAGTTGATCGTCAAGGGCAGCTCTGGGTGGTGCCTCAAAATGCACGATGGGGCGATCAACACGCCCAGAGACAACCTGCATCGGCTCATCTCCTCGCAACTGCCCTACATTCACTGGCTGTACCGACCATTCGTTGACAGGGAACAGCCAACGATGCCATTGGAAAAGTCGTTCAATTGTCAGTGGTTGTTCATGGTTGTCGATGGCATCCAACATCATGGCCGCGAGCCCCTCTGAGCGATCTGACACGGGATAGGACGGAGTTTCTGATCCCCCTAACCGCCTAGCCAGGGAAGAACGCACGGATTGGGCATTGAGACGCTCACCCTCAATAGCGGATGAGGAGATGATGTTAGCCAGTAACGTATCCAACGTTTGGTCGGAGTTCCCCAATCTGGAATGACTACCTATTAGCATTCCCAGCCTGCGTTGAGCATGCCGTAATCTGGGCAATACCTCGCTATCCTGCCAACGAAAATGGGGCCAATCAGCTTGTTGCCAAATCCAAAATGGTTCCATTATTTCCTCATCCAACGTGCTAGGGTCTCAATAATGAGCAGACCCAGCTCATCATTCGGCTCAATGTTAGAGTCGAATATAACACATGCAGCAGACCAGCAGAGCTGGTAGTGAGGAGGGAGATACAGGCTGAAAATCTCAGACCGGAGCTGATAAAAAACTGGATTTATTGCTGCTGGGTGGCGCTACAGCAATCAGTAGATAGACAAGGCGGGAGCTCGTTTTCGTTTCGAATGGTTCATGTGAGCTTGCAGCTTGCGCTGCATGAAGCCACGCACACGCAGATGCCGTCTGGTCTGCTCATTCATATGCCTGACGTTACTCACTAATATTGGGATGCCAGTCTAAGCCACCAGAAGAGAAGAATCGAACCACCGAGTAGATTGCCTGCCAAATATTTCCAAGAGCGATCTGACAAGAACAAAATCGCCCCCAGTATCGTTATCAAACCCCAGAGATAGGGCATGAGCAGTACATATAGGCCAGTCAGTGAGTATTCATCGTTAAACCAGTCATAGACAGGCTGAATGAACAGGATCGATGCATTCAAGAGGTGATAGAGCATGAACAACACGAATACCCATGTTCTCTCTGTCTTCGCGGCTGCGCTCACTTTAGTTCCCCTTGGAATGGATAGCTGAGTTCAATGACGATCAAAAATGGCTTGTAGGCAAAGCGCTTGTAGTGTTGAAGAACAAGCCAGCTTCTGAAACCGGACGCTAGGCCGTAGAGCTGGACTCTTCCGGCCACATACATATTTACACATTTCGATGTAAATTGAGAGTGTTTTCATAGAAACTACAAAAGCACTTGATTAAAATAAATGGATGCAAGTGCATTCATGTTTTCATTCTAGTAAAAAGTCTTGAGTGAAATTAGAGGTGTTATTTGCATAATACATGAAACTATAAAAATAGTTCTTATATGTTTTACAATCAGTTATACCCATGCTACTATTCACTGTGTATTTATACAGTTCTCGTTTGTTGAGTAATTCATCTTTTTAGAAAGATATATGTCCGAGGTTAAAATTATGAGTAAAATGAAGAAGGCTATAAGTGTTCTTTTCTTTTCCATAGAGGCCAAAGACTCTTTTTTCAATGATTTCATTTCGAATGTGATTGCGAATGTGGACAACGCCCTTCCTACAAGGGTATTCAATGTTAGGGATAAAAAGTATCTGCTTAAAACATCCATGCTCCCCGGCTCATCAGGAAGGGATGAATATTTTATAACTGTAGTAAGAGAGAGAAACACTTGGCAAGTTAAAGCAAGTAGAGATGGTAAAATTTCAGGCACTGCATCAAACCAGGGTATAATTGGTGACCCGTATTTTTTCTTTGTCGTCCCAAAGGCAAAAATTCTACTTGGATTTACGTCTGGCCCTAATGGCAGCCTAAAGGGGGTCGGAAAGGCTTTATTAGAGCAGTTCAATTATGACAGAGGAAATAGTATAAGGCTGAATTTCATTCCAAAGGAGAAAGAGTTCTCCACACTGAAGGAGTTACCTGAATATAGCAGTCTTCACTTCAAAATAAATTCCTCATCATTATCCGATGTGTCTGATGACGCCCCAAAACTTATCAGAGATTTAAGTTCTGCTCCTTATATCGAGAGCAATATGCAGTTGGCATTAGACCTTGTGTTTGATGAGTCATCAAATTCTGCCTTTTCAAAGGATAACTTGCTTGAGATTGTCAGCTATCTATCCGAGCATGATGGATGTACCGTACTAAAAGTTAAAGGTGTCAGTAGCGATGGCTCCCCAATAAGCTTAGACTTTGGAAACGCATTTTATAACTACCGGACAGAAATTCAAACACGACAAAAATTTATTGATGAAGAATCATCAATAAAAGTGTTAGATGCCGCCATGCTCGACTATCGAAAGTCATTCAGAAGCTAGCAACTTAAGTAATTCCTTCTTTATTATTGGATGAATGGTTGACATCTGGTTAGTATGATAAAGCTCTAGAAGAGCATTCGTTGAATGTAACTCAATATCTCTTGGAAGCACTTGATGAATTTCAATTGCCGCCTCTCTAGATAAACCAAAGTTAATTAGACTTATTATTCTGTCATCACTGGCACCGACCTCTATGAATGAGTGAAGTTTTACGCTTGATAAGTCTACCCCTTTCTTCAACAATACTGTTGAAAGCAATACTTGATAGCAGCGTAGTGCATTTGAAAGACGAAAGGTTATGTCGTTATTGATAACCCTTATTACATTTCTAACTGATGTGTTAACGCTCGTTGCTTGCTCTATATTGGCTCTATTCCAATTGATTTGTTCTGTTATAATATCCTTTAATCTTTTTCCCTTAATCCACTTCTTTGTTATTAGGCATATATAATCGAGTGGATAGTTTTCAGTTGGGATGTAGATGCCAAACTGCTGTAGTTTACTGCTAACCCTAAGTAATGTTTCATATAACTCTGCTGATTTTGGATGCGGTAAAATCCAGTCATCATAAGACGACAATGCGTTTAGATAATCAAATAGCTTATTTTGTTGAATATAGCCAACAGTAGGGCTAGCCTCAAGCGTAAATGGAGTGATTCGTAACTTACCATACGCCATCTTGATCTCTCGCTCAAGAAGGGATAAATCTTGCCGACTTAACTGAAGTTCATTAGCACTGAATGTTTTATCCAATTCATCCCGAGCATACTCTTTGATTAGTTTATTAGATATCATGTAGTAACGATATTGGTTTTCTTCATCATGAGGATACCTACCCTGAAGAGCGCTAATGACATTAGATAAGTCTTCGTTTAGAGTTTTAAAATATGTTGGTATCTTTTCCTCTTTGCCTTGCTCATCATCAAAATAATCGTCAAACTGCCAAACGTCAGGCTGAACCATAAATACATTGCCAGAAAAGTGTTGCAGCATTCTTCCTGCTCGGCCCGTGATATTGTTAATTTTTACATCTTCAACTCGCTCTGATTTCTGATTCATTATTGGCTGTATTGGATTCTTCATGAAAAGATTTTTAGCTGGCAGATTAACACCCTCAGCAAGGGTACTCGTACATGCTATATATTTTATATGATCATCTTTAGCTAGGTTCTCTACCATAATTCGAATAGAGCTAGGTAATGGGCCATAGTGAAACGCAACCCCCTTCCTTAGATTATTAGCAAGTGAAAAGTCACTATGAATAAACTTTTCTACGTAGTCAGCAGCCTCACTCAACAATTCATTATCAAGATTTTGAGGAATCAGTTTGGCAATGTCATCTGCAATTTTCTCACAATCAGCAGTTCTGCTTCTGTATATTATATTGCTATGTCCATGCCCCAACTTAAATACAATATCCGCCAAGTTTTTATCCTTGAATCCTTTGGGTATTGTTTTAACATTATTTGAATTATGCCTAGATATAACTAAAGACTTCCCCTTTGGCATAACCGATATTAAAATCTTCGACACTGGTGAGTGGTTTGTTATTTCTTTTTTGAATTCAATCTCTCCAAATATTGTAGAAAATGCATCTTGGTAGTTTTCAGCTGGCATGCTGATGATTACTTGGGGGAAGCTATCTTCAAGCAACCTCTCTATCGCAAGGTGGAGTAGTACCCCCCTGCTTTTATCTGAGATATTGTGTGCTTCATCTATAAATAGATAGTTGAAATATATATCACCACGCTGTAGAAGCTCATATAGCCTTTCTTGAGTCATGACAAAGAAAGTCTTGCTCCCAAAATCACCTTCTTTAGGTACGGAACAGATTTCAATATCGTTCTCTACATTGTTATCTTGGGCTAATTTATAAAGTTTCCCAGCAACTTCCGAAATCAATGCCCTAGTCGGTACGACTATAGCTGCAAATGCGCCATCAGACTCAGCGAGCCTCTTTAATAGATAGCTCAGAATAATATGAGTCTTACCAGCAGATGTTGGTGCAACAGTTATAATATCTTCATCTGAAGATAGATTAACCCATAAAGATCGCTGATAGTCAGTTAAAGGAAAATCGAGGTCGTCGACAGTATTTAAACGCTCTCTGAAATCCATTTGAGCCTCTGAATAAAAGTTGTATGAAAAATTAACACTAGGATATCTTTTACTCAAGAGCTTGATATTCGGAAAATCCCCAGCGTTAGTGAACATATTTCGTGCGATGGGGACTAAGTCTGGATACTGGTCGGCACAAATATCTAATAAAATTGAAAGTATAATTGCACCTTCATTTCTTATTTTTTCGTCACTAGACTTATAGAATACTTGAGCTGATGTTATAAGTTTTTTTACTTCCTCTCTTTCTACGAGTTCGGTAGTTCGCGAATTCAACTTCGAAGTGCGACACTCGCCTATGCCGCCTGACGGTACTCTTCGAATACCTTGACAGGCTGCC
>NZ_JAPCJC010000040.1:0-13338 GCF_027707805.1 Aeromonas sp. QDB20 | reverse complement strand
ACTAAAAAGTTTAGCCATTTAATATCAATAATTTAGAATGGTGTGTTTTTGTGCCAAGTGACTTGTTAGCACCTTCCCTAACGTAATCATTGCGTGTGAATAAAAACCATTTGTCATCTTAGCTATCATCTTGCTATGCATTTTTGCACCGCGAACTAAGAGTATATCACCCACTTTTAAATTTGTATTAAATGTATACATATACGTTACATTAGGTCTATTGCATTTTTGATATGGCATTATTCCCAGTTTTGTCTGTGACTTTCAAGTTAGTTGTCATGAAAACTTATTTAAACAGCCCGTGCTTGCGGAATCGTCATTGGTTTGCTAAACAACTGTCTGTCATGCAGTGATTTAAAGGAACGGAAAGAGCCTCAATAGGGAAATTTTTTGAGGAATGTAGAAACATAAGTTCTCAGATGACAAATAATTATGGCAATAAATCTCTAATATCACACCCCAACACCTTGGCAAGGCGATAAGCCTTCTCCAGGGTGACATTGACCTCACCACGCTCAATCCGTCCTACGTAGCTTCTATCAATCTCGGCCACATGTGCGAGTGCATCTTGCGAGACGCCCAATTGAAGCCGTTTATCACGTACTGCATCGCCAAATTTTTTTGCTAGATCTTGCATGTCTCGCCTCTCTCAGGCGAGCACTATCTCTGGTTGTCTGGCTTACGACCACGGACTATAATCCGCATCCTAATTTTAATTCCCACACTTATTGTCGTTCTAAACTTAGGACTACTTATGGACTCCCAGACGGTGTGGCTACCAACCGCACTCTACACAGCACTCATTCGATTAAAGTTGGACGATTTCGCTGCGATAGAGTGCGTAAATGCCTTTTTTGGGGATACGGCAGAGTCTCAGGAACATAGACGGCGCTATACCTTCATTTATCGGCATCTGATCAAGCTCGTACATCTTGGACTTCTAAAAAGAAAGGATGTTGATGATGGACGAACATTTTCCCATTTCATCAAGACTCCTCGGTTCAATGAGATGATGTTCGAAGAGCACTTTATTGGGCCAAAGGCCCTGGCATAAAAGCAGGAGACGGAGAGGATGAAGGATACTTTTGAATCCATAAAAAGCGAGTTGGATACTAGAGCACAACACTACCGTCAAGCGTTGCAGATAAACGACTTCAAGCTTGCAGAATACAACGAACTACGCTCTGACTTTCCCTTGTTAGCACCAATAATCGACAAGGCTGTCAGCGATGCTGTTGAGGAGAGCCGTGAAATACAGGGCAAAACAGCAGCTGTTGAGCGGATCTTGACTGTGATCTGGATGATCACGACACCTAAGGAGGGTGAGAACAAGTACCCTCCACAACAAAACTGAAAATTTTAGTCGATTTAATTCAAATGCTTACAAAGGCGTATTTTTGTACTTGGTGACTTATTCGCACCTTCCTTAACTATCGAACAAATTAGCGAAAATGAAATACCTATAGCGGCTCACTACCTGCCAACAGATAAATGACCAAAATGAATCCCTCTCTGTTTGCTCCTGTCTCTCTGATGATGCTGACCGCGAGGGTTTTGGTAAACCCTACCCTCGCCATGCAGGGAGGCAATCTGGTATCTTAGCCCCCGGTCAGCGGCTGAGATCTCATGGCTTTTTGTTTTGCTTTGCTGACAAAAGCCAAGCCCCATCTCTTCGCGCCTGTAACGCTGTACCCATTTTTGAATTTGCTAGTTCAAGTTTATCGAGGAACACAAGATGTATCGACGCATAGAAGCACGCATGGTCAATAACCTTCTGGGCACAGAACAGCTCCCAATGCCGACCTACGCGACCGATGGCTCCGCAGCCATGGACCTACGCGCATGCATCGCTGAACCCGTGACGATTGCACCAGGCGCTCGCCATCTTCTGAAAACTGGACTCGCTATCAATATGATGGACCCGAGCTTAGTAGCCATAGTAGCTTCCCGTTCTGGGCTCTCATTGAAACATGGTATTCGCGTAGCTCAAGGCATTGGTGTCATTGATGCGGACTACCATGGCGAAATAGGCGTCATCTTGGCAAACGATGGCGAAGACCCTTACACCGTACAGCCTGGTGACCGGATCGCACAATTGATGTTCCAACCGGTTGTACAGGTGTCGTTGAGTGTTGTTGAGGAATTCTCCACCGAAACCGAGCGTGGTAGTGGTGGTTTCGGTAGTACCGGTAAAGCATAGACCGCCAACATACCAAAACCTGGGGCCTGAGACACTTTTTCCGACACCAAGATAAAAGAACTTTAATTTCATACACTTAAGAAATTGAGACAGTATTTTATCGTATAGCAGTGGGCCTCATCGATTCCGACTACCAGGGCCAGCTGATGGTCTCGGTATGGAACCGCGGCAAAGAGGCGTTCACCATGCAGCCTGGCGAGCGCATCGCCCAGCTGGTGATCATGCCGGTGGTTCAGGCCAGCTTCCAACTGGTCGATGAGTTCAATCAGAGCGAACGGGGTGAAGGCGGTTTTGGTTCTTCTGGTCGCCAATAACAGACCACACCGGCCCGAGTGGCGGTGCCTAATAACAGAATCAGGCCATTGTTTTTTTAGGGGAATCCATGGCAAGCAGTAATCAGAAACAGAGTCGGCGCGATCAGATCCTGCAGGCGCTCGCCCACATGCTGGAGACCAGCCCAGGCCAGCGCATCACCACGGCCCGTCTGGCGGCCGAGGTGGGGGTCTCCGAGGCTGCCCTCTATCGACATTTTCCCAGCAAGGCGCGGATGTTCGAGGGGCTGATCGACTTTATCGAAGATTCCCTGCTGTCACGGGTCAACCTGATCATGGCCGAAGAGAAGGACACCATGAGCCGCTGTCACCACATACTGCAGCTGCTGCTGGTGTTCGCCGAGCGCAATCCCGGTATCACCCGCATCCTCAACGGCGACGCCCTGCTGGGCGAGCACGACCGGCTGCGGGATCGCATCAGCATCCTGTTCGACAAGCTGGAGACCCAGATCAAGCAGGTGCTGCGGGAGAAACGGCTGCGCGAAGGCCAGGGCTTCCAGCTCGACGAGACCATGCTGGCCAACCTGTTACTGGCCTACACCGAGGGGCGGATCAGTCAGTTCGTCCGCTCCGAGTTCAAAATCAAACCCACCGCCGGGTTTGAAGATCAGTGGCAGTTTATCCGCAGCCAGCTGCTGCAGAGCTGAGCAGTACGCCCGGCGACAATGCATTCGCAATCAGCCGCGGCTACGCCGCTCCAGGTGAGTTGCAGTAAAGAGGGAGGCCTTGGCCTCCCTTGTTTTTTGTGGCACAAAAGAGGCGGTGAGCACCAGATGCGACCCGGACTGTCGCATGCCAATGTTAGATTCATGCGTCATAAACCTTTTATCGCCTGACAGGACACCCTATGGAACCCGAAATCATTACCGAAGCGCAGACCTGGCTGGTCAACAACCAGGGCCTGCTGATCGAGTATGCCGTCAACATCGCGGCCGCCCTGCTCACCCTGCTGGTCGGCTACATCGCCGCCAACCTCATCAGCGGCGCCGTGGTCAAGGTGATGCAGTCCCGCAAGCTGGACACCACTGTCACCCACTTCGTCGGCAGCATCCTCAAGTACGCCATCCTGGTATTCGTGGTGATCGCAGCGCTGGGCCGGGTCGGGGTGCAGACCGCCTCCTTCGTCGCCATTATCGGTGCCGCCGGTCTGGCCATCGGTCTGGCGCTGCAGGGCTCGCTCTCCAACTTCGCCGCCGGCTTCCTGCTGATCATCTTCCGTCCCATCAAGGCAGGCGAGTTCATCGAAGTGGCAGGCACCAATGGCGTGGTGCAATCCGTTCAGCTGTTCACCACCACCCTCACCTCAGGTGACAACAAGATGGTGGTGGTGCCCAACTCCGCCATCCTCAACGGCACTATCGTCAACTACTCGCGCATGGATACCCGCCGCGTCGACATGACCTTCGGCATCGGCTACGGCTCGGATCTCCGCAAGGCTAAGCAGATCCTGGAGCGGCTGGTGAACGAAGAACCGCGCATCCTCAAGGAGCCGGCCACCACCATCGCCGTCGCCGCGCTGGCCGACTCCTCGGTCAACATAGTCGTGCGCCCCTGGGTCAAGACCGGCGACTACTGGGGAGTCTGGTTCGACTTCCACGAGAAGGTGAAGCTCACCTTCGATGCCGAAGGCATCGAGATCCCCTTCCCGCAGATGGTCATGCACATGCAAAAGCCGCAGGCGTAAACGCGGTTTTGCAGCCACCCACAATGCCAGCCTTCGGGCTGGCATTGTCGTCTCTGGCCTCGGCAGGGGTGAACACGACCATAAAAAAGCCGGCCACAATGGGCCGGACTTTGTTTTCAGCATTCCGGGGGGGTCGGCTTACACCAGCCGACGTGCCACCCGGTTGAGCAGCGGTTGCACCAGCACATATCCCCCCAGCACGGCACCGATCACCGCCAGTACCCGCAGCGGCAAGGTAGGGGCCGCACTGGTCAGCACCAGGGTCAACAGGCCGATGAGGCCGGTGGCGATCAGGCTAAGGGCAAACAGGGACAACACAGCTTTCATAGCGATCTCCTCATTCCAGACAGTAGCCATCCCTGGGAGATCTCGTCCATGCGACACCCATGCTAGCCATCTTGGGCCACCGACAATTTGCGCCTGCGCATGAAATGAGCGAAAAGGCGCCTATCGAATACTCTTTTGACTGCCATGCCAGGTTGCCACCCCGTCCACAGCATGCCTCGCCCTGAAAGCCCTTTCAGCGGCGGCAAGCCCGACCAAGTATGCGCAAACGCAAGATCCGGCAACCATGAGTGACTCATAATCGCAGCGTTTTGGTTGTAAACTCGGTCGATGGCAGACAATTGGTAAAGCTCTGTTACACGGGCCGCACCATGGGCTCGGTATAATGGGCCCGGTATAGTGCTCGAATAATAAGGTTTGGCGGGAGCCTTGCCTGCAAGGTTCATACACAACTTGGAAGACTGATAATCCTATGAAAAACATCAATCCAACCCAGACCCAGGCCTGGCAGGCACTGGAAGCCCACTTTGCAGCGAACAAAGAGACCCGGCTCAAGGATCTGTTCGCCCAGGATCCCCAGCGTTTCGACAAATTCTCCCTCACCTTCGGCGGCGACATCCTAGTCGATTACTCCAAGAACCTGATCACCGAGGAAACCCTCAAGTTGCTGGTTGATCTGGCCAAAGAGACCGATCTTCGCAGCGCGATCGATGCCATGTTCAATGGCGACAAGATCAACATGACCGAAGGCCGCTCGGTACTGCACGTGGCCCTGCGCAACCGCTCCGACCGCCCCATCGAGTGTGACGGCAAGGATGTGATGCCGGAAGTGAACGCCGTGCTGGCCAAGATGAAAGGCTTCTGCGAGAAGATCATCAGCGGCGAATGGAAAGGCTACACCGGCAAGGCGATCCAGCACGTGGTCAACATCGGCATCGGTGGCTCGGATCTGGGCCCGGTGATGATCACCGAGGCGTTGCGTCCCTACAAAAACCACCTGCAGATGCACTTCGTCTCCAACGTCGATGGCACCCACATCGCCGAGACCCTGAAGAAGATCGATCCGGAAACCACCCTGTTCCTGGTGGCCTCCAAGACCTTCACTACCCAGGAGACCATGACTAACGCCCTGACCGCCCGCGACTGGTTCATCAAGATCGCCGGTGACAAGGCCCACGTTGCCAAGCACTTCGCAGCCCTCTCCACCAACGGTAAGGCCGTGGCCGAGTTCGGTATCGACACCAACAACATGTTCGAGTTCTGGGACTGGGTTGGCGGCCGTTACTCCTCCTGGTCCGCCATCGGCATGCCTATCGCCCTGTCGGTCGGTTTCGACAACTTCGAGGCCCTGCTGCAAGGCGCCTTCGAGATGGATATGCACTTCGCCACCGCCTCCTATGAGCAGAACGTGCCGGTGCTGCTGGCACTGATCGGCCTGTGGTACAACAACTTCTACGGCGCAGAGTCCGAAGCCATCCTGCCCTACGACCAGTACATGCACCGTTTCCCCGCCTACTTCCAGCAGGGCAACATGGAGTCCAACGGCAAATACGTGGACCGCAACGGCAACAAGGTCGACTACCAGACCGGCCCCATCATCTGGGGTGAGCCGGGCACCAACGGCCAGCACGCCTTCTACCAGCTGATCCATCAGGGCACCAAGCTGATCCCCTGTGACTTCCTGGCACCGGCCATCAGCCACAACCCGATCGGCGACCACCACCCGAAACTGCTGGCCAACTTCTTCGCCCAGACCGAAGCGCTGGCCTTCGGCAAGAGCAAGGAACAGGTCGAAGCCGAGTTCCTGGCCGCCGGCAAAACCCTGGAGCAGGTCAAGGATCTGGTGCCGTTCAAGGTGTTCGAAGGCAACCGCCCGACCAACTCCATCCTGTTCAAGAGCCTGACCCCGAAAACCCTGGGTGCCCTGATCGCCATGTACGAGCACAAGATCTTCGTACAGGGCGCAATCTGGAACATCTTCAGCTTCGACCAGTGGGGTGTGGAGCTGGGCAAACAGCTGGCCAACAAGATCCTGCCGGAGCTCAACACTGCCGAGGCTGTCACCAGCCACGACTGCTCCACCAACGGCCTGATCAACACCTGGAAAGCGTGGAAAGCCTGATTTAGCCGGCCTTTCTGAATGCAAAAGCCCCGCTCGATGAGCGGGGCTTTTTTATGGCTGTCGGGCTGGTTTGCTGGCTGGCCGGTCGGGTGTCCAGCCCGACCGGCGACGGGGATCGTCACCCCCGCCTCCTTATCATCCTGCCCGATGCTGGCTTAACCGCCGACGGCGATACGCTTCATGTCCTTCATGTAACCGCGCAGTACCTGGCCGATCGCTTCGATGGGGTGGTTGCGGGTCGCCTCGTTGGCCGCCAGCAGCGCCAGGTTGTCGACGCTCTGCCCTTCCGCCTTGCTGGCCCCCAGATCACCCGCTTTCAGGGTCGGCATGAAGTGCTCGCGCAGCAAGGGCACGGCAGCGTTGGCGAACAGGTAGTTGCCGTACTCGGCGGTGTCGGAGATGACCACGTTCATCTCGTACAGGCGCTTGCGGGCAACTGTGTTGGCGATCAGCGGCAGCTCGTGCAGGGATTCGTAGTAGGCAGACTCCTCGTAGATACCGGAAGCCACCATGGTCTCGAACGCCAGCTCGACACCCGCCTTGACCATGGCCACCATCACCACGCCATTGTCGAAGTACTCCTGCTCGGCAATCTTGCCTGCAAACGCCGGGGCGTTTTCGAAAGCGGACTTGCCGGTCTCTTCACGCCAGCCGAACAGCTTGGCATCGTCTTCGGCCCAGTCGGCCATCATGCCGCGGGAGAATTCACCGGCGATGATGTCGTCCATGTGCTTCTCGAACAGCGGGCGCATCAGGGTCTTGAGCTGCTCGGAGAGCTCGAAGGCACGCAGCTTGGCCGGGTTGGACAGGCGGTCCATCATCAGGCTGATGCCACCCTGCTTCAGGGCTTCGGTGATGGTCTCCCAGCCGAACTGGATCAGCTTACCGGCGTAGGCCGGGTCTGTGCCTTCGGCAACCAGCTTGTCGTAGCAGAGCAGGGAACCGGCCTGCAGCATGCCGCAGAGAATGGTCTGCTCGCCCATCAGGTCGGATTTCACTTCCGCCACGAAGGAGGACTCCAGCACGCCGGCACGGTCGCCGCCGGTGGCGGAGGCCCACGCCTTGGCGATGGCCATGCCTTCACCCTTGGGATCGTTCTCCGGGTGAACGGCGATCAGGGTCGGTACGCCGAAGCCGCGTTTGTACTCTTCACGCACTTCGGTACCCGGGCACTTGGGCGCCACCATCACGACCGTGATGTCGGAGCGGATCTGCTGACCCTCTTCCACCACGTTGAAGCCGTGGGAGTAGCCCAGTGCGGCGCCCTGCTTCATCAGCGGCATCACGGTTTTGACGACGTCGGAGTGCTGCTTGTCCGGGGTCAGGTTCAGCACCAGATCGGCGGTCGGGATCAGCTCTTCATAGGTGCCGACCGCGAAGCCGTTGTCGGTGGCCTTCTGCCAGGAGGCGCGCTTCTCGGTGATGGCGGCCTTGCGCAGGGCGTAGGAGATATCCAGCCCGGAGTCACGCATGTTCAGGCCCTGGTTCAGGCCCTGGGCACCACAGCCCACAATCACCACCTTCTTGCCCTTCAGCACGTTGCAGCCGTCCGCGAACTCTTCGCGCTGCATGAAACGACACTTGCCCAGCTGGGCCAACTGCTGACGCAGGTTCAAGGTGTTGAAATAGTTAGCCATGGTGATTGCTCCGTTCGATTGATTCCATGCCGGATGGCGGCGTTGTCGAAACCACTATAGCGCGGGACACTTATTGCCTGAACTGATATATTCGAAACAGTACGTTGCAATAATTGAAACGTTAACCCTTCATGATCACATGGCGGGGCTAACCACCCACCGCTGGATATCGGGCAGGCATCCAGCGTCAGGAGCTGAAAGATGGACCTTCGCAATCTCGAACTGTTTCTCCACCTCGCCGACTCCCTCCACTTCGGCAAGAGCGCCGACGCCATGGCGGTCAGTCCCTCCACCCTCAGCCGCGCCATCCAGCGGCTGGAGCAGGAGACCGGCTGTGTGCTGTTCGAGCGGGACAACCGCTCGGTACGGCTCACCCCGGCCGGCGAGAAGCTGCGTGAGTTTGGTGGAGAGCTGCTGCAGGAGTGGCGCCAGCTCAAGCAGGAGCTCAAACGCAGCGATGAGCCGCTGCAGGGCCGACTACGGGTGTTCTGCTCGGTCACCGCCAGCTACTTTCTGCTGCCCGAGGTGCTGGAGCGCTTTCGCCGCCGCTATCCCCAGCTGGAGATCAAGCTGGAGACCGGCGACCCGGCGCTGGCGGTAGACAAGATCCTGGCCGACGAGGCTGATCTCGCCATCGCCGCCCGCCCCGATGCCCTCTCATCCAAGCTGGAGTTTGCCAGCCTGCAGCAGGTACCGCTGGTGTTCATCGCTCCTCGCACCGCACCGCAGCAGAACCAGTGGTTCTCCCAGGGCGAACCTGACTGGGAGCGGCTGCCGCTTATCCTCTCGGAGCAGGGGCTGGCCCGCAAACGCTGCGATCAGTGGCTGCGCAACAAGGGGATCGCCCCCAACATCTATGCGGAGGTGGCGGGCAACGAGGGGATTGTCGCCATGGTGGCGCTCGGCTTCGGCGTGGGGCTGGTGCCGGCGGCGGTGATCGACCACAGCCCCATGGGTGAGAAGGTACGCATCGTCGAGCCCAAGCCGGCGCTCAAACCATTCGATGTCGGCATCGCGGTGCTCAAGAAGCGGCTGGAGGAGCCGCTGATCCGCGCCTTCTGGGATACGGCGCGGGGACAGGGATCACTGCGCTGACAAGGCGGGCAACACAGGTGCATAGATGAGCGAGGGATCCTGCATCATGGCGCGGCTGCCGGCCGGCAGATCCGGATTGCTCAGCTCCAGCATCACCCGCCGATCGAGCTGCAGCCGCCGGATGGTGCTGCCAAAACCCGCCTCGAATATCCGCTCATAGTCACCGGACTGGCGGGCCCGCTGCAGCCCCAGCTCGATGCGCTTGGCCAGCTCCGGATACCTGGGTGAGACGAAAAACAACAGCGCCAGCGGATAGCGAAACACCAGGTGGGGTTCGATGGCCAGATCCGGATGCTGTGTGAGCTCATCCTCGATCTCGATGACCGAGCGCAGGAAGCAGTCGAAGCGCCGTTTGCGCAGCATGTTGAACAGGGCCTCATAGAGACCGCCCACCACCACGTCGAGGCCGTTCTCCTTGAGCAGACGGGTATCAGGCCAGGATCTGTGCTGACCGATGCGAAGCCCGGCCTGCCGCCAGTCGGTCAGCGATCGTATGTTGGCGAACCGCCCCTCGTCCCCCTGCCGAACGAGGCACACCCGCCAGCCCAGCAACCCTTTTGCCAACGGAACATGGATGGCCAGCAGGGTGCGCTCGCGCTCCTCATCGGGGGCAAACACCCCGACCTGCACCAGTTCGCCCCCCTGCAACTCCTTGACCGCCCGACCCTGCTCCATCGGCGGGCTGGCAATCAGCCGATAGGGACCGTATTCGGGCACGGTCAGATCGAGGGAGAGTCGCAACAGACCAGCCACGGCGGGATTGGGGTGATCAAGCAGCAGATTCCAGGCCCTGATGGGGGTCTCGGTCGCCTGCACGCTGCCAGCCAGCAGAATGACGCACCACAGCCAGCTCCTGATCATTGCACTCCTCCCCTTGTCACTTCCTCACTATAACCTCTCCTCCTCTACCGCCGGGCGCATGGCAGCACGGATATGTGAGCGACTCGATGTCAAATATGACAGTAGCTACGGCAAGGGGCAGATCAGAGACTAGACTGAACGTTCAACCTGAGTGGAAGAGGGAGTCCCGCCATGATGTCCAATCTGATCGAAATCAACAGCTCGCTGCTGTTCGACGAGTACCTGCAAAGCCTGGGGGTACCCTCAACCTTGCTGGATCAGGAACAGGACATCTATCTGCAGGAGCACCACCTGGCAGCGGTACGCCAGATCCAGGGTGAACTGAGGTTTTACCTCCGCGCCAACGCCCTCACCAAGCAGTGATCCGCAGCCGGTCACAGAACCGGCGCTGAATGCATATTACACTGGCACCATCCGCCACCCACGGGAGTGCCCATGAAACCAAGCGGCCTGGATCGGCTCTTCAAACCCCAGTCAATCGCCGTCATCGGCGCCTCGACCGACCCGCAGAAGGCCGGTCACGTGGTCATAAGGCACCTGCTCGCCGGCCATTTCAAGGGTCCCATCCTGCCGGTCAGCCCGCACAGCAAGGCCATTGCCGGCGTGCTGGCCTATCCCGACATCGACAGTCTCCCCCTTGCCCCTGACCTCGCCATCGTCTGTACCCGGCGGGAACGGGTACTGACCCTCATCGAGGCGCTCGGCAAGCGGGGAGCGGGTGCCGCCATCATACTGGCGGCCGATTTCACCCCACCTGAGCGCGAACAACTGCAGCGACTGAGCCGGCAATACGACATCCGCCTGCTCGGCCCCAACAGCATGGGGATGTTGTTGCCGGGTCAGGGCATCAATGCCAGCTTCTCACCGATTGCAGCCAAGCCCGGTCAGGTCGCCTTTCTCTCCCAGTCGGCCGCCGTCAGCACCACCATTCTGGATTGGGCCAAACAGCATGAACTCGGCTTCTCGGCCTTCATCTCCCTTGGCGATCACTGCGACATCAACTTCGGCCAACTACTGGATCAGCTCTCCCGCGACAGCGTGACCCGCGCCATCCTGCTCTACATGGACAAGCTGCAGGATGCCCGCCATTTTCTCTCGGCCGCCCGTGCCGCCGCCCGCAACAAGCCCATCCTGGTGCTCAAGAGCGGCCGCCATGAGCCGGACAACGGACTCGACAACGTCTATGACGCCGCCATCCGTCGCGCCGGCATGCTGCGGGTACGGGATACCCACGAACTGTTTGCCGCCGTCGAGACCCTGAGTCACTCCTTGACCCTCAAGGGGGAGCGGCTCGCCATCATCTCCAACGGCCGTGGCTTGGCCAACATGGCGATCGACAAGTTGCTGGAGCGTGGCGGCAAGCTGGCGATGCCGCCCCGCGACATTGGCAGCGATGCCGACATCAATGACTATCAGCAGGCTCTCGACGACCTGCTGCAAGGGGAGGAGGCTGACGCCATCCTGCTCATCCATGCCCCTTCACTCACCGCCCGCGGCGCCGCCTTGGCGCGAAGCCTGATCGACTACGTCAAGCAGCATCCCAGGGCCAGACGCTTCAATATCCTGACCAACTGGGCGGGGGAATATTCGGCCCAGGAGGGGCGTCGTCTATTCAGCGAGGCGGGATTCCCCACCTACCGCACCCCGGAGAGTGCGGTCGCCGCCTTCATGCATATGGTGGAGTACCGCCGTAACCAGAAGCAGCTGATGGAAACCCCTGCATCGCTGCAGGGTGACAGGCTCGACGTCGACCAGTGCCAACTGCTGATCCGGCAGGCGCTGGAACGCAAGCAGCTCACCCTCGACACCCATCTGGCACACCCCATTCTGCAGGCCGCAGGGCTCTCTACCCTGCCGACCTGGATCGTCTCCGATGCCATCGAGGCCACCCTGACCGCGGAGCAGATCGGCTATCCGGTCGCGGTCAAGCTGCGCTCGCCAGACATACTCCACAAGTCGGCCGTGCACGGCGTCATGCTCAACCTGCGCACCTCGGCCGAAGTCGCCCAGGCTGCGGACGCCATTCTGGATCGAGTCAGGCAACACGACCCCGGTGCCCGCATCGAAGGCCTGCTGGTACAGCGGATGGCACGGCGCAGCGGCGGCCTGGAGCTGCGGATCCGGCTGCAACAAGACCCGGTGTTCGGCCCTGTCATCCTGCTCGGTGAATCAGGAGCTGAACTGCAGGAGATGATGGCGGCCCTGCCGCCACTCAACCAAGCGCTGGCACGCTACCAGATCATAGGGGCGCTCAAGAGTCGCAAGATCCGCGAACAAGCCAGTCCGGAACGGCTCGATATCGATGCCCTCGGCCAGGTGCTATGCCAACTGTCGGAGCTGCTGCTCGCCTTCCCCGAGATCCAGCAGCTGGATCTGCACCCGTTGCAGGCCTGCGGCGCCGAGATGGTGGTGCTGGACGCCAGCCTGACCCTGCAACCCCATGAAGAGGGCAGCTGCAGGCTGGCCATCCGTCCCTATCCCACCGAGCTGGAAGAGGGGGCCTGGCTCAAGGATCAGAGCCATGTGCTGCTGCGCCCCATCCGACCGGAGGATGAACCTGCCCACAAGCAATTTGTCCTCAAGGTATCGGATGAAGACAGGTACAAGCGCTTCTTCGCCGATGTAGGGGAGCTGGGACACGAAGAACTGGCCCGCATGACCCAGATCGATTACGACCGGGAGATGGCCTTTGTCGCCGTGGGACAGGATGGGGAACGAAAAGATCAGATTTTAGGGGTGGTTCGCGCCATTTCGACGCCGGATCTGAGCGATGCCGAGTTTGCCATTCTGGTACGGTCCGATCTGAAGGGGTTGGGGCTTGGCAAACTGATGATGGAGAAGATTGTGCGTTATGCTAGGGAGCGCGGCATTGGCCAGCTGTCAGGCATGACCATGCCCAGCAACCGCGGCATGATCAACCTGGCCAAACGGCTTGGTTTCAAGATCGATATCCAGCTGGAAGATGGGGTAGTCAACATGGAGCTGCCCTGTGCGGAGCGAATAGAGAGGGAATAGCACGGGAAAGCGTGCTGAAATGACTGAATATCAGGCAATAAAAAAGCCCGCTCAGATGAGCGGGCTTCTTCAATTGGGTGCCTGGCAGTGTCCTACTCTCGCATGGC
>NZ_JAPCJC010000039.1:0-13465 GCF_027707805.1 Aeromonas sp. QDB20 | reverse complement strand
TTCATGTAGAACCTCCTGCGTTCAAGATACGAGAAAATTCTACTTATGAGCACCTCAGTTTTTCGGGGGGATTACCCGGGCTATGCCTGAGCCAGACCTTTCCTCAAAAGCGGTTAAGAGGCGGGTGATCTTCGTTGTCTCCTTGATTGTTATAGCTGCTGGTTTGGGACTGCTGACACAAAAAGTCAGCATGTCGAATATTGAACGTTTGGGATGGGAGCAGTGCTACGTCAAACAGACGAGCTGGCGATTTGGCAAGGAGATCTATTCTCAAAATTGTGAAGCACATGGACTTATGAAACTGGACCATGCGTTAGACAGACTCTCTTTGGAAGCACTGAAAGAGAAGTTAAACAAAGAGATGTTTGAGCAAAAATGAAAGGGGGCCTTAAAGGCCCTTTGTTTTATTCGATGATGGGGGATAGCTGGCCGGCCAACTGCTCCACCACGTTCATCAGCTGTAGCAGCAGTTGGAAGATGTTCGCGCTCTCGGTCCCCATCCACGAACGGGGTGCCTCCAGGTGTTGCAGCTCGCCGGCAACCGCCCGGCGCAGTCGGCCTCCCTCGACCAGAGCCCTCGTCTTGGTTTGGCTCATGTTACCCCGACTTGCCAGGGGGAGAGCGCCACCGGTTAGGGGGGCGGTGGATGACCCGGTGCATCGATTAGCTTGAACCTGCTTGGTGTCTGTGGTGTAACTGACGCTATACCGTCTTGGGAGGTGTGGCGAGTGGTCCAGTCATTGGCAGACATTGACCTGTGTGAAGCGCTGTCCGATCTCTTTGTCGATAATGAGGTCGATTTCGAGCGGATCGCTCAGGTGGCACGGGGCTTTCCCGTTGCCCACGTCGAGATGGTCTTGTTCGAATGGGTGGCGCCGGTTTGTTACATCAACACCCTGGCACCTGTGCCACCGATCTGGACCGGCTTTGAACGTGATTCACTTTGGGCGGAGATCCAGTGCTTGCTGACAAGAGAGGCCAAGGCCGGGTTTGCCAAGAAACTGTCCATCATGCTCAGGCAGTTTTATCTGAGGCAACGGTTTGCCGAAGAGTGGCGCAGGCTGTCGGTGCTGCTGGTCGAAAAGGAATAAAAGTAATGACGGAGAGTGGCGATAAAAATTTCAATTTATGGTCATTGGACGCTACTGGCCGTTTTTAACTGGTTGATATTTATATAAATGTTTTTTCATCAATGTTCACATGTGATTTGGCTTGGCTGGGGAAGTGTTGACATGGTATTGGTGTTCACATCATGTCATTGATGGCCTGTCACGCAGGCTGGCGGGTTTGACAATCAAAGAGGGGAGCCTGGGCTCCCCTCTTTATTGTTGGGCTGGCAATACTCCTGTCAGCCCTTATGCGGCGCGTGGCCGTCCCTTAGAACTTGTAGAGCCAGGAGACGGCGGTGAAGTAGCCGTTGTAGTCCTGGTTCAGGTTGCCGAGGTTGCGCTCTTCGCCGGTGTAGAGGTAATCCACGTCCTGGAAGTATTCGTAGCGCACATCCCAGCGCAGCGAATGCTGCTTGGTCAGCTGATAGAGGGCGTAGCCTTCCAGCCGGTGCTGCTTGCTGGTGAGATCCGGGTAGTCATAGCCCTTGCTGGCGTCGGTCTTGCCGCGGCCATAGGCGAAGCTGTAATCGAGCCCGAGCTCGAGATCCCGGTCAAACGCCTTCTTCTGGGTGAGCCCGAGCCCGAGGGTGGTGATCTCGTCGCGCACCGCCGTGCTGTAGGGATCCCAGTCCGGTGCGCCTGTATAGGCATGGTTCTGGCTGGAGCTGATCCACTGCAGGTTGCTGAACAGGTGACCGCTCAGGTTGTCGTCGAACTGCTGGTTGAGGGTCAGGTCGATGCCATAATCCTTGCCCTCGCTGCGCCCTATGTCCGGCTCCTTGTAATCATCCCTGGCCCACCATCCTTCGAGGCGGGCATCCATCCCCTCGCTGAACTGATAGCCGAGATCCCCCCTGAACTCGACCCTGTCCCTGTCCGCCAGATAGAACTGGCGCAGGGTCGGGCTGCCGGTGCCAGCGGCGCTGTCGTGGCGCCAGTCCGAGCCGTCGCGGGTGCTCCAGGCGAGCTTGCCGCCCAGTTGCAGCGCCCCGGCCGGGCGGTAGCGCCCCTTGAGGAACAGGGTGTGCTCGTCGGTGTCCTGCCGGTCGGCCTGCTCGCGCTGATCCGCCTTGTACTGATAGCCGGTGGTGAGCTTGACCGAGCGGCTGAGCCGGTAGTCGGCCGCCAGATCCGCCTTGCTGCGAGTGCGATCGCTCTTGCCGCGCTGCTTGCCGACCACCGCGTATTCATCGGACTTGTCCTTGCGGTCCCGATACTCGCCGCCGGCGCGCAGGGTGAGATCCCGGCCAAAGCGGCCCACCCACTTGGCATCGGCCTGCAGGGTGCTTACCTCGCCGTGGAAGTCATCCTGGCTGATGGGGGCGTTGCGAAACGCGGTCAGGCTGCCGTTGGAGGTGGCCTGGCTGGTGAGCACGCGGCCGGTCAGGCTCTGCCGGTCCCAGTTGTACTGGCCAGAAAGGCTCAGCTGGTGGAAGTTGTTGTCCGGCTCGTAGGCGCGCTCGTTGGCGTAAGGGTCGGCGACGCTGCCATAGTAGAGCGCCGTGTCATCGGTACGGTAGAGGGAGCCGTGGTAGGCGAGGTCGACCAGCCAGCCTTCTCCCAGGTAGCTGACGCCGCTCTTGACCAGAGTGGTCGAGCTGCCGTCGACGGGCTTGGGCAAAAGGCCTGGCCCGCTGCCGATGCCGGGCACGCTCGACTGGTAGTAGGCTAGGGTGGCCTCTTTTTTCTCATGAGAAAAATCGGCGTAGGGGCGCCACGGGCTCTTCGGGGTATAGGCGAGCCCGGCGGTCAGCTTCTTGCGCACCACCTCCTTGTCGAACTCGGCCAGCGACCCCTGGGTCAGCGGGCTCTCGCCCGGCTGATAGACGCTGCGGCCGTGGCTGTTCCAGTAGAAGGGGGACTCCGAGTAGCCCACTCGGGCACGCATGCCGTCGTAGTGGCCCTGTTCGGTCGCCAGGCGAAAGCGCTCCATACCGAGGTTCTTCACCTCCAGGCTGCCGTAGCGGGAGCCTTCTCCCCGGTATTGCAGGTCGGCGTTGAAGATGCCGAGCATGCCGCTGTCCTGCTGGCTGGGAACCCAGTTGCGAAAGCGGGTGGCGCCATCGTCGTTGGCATAGCCGGCACCCAGCCCCACTTCGCCAAACCAGCCCTCATCGCGCTCGCAGGATTTGCAGCTCCAGCGTTCGGTCTTGGCCGGTTTGCTCTGCTGCAGGGCGTAATCCCCGACTGCCAGCGGCTCCTCGGCCGCCTGGGCCGAGCAGACCGCCAGCAGGGAGAGCCAAAGTGTTGAGTATTTCATGACTTCTCTCCTCAGCGCCGCAGTGATTGACCGTTGGGATGGTTGGTCCCGTGGATCTGGTTATGACAGTTCAGGCAACTGCCGCCACGCACCTTGAGATCCCCCTCGGGGATGGAGACGTTGGCATGGGGCACGCTGTGGCACTCCTGGCACAGCTGGGGCACCCGCTTGTTGAGCAGCGCCTGGTTGATGGAGCCGTGCGGGCTGTGGCAGAGGGAGCAATCCTCGGTCACCGGTTCGTGTTCCCACAGGAAGGGGCCCCGTCTCTCGGCGTGACATTCGTAGCAGCTCTCATTGAGGCTGGGCTGCTTGAGGCTGGCCTCGTTCTGCGACTGGTGCGGGTTGTGGCAGCTGGAGCAGGGCAGCTCACCATTGAGAATGGGGTGGCTGGTGCGCTTGTGCAGATCGGCTTTTTGCTGGGCGTGGCAGCTGGTACAGGTCTCCACCTGTTTCTTGCTGTCCATCACCGGATCCTTGGCCTGGTGCAGGCTGTGGCAGCTGGTGCAGGAGAGATCCTCCACCGCGTGAGCGCTGGCATGCCAGCCCATCCGCTGGGTATCGGTGTGGCAGGAGAGGCAGACGCTGTTCTGTTTCTCCACCGGTACCGGCGAGTCGGGGCCGAAGGTGATCATGGGTTCCCGCTGCTGTCCCTTGCGGGGATTGCGCGGGTGGTTGCCGGCGGGGCCGTGGCAGGCTTCACACTGTTTGTCGGCCATCGGCCCGTTCTGGTTGCCGAGGTTGCCGTGCACATTGTGGAAGATGCCGGTGGCGGGTTTGCGCGAGTCGGCATCGTGGCACTTGAGGCAGGTATCGGCCCCCTTGGGGGAGTATTTGCCCTGGTCGAATTTCTGGTCGAGGGTGGCCTCGACCTGCAGGCGCGGATCGGCATCGGCCGCCGGCTGGGCATCGCTCTTGGCCCAGACCGGCAGGCAACCGAGTGCCAGCAAACCCGCCAGGAGCCACTGCGGGGTGATTCTTTTCATATCGTGTCCTTCAACGGCAAAGGGCCGGGGAGAGGCATCCCCCCGGCCTGGTGGTCTCAACGGAAGTCATACACCTTGTGAACCTTGTCGACGCCCTGCTCCTGCCCGACGGCATGGCAGGACGCGCACTGTTCAACCCCGGTGGCGGCCTCTATCGTCTCTGCACCAAAGATGGCGCCGTTGTTCTTCATGTGGGTGGCCCACTCATCCCCCGCGACCGGGCTGTCCGGCTTGACCAGTCCCAGCGGCGACTTGAGGTGGCAGCTGGCGCAGACCACCAGGGTCGGACTGAAGAACTTGGGCTGCTTGTTGTCCGCCGTGGTCGCCACCAGCGAGGGTCGTTCGTTCTGCTGGTTGGGCAGGTTGTACTGACCCTTGGTGTGGCAGGACTCGCAGTTGTTCAGCTTGCCCGGGAAGGTGGCATCACCGCTGCGATGGGAGCCGAAGGCGTGGAAGGAGTGCACGTGGTACTTCAGATCCCCCGGCACAGCCGCATAGAAGGAGGTGCGGGTGGCGTTGTGACAGCTGGTGCACTGGGCGAAGTCCTTGGAGGCGTGGGCCGAGCCCGCGTTGCCCTCGGTGTGGACGGCCAGATCCTTGTGACAGCCGTTGCAGGAGGCCAGATCCGCCCCTGCCTTGAGCACATAGTTGCCGTCCACCCCGCCTTCGGCCCGGAAGTAGGCCTTGACCGGATTGATAGGCACGTAGGAGAGGGCGCTGGCTGTGCTGCTGCAGGGGAGCAGATCCCCGGCGGCGAAGGCACCGTTGCGATCCGCCTTGCGGGCCACGCACACCTGCAGTTCGGCAACCGTGGCCGCCAGGGTGCCGCTCACCTCGTTACCCACCTCTTTGCGGCACAGGAAGCTGCCGCCGCCCTGGCTGTCGCATCTGGTGAAGTCAATCTTGTTGCCGGCGACGAAGGTTTGCGGGTTGGTGTAGCCCAGCTCGAAGCCGCTGCCCTGATCCCAGTTGACCAGCACGTAGGGAGCCTTGGCCAGATCGCCGTACTTGATGTACTTGAGCACCCCGTCCATGGTCTCGACCGGTGTGCCGTTGGCGGTCACGGTCAGCTCGACCTCGATGTTGGGCGCCGCGTAGCGCACGTCGTCAAACTTGAACACCAGCTTGTCGCGACCGGTGGCCTCGTTGGCGAGGTAGCCCATGTGCACGCTGCTGGGGGACTTGGTGTTGCCGGGCGTCTCGGCGTGGCACTGGGTACAGAGGGTGCCGCTGCTGATCTTGCCGTTGATGTGGCTGACGTAGCCGGTCGCCGTAGTGGAGTCCGCGTGGCAGGCGCCGCAGGGTTTCTCCTGGGCGTGCTGCCAGTTGTTGGCATCCGGGGTGGTGGGGGTGACGCCCTTGTGGCAGGTGTCGCAGTTGCGCGGATCCTGCGGGAAGTGGCTCACCAGCTTGGTGGCGGTGGCATCCAGGTTGCCGTGCAGCTTGTGCACCAGGGTGGTCAGATCGCCCCGTCCGCTGCCGGGCACGCTCTCGTTGTGGCAGGTGACGCAGAGCTTGGGATCGGCCCGGTTGCTGTGGTGAATCGGCTGCTTCATGTGGCAGCTGTTGCAGCTCTGCTGCTCCAGGATGTCGCGGGTCAGCAGCGGCGGCGTGCCGGCCGGCACCCAGTCCAGCACGTAGTCGGTGACCGGAATGTCGTTGCTGCCGCCAAAGTAGATGCCGAGGCGGTGCGTCGCTGCCTCATCCCAGCGGATCAAACCGTTGTTGTCCTGCGAATCGCTCGGATAAGGGTCGCGCACCGTGGTGGCATTGAAGGAGAAGGTGTAGCGGTACTGGCCATTGCCGAGGGCTTCGAGCTTGCCGCCGTTCTCGCCGGTGGGGCGGTTGTTCTTGGTGCTGTAGATGAAGCTCTTCCAGATCACGGGGTCTTCCCGCGTGGCGTCACGGCCGGGGATCACCTTGGCCAGGGTGAAGGAGGGGAGGGTGGTACCCAGGTCATAGCCCTTGCCTTGCTTGTCGGTGACCTTGAACTGCACCGAGAGCTGACCGCTTTCGCCAAGTTGCGGGGTGGAGGCCGAGATCACCAGCGAATCCGGGGTGCCCGGCGGAGGGGGCGGTGGGTCCGTTTTGTCGTTGCCATCACCGCCGCCCCCGCAGGAGGAGAGGGTGAACACCATTGCTGCAGCCACCAATACTTTCCAGTATTTCATTCTTTTATCCTTTTTTATCGGACTTATTGTTCCATATATGAGCCAGCTCAAAAAATTCCCAAAAAGATACTACTTAAGGGTCAAAAGAGGACTGAATACGGTATAAATCATTTCCATCTTAATTGTAGGGTTTATATATTAGAGAGCGTTGATCTAAGTCTCAAAAACGGATCGAAAATCAACCTGGATTATAAAAATGTCTTTTTTAACTGGGGTTTATAGACCTTTTCTGGAAGAGGGATGAGAAATGAAACGCAGTATGAAGCTGGAAATAGTGGGACTGTCGCTGCTTTTGGGCTCTATTGGCACAGCACATGCCAGTCTGGACTCATTGGTGGATACATGTAACTCATGTCATGGAAATCAGGGGATCAGCACCCAGAACGATATTCCAACTATCGCAGGATTGGCAGAATCAAATCTTGCCGAGCAGTTGCGCACCTACCTCGACGGCCGGCCAGCCAAGACCGTTAATCATGTCACCGGTGATACCAGCAAGAAGGGGAACATGACCGACATTGTTAAGGGCCTTAGCGACGAGCAGATCGACGAGTTGGCGGCACATTATGCCGAGCTGCCCTACCAGCCGATGAAGCAGCCGTTCGATGCGGCGCTGGCCAAGGCGGGGCAAAAACTGCACGACGACTCCGGCTGCAAGAAGTGCCACTCCGAAGGGGGCTCGGTGGCCGAAGACGAGGCCTCCATCCTCGCCGGCCAGCCCAAGGGTTACCTGCTGACCTCCCTGCAGGAGTTCAAGGCCGGCAAGCGCAGCAACGACGAGAAGATGAACAAGGCCATCATCGCCATGAGCGATGCCGACCTCAAGGCGCTGGCCGAGTACTACGCAAGCCAGCAGTAACGTCGCTGCCCCTCCCGTTGACGCAGCCACCCCGCTTCTGGCGGGGTGTGGTCTCGTGTTCATGACCGTCAAAGGAGCTGTCACCAGCTCCTTTTTGTTGCCAGGCGGGCAGACGGCACCCTTCGGGTGCCACCGTTTCGGAGTTTCCTATGAAAAAGATCATCAAGTGGCTGCTGCTCGCCTCCCTGAGCCTGGGGATGAACCAGCTTGCCCTGGCCGCGACGACAGCAAGCGAGGCTGCCCCCGCAGCCCAGAGCGAGCAGGCGCAGCAACCCACTTTGGCCGAAAAGCAGGCCAAGGCGCAGAAGAAGAAGGCGGCCGCCAAAAAGGCCGCGGCCCGTTTTGCCAAGTGTGAGAAGTGCCACGACGGGGCTGAGGGGATGCACGGCAAGCATGGCCAGGTCACCAACCCCAACACGGGGGAGGCGGTTACCTGCACCAACTGCCACGGCAATGCGTCGGCCGATCACCGTAAACAGCGCGGCGGCATCGTCGATGTGATGCGCTTTGGCGACGACGCCTTCCCGCTGAGCCAGCAGAACGGCGTCTGCATGAGCTGCCATGAGCCGGACGATTTGCGCAAGGCCCTCTGGGCCCACGACGTGCACGCCACCCGGATCAGTTGCACCAGCTGTCACCAGCTGCACCCGGCCAAGGAGCCCATGGTGGGGATCCCCGAGAAGTCGCGCATCAAGCTGTGCGTCGACTGCCACCGCAAGCAGCACGAGGCCAGCCTCGGCGGCGCCGTCAAGGAGGGCTCATGAGCACGACCCGCCGCGACTTCATGGTGGGCATGAGCGCCGGCGCCCTGATCCTGCTGACGGGTGCCCCGCGTGCCCTGGCCAACAGCATGACCATCAAGGGCGTGCGCTACGGCATGATCCACGACGAGACGGCCTGCATCGGCTGCACCGCCTGCATGGACGCCTGCCGCGAGGTGAACCAGGTGCCGGCAGGGGTGGCCCGCCTGCAGATCCTGCGCAGCGGCCCGGTGGGGGAGTATCCGGCGCAGGAGTACCGCTTCTTTCGCAAATCCTGCCAGCACTGCGACAACGCCCCCTGCGTGCACGTCTGCCCGACCGGCGCCTCCCACATCCGGGCGGAGGATGGCATCGTCGACATCAACCCCGACCTCTGCGTCGGCTGTCGCTATTGCCTGGCCGCCTGCCCCTATCAGGTGCGCTTCATCAACCCGGTCACCCGGGTTGCCGACAAGTGCGACTTCTGCCGCAAGACCAATCTGGCGGCGGGCAAGCAACCGGCCTGCGTGGAAGCCTGCCCGACCAAGGCGCTGGTGTTCGGCAATCTGGACGATCCCAACAGCCCCATCGCCAAACGGCTGGTGCAGGAGACCACCTATCGCTACAAGCAGTTCCTCGGTACTTCGCCCAAGATGTACCGGGTGCCCAAAGGGGAGGTGAAGTCATGACTCCATCTCATCTGTATGACGCAGACCGGCTGACGGGAGGGAAGCACCATGTGGCATGATGCGTTTCACTTCGACTCGCTGGTGTGGGATGGCCCCATCGCCATCTACCTGTTCCTGCTCGGTATCTCGGCAGGCTCGGCCACCCTCTCGGTGCTGCTGCGCCGCCAGGGGGCCGGCAGCGAGAGCGGCATCATCAAGGCGACCGCCATTCTGGCGCCCGTTTCGGTGATCCTGGGGCTGCTTATCCTCATCTTCCACCTGGCCCGTCCCTGGACCTTCTGGAAGCTGATGTTCCACTACCAGTTCGACTCCGTGATGTCGATGGGGGTCATGCTGTTTCAGGTCTACATGGCGGTGCTGTTTGCCTGGCTGGCGGTGGTGTTCAGAGCCGAGATCGAGGCCCTGCGCCGACGCCTGCTGGTGGACAAGCTCGCCTTTGTAGACGGCCTGATTGGTTGGGTCGCCCGCCTCGAGCGGCTGCTGGCGCCGCTGTTGTTGCTGCTTGCCGTGCTGCTCGGGGCCTACACCGGCTTTCTGCTCTCCGCCCTCAAGACCTACCCCATGCTCAACAACCCGATCCTGCCGGCGCTGTTTCTGGTCTCAGGCATCAGCTCGGGGGTGGCCTCCACCATCTTGCTGGCGGTCACCCTGTTTCGGGAGGATGGCCACAGCCGCGGGGTGAGCTTCGTGCACCGCTTCGAGCGGCCCATTGTCGCCATCGAGCTGTTCCTGCTGCTCTGTTTCTTCACTGGCCTCTACTTTGGTGGCGGCCAGCGGGAAGCGGCCATGTGGGCGGCCATCGGCGGCGGCTTCTGGTCCCAGGTGTTCTGGTTCGGGGTCATCGGGCTGGGGATCCTGCTGCCCCAGCTGCTGGGGCTGGTGTGCAGTCCGGCCAAGGCTCATCAACCGGCCCGGCTGGCGCTTATCTGCAGCCTGAGCCTGGTGGGGATATTGCTGCTGCGCTACTTCATCCTCTACGCGGGGCAGATGACGGTGATGTAGCCGTTATAGAGGTAGATCGCAGGCAAACAAAAGGCGGGATCTTCCCGCCTTTTTTTATTGCCGCCAGCTGGCCTGGTCAGATCAGCGCGCGCTGCTCGAGGCGCTGCTCGCCGGGGCGGCAGACCAGTACCGAGCCCTGCTCGAACCAGTCCCCCAGCACGATGCGCCGGGCAGGCGCGCCGTCGAGTTGGAAGTCGTGGATGGCGGGTCTGTGGGTGTGGCCGTGGATCATCATCCGGCAGTCGTGCTGGCGCAGCATCTCATCCACTGCCGCCGGGGTCACGTCCATGATGGTCTGGCTCTTGTGGGCATTTTCCATCTGGCTCTGGCCGCGCATCTTGTGGGCGATGGCCTGGCGGCGCGCGAGCGGCAGCCGCAAAAAGAGCCAGCGCAGCCACTTGAGCTGGGTGATGCGGCGAAACTTCTGGTAGCCCTCATCCAGGGTGCAGAGCAGATCGCCGTGGCTCAGCACCACCCGCTCGCCATAGAGCTCGATGACGCAGGGATCCCCCAGCAATGTCATGCCGGCGCGCTTGGCAAAGGCCTGGCCCAGCAAGAAGTCGCGGTTGCCGTGAATGAAGTAGAGGGGCACCCCCTGCTGGCTCAGGGCCGCAAAGGCGTCAGCCACCTCGCCGTGGAGGGGATTGGGATCGTCGTCGCCAATCCAGAATTCAAACAGATCGCCCAACACGTAGAGGGCATCGGCGCCGGGGGCATCGTGCGCCAGAAAGCGTACCAGGGCGGCGGTCATGTCGGGCCGTTGGGCACACAGGTGAATGTCGCTGATAAAGAGGGTGCTCATGAGAAAGTGCGCTGGGCCCTGTTGAGGTGGCTGGAAGTGGAGGTAGAAAGGGGGCTTGTCGTCCCCGGTTGCCACGTCAATCGGGCAAGCTCGCCGCCCTCCAGGGTGAGCAGCGCGGCATACGGGTCGCCGGCAAGGCCCAGCAAGTGGCAGATGGCGGCCTCTCCTTTGAGCCCTTCCTCGAGGCGCAGGCGCAGCACCTCGTGATAAAACGCCGCGCCGAACTGCTCAAGCAGGGCGGCCATCAGGCTGAGGTGGCGCCAGCCGTTGAGGCGCTCGAGGGGATCCGGGGTGAGGTAGAGCTCAAGGGGCCAAGGGTGACCATCGGCGCCGGTGACGCTCTGCTCAGCCAGCCAGATGGCAGCGCCCTTTTGCGCAACCTGCCAGCCTTGGTTTGCCAGCGCTGCGGCAAACGCGGCCGGCTCCGGATGCTGGCAGACGATGTCGAGATCGCTGCCGGGGCGGTCGAGCCCGATGGCGACCGTGCTCACCAGCGCCAGATCGCTGCACTGCGCTGCCAGCTTATCCCACATCCCGATTGTGAGCAGGGCATGGGCCGAGCGTTGGCGCGGGTTGCCGTGGGCCAGGTAGTCAAGACGGCGCCAGTCGATGGGGCCGGCCTTCGCAGATGGAAAAACTGCGGCCGGGGCCGCAGTCAGTTCATCTCGCAGAAGGCAGAGATCACTCGGCAAGGGTCACCTTGGTGATCACGACGTCTTCGGTCGGCACGTCCTGGTGGATGCGGCCGTAGTTGCCGGTCTTGACGCCCTTGATCTTGTTGACCACGTCCATGCCGGCGGTCACTTCACCGAACACGCAGTAGCCGAAGCCCTGGGTGGTGGCGGATTTGAAGTCGAGGAAGTCGTTGTTGTTCACGTTGATGAAGAACTGGGCGCTGGCAGAGTGCGGCTCCATGGTGCGGGCCATGGCGATGGTGCCGACCTTGTTGGAGAGGCCGTTGGCCGCTTCGTTCTTGATGGGGGCGCGGGTGTCTTTCTCTTCGAAGCCAGGGGCATAGCCGCCGCCCTGGATCATGAAGCCGTCGATGACGCGGTGGAAGATGGTGTTGTCGTAGTGACCGTCACGGCAGTATTGCAGGAAGTTGGCCACGGTTTCCGGGGCTTTTTCAGCGTTCAGGGTGAGGGTGATGTCGCCGTGATTGGTGTGCAGAGTGACCATGATATGTCCTTTCATTTGATGCGGGCGACGAGGTGCCCGCAGGTGTATGGCATAAAGTGGTGGCAATTCTAGCCCATCAGGGCCCTGCGGCATAGATGGTGCGCCTGATCCGGCACGTTTTCTGCCTCGTTTTCTACGCGCGATGCGGGTAGAATGGCAGGCCATTTTACTCACAGGCAGTGGTCATAAGATGCTGAAGATATACAACACACTCACTCGTCAAAAAGAAGAATTCAAACCTATCCACCCGGGCAAGGTGGGCATGTATGTGTGTGGCGTCACTATCTACGATCACTGTCATATCGGCCACGGCCGCACCTTCGTCGCCTTCGACGTCGTGGCCCGTTACCTGCGCTACAGCGGCTATCAGCTCAACTACGTGCGCAACGTCACCGACGTGGACGACAAGATCATCAAGCGCGCCGCCGAAACCGGCGTCACCTGTGACGATCTGACCGAGCGCCTGATCGGCGACATGCACGCCGACTTCGATGCCCTCGGCATGGTGCGCCCGGACGTTGAGCCGCGCGCCACCCAGCACATCGGCGAGATCATCGAGCTGGTGCAATCCCTGCTGGATAAAGAGCACGCCTACGTGGCCGACAATGGCGATGTGATGTTCATCGTCGACTCCTACGCCGACTACGGCAAGCTCTCCGGACAGGATCTGGAGCAGCTGCAGGCCGGTGCCCGCGTTGACGTGGTGGATGCCAAGCGCAACCCCTTGGACTTCGTGCTGTGGAAGATGTCCAAGCCCGGCGAGCCAATCTGGGACAGCCCCTGGGGCCCGGGCCGTCCTGGCTGGCACATCGAGTGCTCCGCCATGAACTCCAAGCACCTTGGCAACCACTTCGACATCCACGGCGGCGGCTCCGATCTGCAGTTCCCGCACCACGAGAACGAGATCGCCCAGTCCTGCTGCGCCCACGGTGGCGACTACGTCAACACCTGGATGCACAGCGGCATGGTGATGGTGGATAAAGAGAAGATGTCCAAATCCCTTGGCAACTTCTTCACCATCCGTGACGTCTTGGCCCACTACGATGCCGAAACCGTCCGTTACTTCCTGATGTCTGGCCACTACCGCAGCCAGCTCAACTACTCGGAAGACAACCTGAAGCAGGCCCGCGCCGCACTGGAGCGCATGTACACCGCCCTGCGCGATCTGCCGGCGGCCCCCGCTGCCGGTGGCGACGAGCAGGTGGCCCGCTTCAAAGATGCCATGGACGACGACTTCAACACCCCGGAAGCCTACTCCGCCCTGTTTGATCTGGTGCGCGAGATCAACCGCCAGAAGGGTGAAGACATGGCCGTTGCCGCTGCGCTGGGTGCCCGTCTGCGCGAGCTGGGTGCTGTGCTCGGCATCCTGCAACAGGATCCGGACGCCTTCCTCAAGGGTGACGAAGCGGACGAAGAGGTTGCCGAAATCGAGCGCCTGATCGCCGAGCGCAACCAGGCCCGTGCCGACAAGAACTGGGCCGCAGCGGATGCCGCTAGAGCCCGTCTCACCGAGATGGGCATAGTGCTGGAAGACAGCGCCGGCAAGACCAGCTGGCGCCGTGCCTAAGGCCGGTGGCCCTGTTGGTGCCTGATACGGTAATCCCCCCATTTTTTGGAGCACTCAAAAGTAGAGGTCATGCGGCCTGTGCCAAGCGCTGTTTCGGCGTGTAG
>NZ_JAPCJC010000038.1:0-16842 GCF_027707805.1 Aeromonas sp. QDB20 | reverse complement strand
GCAATAAAATTGCAAAAAACTGCACTTTTTTAGTTATTCATATCCAAGCACAGCTTTTATACAAACTTATCCACAGATAGCGAGTAAAACAGGGGATCCGAGTCCTCTTCTCCCCCTCTTTTCTGACCTCCCACCCGAGCCAGCGCCCGCTTTGGCTTGCTATCTAGGCATAACGTCAGCCAACCCTGCTTCTTTTACCCAAAGCGAGATCAGCTCGGCAGCCGGCCAGTCACGGCAACCGGAGACATTCTGGCCAGCCCAGAGCGGCGAGCACCCTGCATCTCCCCGTTGTTCGGCCGCACTGCGCAGTGGGGCCAGGGCGCCACTGGCATGAGGAAAGGCAGGCACGGCTTCGGACAGCGGGCCCAACTCTCGCATCACGCGATTGACGATGCCGCGGGCCGGGCGACCACTGAACAGGTTGGTCAGCGCCGTGTGATGTCCCGCCGGCGAGTGCAGCGCCGCCCGATGCAGGGTTGAGGTGGTGGCTTCATGACAACAGAGAAAGGCGGTGCCCATCTGCACTGCGCTGGCCCCCAGCGCCAGTGCGGCGCGAATGCCGACACCATCGACAATGCCGCCGGCGGCGATGACCGGCAGCCTCACAGCCTCGACTATTTGTGGCAACAGGGTAAAGGTGCCCTGCTGCAGGCTGAGATCGTCCTCGAGGAAATGACCGCGATGACCGCCGGCCTCCAGCCCCTGGGCAATGATGGCATCGGCGCCATGATCGGCGAGCCAGCGGGCTTCTGCGACCGTGGTGGCGCTGGCCAATATCTTGGCCCCGCTGGTTTTCACCCGGGCCAGCAATTCGGGCTCGGGCAGCCCGAAGTGGAAACTGACCACGGCCGGTTTGAACTCGGCCAGCATGGCGGCATGTTCGGCATTGAACGGGGCCCGGCTAGGGGCGGCTGTGCCGGCAGTGTCGCGCACGCCGTATTCGTCATAGTAGGGCGCCAGCCGCTGCAGCCAGCGGGCCTGGGTGGCGGGATCCGGCGCCTCCTGCCGGTGACAGAAGAAGTTGATGTTGAATGGCCCCCCGCTTGCCGTCAGCCGGCTCAGCTCTTCGCGCAAGGTGGCGAGGCTCAGCATGGCCGCGGGCAATGAGCCCAGAGCACCGGCCCGAGTCACGGCCAGGGCCAGCGCGCTGTCCTGCACACCGGCCATGGGGGCCTGAATGATGGGATAGCGCATCCCCAGTTCGGCAAACAGCGTCATGATGTCGCCTCTTGCCGCTCGGGAGTGACGCCGCCGACCTGGCTGCGCGCCAGGGCGATGGCCCCATCGATGGCCGCGCGGGCCTGCGGACTGTTCTGCCAGCAGGTCGAGCCCAGCATGCTGGCCACCAGTTGCACGATATGGCTAGTGTCGGCCGCGGCCAATTGCGCCAGAGTGTGGTAGCCAAGCTGTTCAAGCCGCCCGATGACGGTGGGCCCCACCCCTTTCACGCCGAGCAGCAGCGCCCGTTCTTCACCCGAAAATCCTTGCTTGCTCTTCATTGATAAGACTCCTTTCCCATACCCTCATTGCACATCAGGCCCGCGAGGGGCCTGATGAAGACAAGTGGTCAACGTACGCTGCGCAGCAGGAAGTCCGGCTGGCCGCAGGAGCGCAACTCGCGCTTTTGCATCTCGTCGGAGCAGGTGACGGCATCGGTCCCCTCCTTGTTGAGGCAGATATAGACCTCCCGCAGGAAGCGGCCACCGTCGGCGCAGGCCACCGTGATGTTGTCCGGCGCCAGCCAGTCGTTGGCACTGGCCAGATCCGCCTTGAGCTGGAAGCGGCTCTTGCGCAGCGGCTCGGCGGGAGACTGATAGGCGGCCGGGATCTTCACCTTCTGGCGCAGGTCGCTGGCCAGCTGATGAAAATCGCGCTGGCTCAGGCCCGAACAGGTGCCGTGCTTCTCCCACTCATGGCGATAGAGAAAGCGGCTGGGATAGAGGCCGGCAAATTGCTGCTCCATCGCAGGATCCAGCCGCTCGCGGGTACAGCTGCTCGGGTAGCCGCGCTGGTACTGGGGCCAGAGCCCGTGTAGCACGAATCCCAGCTGGCGGGAACATTGGTCCCGGTCGGCCGGCTTGATGGCGCAGTGCTCTGGTGACCAGGAGAGCGCCATGGCGTAATAATCAAACGCGCCGGCCTCCCCTTTGGCCTGAACGGCAGAGGAGAACCAGGGGGCCAGCAGCATGCCGAGCAGCACAACAATCTTCTTCATCTTGGATATCCAGGGTTATGCAAATAGTGTCGAGCGGGCCGTTTCGCCCTCGGGAACGGCCATGCTCCCATATTTTGCCCAAAGGGAACACCCTGCCGGGGCGCCGGCCAATGTCGGGGTCAGACCAGTAAAGGGTTTCCCCTCCCGGCGCCGAGGCGTAAGCTGACTCTCCGGCGGGCCCGCACGTCCGGCCTGTTTCCCGTCCGCTTTCCTCTTCAACAGGATGTAACATGATCCGCAAGAATCCCTCCGGCCATCTGCCGGTCATCGACGAGTCAGCCTATATCGACAAGACAGCCATCATCTGTGGCAAGGTGATCATCAAGGAGAACGTGTTTGTCGGCCCCTATGCGGTGATCCGCGCCGACGAGGTGGATGCCAGCGGCGACATGGAGCCCATCGTCATCGGCGCCAACTCCAACATTCAGGACGGGGTCGTCATCCACTCCAAGTCCGGCGCGGCGGTTACCATCGGCGAGTACACCTCCATCGCCCACCGCAGCATAGTCCACGGCCCGTGCGAAGTGGGTAACCGGGTGTTCATCGGCTTCAACAGCGTGCTCTTCAACTGCCACATCGGTGACGGCGCCGTGGTGCGTCACAACTCGGTGGTGGACGGCTGCGATCTGCCGCCGGAGTTCTACGTCCCCTCCACCACCCGCATCAACCAGCAGAGCGATCTGGACCATATCCCTCGAGTCTCGGTGGATGCCGCCGAGTTCTCCGAGGACGTGGCCCACACCAACATCGATCTGGTCAAGGGGTACAAGGCGCTCTCCAACGAGTTCTGAGTCCCGCGGTTGACAGGATCCACAACGGGCGCCAAGGCGCCCGTTGTCATGACTGTAAAGAGGGTGAAAAGGGAGCGTAAAAGCCGTTGAGATAGCGGTCCGCCTGGCGTTTGATGGGCCATCTTCCCTGGATGGAGTCATCCCCATGTCACGTTACCCCCTCGCACTCACCCTGCTGCTTGCCAGCCTGTCGGCCCAGGCCTGCGAACTGCCAGCCCCGCCAGCCGGTCGTCCCGACACGCGCCCGCCGGCGTTACCCGCCTCCCTCTATCACGCCAGCAAGCTGGGCCAGGATCCTCAGGCCACCGCCCAGGCGCTGTTCAAGAACATTCCGCCGGCCGAAGCCGACAAACGCTATGAGGTGGTGGTAAGCGTGCGCGAGCTGCCACCCCAGCCCATCCGGCTTCAACCCGCAGCCGCACCACTCAAGGGGCAGTAAGGCTCACCGCAGAACCGGCCATGAAAAGGGCGCCGCAGCGCCCTTGTCGAGATCATGACTCGAGTTCCTCTAACGTGCCCGCACGCAGGCGACGCCGTGAGCCTCTTGCGGCAGATCCGTGATGAGCTCGCCGCTGCCCGGATCGAGCAGAGGGGCCTCCCCGTCGTCGTTGGGGGCATCGCTGCTCCAGAGCCGGCTGTAGAGCGGCCAGCCCTGCTCCGTCAGCAGCTTCATCTCCTCACCGACCTGATGATAGGCGGTAAACAGCGCCGTCAGCTCCCTGGCCGCCGGCAGGCGCCAATCATCGTGGCCACGCGCCACCAGCTGCTGGCAGTAGTCGCGAGCCCGCTCCTGGCTCATCACCACGTAGTCGTGGGGGAAGGGGTTGTAATCCCCATCCTCATCCCTGGCACTGCCGTCGTACGCCAGCGCCAGCCGGTCCGCTTCCGCGCGAGTCAGGGGGCAGACGAAGATCAGCTCGCCCGCCACCAGCTCGGGATGACGGCAACCCTGGCTGAAATCGGGCTGGGCATCCACCACCTGCACCGCCAGTTCCAGCATCCGCTCGCCCGTGCTCACCTGCACCCGGGCCGGCCCCACCGCCAGAGCGCGCAGCACTCCATCGCCGTCGACGCTGACCCGCTCCGGCGTCATGCTGCGCCACTGCAAGGGGCCCTGCGCCGGATTGCGCGTGCCATCGCTCAGCCGCAGTTCGGCCTGCAGAGCCAGCGCCTGGCCCACTTCCAGCCGGGGGGCTGCCGGCGTCACCTGCAGATCGATCACGATGGCAGACACCGGCGCCTCGTCAGCCACCCCGCTCAATCCGAGCTCGGCGACCGTGGCCGGAGTGCGCCTCGGCTCGGCAGACACGCTACGCAGGAACTCACCGATGGCATCCAGCTCGTCGTTGGAGAGACCGAGCGCATGCAGGTGATCGGAGGCTTGCGGGAAGAAGGGATCGTACTGCGCAACCCCGGTCGGGAAGCCCACCCCGCTGCTCCACTTGGTCACCCCGAAGTTGTACATGGCCACCACCCCCTGCACGGAACTGCCGATACGCTGCGCCAGGATGGGGAAGACCCCGTTGTGCATATAAGGTGCGGTAAATGCCACATCCCGCAGGCTGGGGGTCTTGAAGCGCCCCATGTCTGCCTTTTGGCGGGTGTGCAGGAAACGGCCACGGTCTTCCTGATTGCGACCATAGTAGGCCAGCCCCACGCTCTCGAACCGGTACTGGCTCAGCAACGGCCCGGAGTGGCAGTTCATGCAACGGCCATCGGTGCGATAGAGGTGCATCCCCCACAGCGCCTTGTCGCTTAGGGCCTGCCCGTCGCCTTGGACGAAGCGCTCGAAGTCGCTGTCGCGGCTGATGATGGTGCGCTCGAAGGTGGCGATCGCCTTGGCGATCCGCTCCAGGCTGATCCCCTCGTCACCGAACGCCGTGGCAAAGGCCGCCGGGTAGTCGCGGCTGGCCCGCAGACGCGCCAGCAGTTCGTCGTGATCCAGCGCCATCTCCACCGGATTCTGGATGGGGTGCAGCGACTGCTCTTCAAGGGAACCGACCCGGCCATCCCAGAACTGGCTGCTGCTGAAAGCACTGTTGAGGATGGAGGGAGCGTTGCGGGTCCCCTTCTGCCCCTGATGGCCCACCGAGACGCTCAGCCCGTCGCTCCACCCCTTTTGCGGATCGTGGCAGCTGGCACAGCTGATGTCTTGCGCCCGGGAGAGCCGCTTGTCGAAGAACAGTTGTTGGCCCAGCACCACCTTGGCCCGGCTGTAAGGGTTGTCGGCCGGGAAGGGGACCGCCGGCAGCGGCCCCAGCTCCTGCCACTCGACCCCCTCATCGACCCTGGCGGCCGGCCATTGGGTGGCAGGGCCGGCATACTGGGCGCGCAGGGCGGCCATGTCGGGCATGCTGTCGTCACGGATGACCGAAGGGCGTACCGGATAGGGCGCCAGCGCATACCAGAGCACGCTGCCCTCCCCCTCCTCGAGCCAGCTGCCCGTGGCGGGTTGGTAAAGAGCGGGGCGGCCGGCGCCGTCCTGCAGCCAGATCCGGGTCGGCACTGCCAGAGCAAAGGTGTGGGGGTAGCGCCAACTCTGCTTGTCCGCCGCCAGCAGCCGTTCAAATTCGGCCAGGCCAGGCAGTCGCCAGTCACCGCGTCCGCAGCCGGTCGGCACCACTCCCAGCCCGGCACGGCTGCTCTGCGGCAAGATGCTGCTGCCGCTGGCGTGCAACCAGTACTGACTGCCCTTGACCCCGGCGGGGCTGCGCACATCGTGCAGGCAACGCCAGTCAGTGCCGCTCGTCAGCCGGCCCTGCTCATCAAGGCGCAGCAGCTCGGCCGTCTCCGGCTCGTCGGGCTGGCTGGGTTGGGCGGGATAGAGCAGCTGCCTCGCCGCCTCGATGGGGCTGCTGTTGCTGCGCCGATACCAGCTACGCTCCCCCTGATCGGCACGCAGGGCCAGCAGCATCTGCCAGCTGTCCGGATAGTTGAGCTCGGCCCCCGGCTGGCGCTGGGCCAGCAACAGGGCTGCATAGTCCTGGATGAGTGTTTGCTGTTGCAGACGGATCTCTGCCAGTTGCCCCCACTCGCTCTGATCGAGGGTGCCGTCTCCATTGCGGTCGGCCAGCAGGAACAGCGCCGTCTCCTCTTCATCCAGTCGCAAGGAAGGTGCGTCAGCGCGGCGGGCCGACAGTGCCGTGGCACCGAGATCGGCCACCCGGGCCGTCGCGGCGCGCAGAATATAACTGCCGTCGCTCCCCACCAGCTCCAGCGGCTGATCCAGCAGCAAACCGGCCGGCAGCGTCATGACCAAGGAGCTCTCCTGCCCCAGCTCCCCACTTACCACAATGCCGGTAGCGGCCTGGCGCAGCAGCAGGGTGGCCCCCTGCCCCAGACGGGTCGTCACATCGAGCCGCACGGTCAACTCGCTGCGGGTATGGGTCGGTACCGGCTCCACCGGCGGCTCTGTGGGTGGCGTCACCACCGGAGGTTCTACCGGCGGCTCTACCACGGGCGGCGTCACCACCGGCACAGAGGGAACGGGCGCCTGGCTATGGTTGTCATTGCAGGCGGTCAGGATCAGCAGGCTGACCAGTAAGAGGCTGGTTTTCATCGTGCAAAGGGTGAGTGGTCTGAGGAGTCGGCGATTATCCAGCCAAATGACAATCATTATCAATATCACCTTGCAAATATGTGTTTTGACAACAACCATCCTGCCTCGGGCGCCATGACAAGAGGGCAGGCATCCATCGATGCCTGCCCTCTTTATCTCCGTGTACCGGTCACCCGGCAACTTCAGCTCGCGATCAGGAGCACTTCTTCAGGCTGATATGCCAGTTGGCGCCGGATTGCACCTGATGTTGGGCGGCGAAGCTGTCCATGTTCAGTGCCACCGATACCTGCAGCAGGCTGTTGAGGTAGACCAGCGGCTGGCCTTCCGGCACATCGCCAAAGCTGCTGACATAGGGGGCCTTGCCCTCGTATTTCAGTGCATCCCCTTCGCTGATCTTGATGCAGGCGTTGTCGCCCTTGTTGATCCCCGCCTTGGTCAGCAGGCTGTCGTCGATGTTGGTCCAGACGTTGCCGTACTGCACGTCCAGGATCGGAATGGTGCCCTTGAGGGTGCCATCCTGCTCGGCCACCGCAGGCTGATAGGGGATCTTCACCACCTCGGCCGGCAGCTTGGGCCCTACCTGCTCATAGCTGATGGCTCCGGAGGCGAGGCGGGCGCCGGTGTAGGCGTAGACGTCGCGGCCGTGGAAGGTGTAGGACTTCTCGGAGCCCTTGAGGCGGTTGGTCTTCTCGTCGATCTGGCGCACGGTATCGATGCCGAAGTGCTCCGCCACCAGAGTCAGGGTGCCGTTGTCCGGGCTGACGATGTAGTGGCCGCTCTTGGTCTTGAGCACCACCGACTTGCGATCGGTACCGACCCCCGGATCCACCACGCTGACGAACACTGTCCCCTTGGGCCAGTACTGCAGGGTCTGATAGAGGCGGTAGGAGGCTTCCCAGATGTTGTAGGCCGGGATCTCGTGGGTCAGGTCATAGAGCGGCAGGGTGCGATCCACTCCGAAGGCGACCCCCTTCATGGCCGAGACGGCACCATCCTTGAGACCAAAGTCGGTCTGGATCACCAGCGCCTCGTTGGCGGTGGCAAGGCCGCTGGCCAGCAACAGGGCGAGCGCAAGCGCACGGGGGGCGGTACGAATATCCATATCTGAACTCCTGAAGGTAACGACAAAATAACCATCTAGACATCCAGAATGCCATCACAACCACATATTGCAAGCCGTATTCCCCGGATGGGGGGTGCCGAAAGCCCTCGCCAGCCGGTCGCGGCGGGTGTATGGATAAGGCAGAGTCGCGACCGCTACAAGGAGACCCCATGACCCGCAACCAGACCGCCATCCTGCTCAGCCTGGGGGAGCACAGCAGCCAGCTGCAGCTGACCCGGGCCGACGGCACCCGCTTCACCCGCGACTTGGGCTTCGGCCTCGAGGCCATGACGCCGGGCCCGTTTCGCCGGGATCCACCGAGCGCGCTGGAGCTGGAGCAGGCCATCATGGTGGTGGAGGACGTGCTGATGCCGCTGGCTGCCGAGGTGCCGCCCCATGAAGTGGTGACCCTGCAGGCGCCGCTGCCGCTGGCCGAGGCGCTCGGCAGTCGTGAACTGAGCCGGGAGAGTCTGGAGCAGCTGTTCGGTCAGTTTGCCGCCATGGTGGAAGGTGACCCGCTGGCCGCAGCCAACTTGCCCAAAACCCGGCGCTTTGCCGCTGCCCTCTTGATCCTGCGCGAATGGATGCACCATCTGTCGGCCGAGCGGGTAGTGCTGGCCGACTGAATCACACTAGCCTGCCCAAGACCCGGCGCTTTGCCGCCGCCCTCTTGATCCTGCGCGAATGGATGCACCATCTGTCAGCCGAGCGGGTGTTGCTGGCCGACTGAGTCACGCTAGCCGGCAGCCGGCTCGAAGCGGGTGCGCCAGGCCGCCCAGGCCAGCCCCAGGCTGATCAGCACGCTGCCGACGGTGAGCAGATCCACCGCCGCCTGCACGCCGGCACCATCGCTGACCCAGCCCAGCAACACAGGCACCCAGTTCGCCACATAGGCGATCACGTAGAAGAGCGACACCAGCCGGGCGTGGCTGGCAGCCGGCGCGATGCGGTTGACCAGGGTCGCACTGCCGACGAACACCGCACCCTGGGCGTAACCGGCCACCAGCAAACCGACCACCGCCAGCCACCACGACTGGGCATGCACGGCGCCAGCAAACAGCAGCATGCAGATCGCCAGCGCCAGGGCGCCGCTTTGCAGGGTGTGACGGGCATCGAGCCGACGGGCCCAGAGCTGGCAAAGGCCGGAGAGCACCATGTAGGCCGCGATGAGATAGCCGAACAGACCCAGATCCCGCAGCCCCAGCAGCTGGCTCGCCACCTTGGGGCCGATGGCCAGCAGGCTGGCCGCCACCGCCCAGGCGGTAAACAGCGCCAGTGCACAAATAAAGAAAGCCGCCCCGGTGGCCTTGAGCCCCTCCCCCAGCGATCCCCTGCCCTGCTGCGTTGTCGCAGCAGGCGCCCCTTGCGCGCTGGCGGGCCAGCTCAATGCCACCCCCGCCATGGCGCAGGCCGCCAGCCCCATGATGAGCAGGAAGGGCAGTTGGGTCGGATAGCACTCCAGCTGCAGCGCCAACCCGCTGAACACCGGGCCGAGTGCCAGCCCGGCGGTGAAGGAGAGGGTCGCGCTGAGGGCGGCCCGCTTGCCGCCATCGCGCGGGCCAAAGCGCAGCAGAGCCACGTTGGCGGCGCCGGTCAGGGCGCCGGTGCCGATCCCGGCCAGCACCCGCGCCAGCAATAGCGACCAGAAGGAGTCCGCGAGGGAGAACAGCAGGGCGCCCCCCAGTACCGCCAGCAGGGCCGGCAGGATCATGGCGCGCAGGTCGCTCACCCTGCCCGCCAGATTGCCCACCCCGAACAGGGAGATCAGCACCCCGCCCGCATAGCCGCCATAGATGAGGGTTAGGCTCACATCGCTCAGGGCCAGCGCCTGCTGATAGTGGGGATAGAGGGGGGTGGGCACGCTGCTGTTGAGCAGCGCCGACATCAGCGCCAGCGGCAGAAACAGCAGGATGGCGCGATGGGAGGTAGCCGCCGCAGAGGGGGCGGCGGCACAGAGAGATGATGACATGCAAGGCTCCGATGAGGGCGGGCAAGACCGCTGACGAGAGACGCCATGATAGCGCCCGCCGCCGCCCCTCGACAGCGACACAAATGCATCAGCCTGCTTCAATAATGCATGTCAGTGGCATCTATCTGCATGTCGACAAGGGCACTCTCGCCTTGTGCTCCCGCCGGCGCTGGCTTCTAATGAGCAAGCTCCAACAGGGGCTGACAAACGGGAGGCTCGATGATCAACTGGGACGACGCGCGGTTTTTTCTGGCACTGGCACGGCAGGGCACCCTGCGCGGCGCCGCCGGCGTACTGGGGGTCGATCAGGCCACCGTGGGGCGCCGCATCACGGCGTTGGAGCAGAACCTCGGCTCCAAACTCTTTATCCGCACCCCCAAGCTCTATGATCTCAGCCCCCTCGGCGAGGCCATGCTGGCGGATGCCAGCGCCATGGAGCAGGCCATCAAGGCCATCGAACGCAAGGCGAGCGCCGGCGATCAGAGCCTGTGTGGCGAGGTGCGCATCGCCACCACCGACACCCTGGCCCAGGCCTTCGTTTTGCCCGCCCTCACCCTGCTGCGCGAGCGCCATCCCGGCATCCGACTCAGCCTGCAGACCGCGGTCAGCGTCAGCGACATCGCCTACCGGGAGGCCGATCTCGCCATCCGCGGGCTGCGCCCGGACAACGACGAGCTGGTGATCAAGCGCCTAACCACCATAGAGATGGGGCTCTACGCCTCCCGCGACTATCTGGCCCGCCACGGCACGCCCAAGAGCGGCCACGCTCTCAGCCAGCATGCCCTGCTGCTGTTTGCCAGGGAGCTGGTCTCCCGCCACTGGCACAGTCTGTGCGGGGAGCCGCTGCACGAACCCAACGTGGTGCTGCAGTGCAATGCCCAGCTGCTGTTGCTGGCGGCCGCTCGTCAGGGGCTCGGCATCGCCCTGCTCTCCACCTTTCTGGCGGACAAGGAGCCGGAACTGGTGCGCGTGCTGCCCACCCTGTGCGATCCGGTCGACATCTGGCTGGTGCTCCACCCCGACTTACAAAAAGCCAGCCGGGTGCGCGCCGTGGTGGACGCACTGGAAGAGGTGTTTCACTGCCGCTGAGCCGGCGGCGCCTTCTGCCCGCGGCCCCGCATCTGTTACCATGCCGGCCATCAAGACTGTTTCCAGCGCGGCGTGGCCGCGCCCATCCCGACGGGTACCCTTATGTCCATTGCCTCCTTCGCCGACCTGGCGCTCTCCCCCCGCCTGCAGCAGACCCTGACCGAGCTTGGCTACGCCGTGCCGACCCCGGTGCAGGCCGGCGCCATCCCGGTCATCCTGGCGGGGCGCGATCTGATGGCGGGTGCCCAGACCGGCACCGGCAAGACCGCCGCCTTCGTGCTGCCGCTGCTGGAGCAGTTGCTGCAACACCCGACGAGCGATGCCCCCCGCCCCATCCGCGCCCTGGTGCTGGTGCCGACCCGCGAGCTGGCGGTGCAGGTACATGAGAGCGTCACGCGCTACGCCAAGGGTACCAACCTCACCAGCACGCTGGTCTACGGCGGGGTGAGTATCGCGGCGCAGGTGGAGGCATTGAAAAACGGCGTGGATATCCTGATCGCCACCCCGGGCCGGCTGCTCGACCATCTGCGCCAGGGGGCCTTAAGTCTGGCGGCGCTGCGCCATCTGGTGTTTGACGAGGCGGATCGCATGCTTGACATGGGCTTTATGGACGAGATCAAGGCGCTGCTCAAACAGATCCCGGCGGATCGCCAGACCCTGCTCTTTTCGGCCACCTGCGACGACAACCTGTTTGCCTTGAGCAAGGTGCTGCTGCGCGACCCGGCACTGATTGAAGTGGCACCGCGCAACACCACGGCAGCCGAGGTGGAGCAGCGGGTCTATACGGTGGACAGCGATCGCAAGCTGGCGCTGGTCGAACACATGCTCACAGTGAAGGGCTGGGCGCCGGCGCTGATCTTCAGCCGCACCCGCCAGGGGGCCGACAAGCTGGCCCAGCAGCTCGGCAAGGCCGGCATCAATGCGCTGGCCTTCCACGGTGACCTGTCACAAGGGGCGCGGGAGAAGGTGCTGCTGGAGTTTCGCGCCGGCACCCTGCAGGCGCTGGTTGCCACCGACGTGGCGGCCCGCGGCCTCGATATCACGGATCTCAACTACGTGATCAATATGGAATTCCCGTTTGTGGCGGAGGATTACGTGCACCGCATCGGTCGCACCGGTCGCGCCGGCAACAAGGGGCTCGCCATCACACTGTTCAGCCCGGAAGATGCGCCGCTGCTAGAGAAGGTGGAGGCGGTGCTCGACACCCGCTTGCCCCAGCAGTGGTTCCCGGGCTTTGAACCGGATCTGACCCGCTTCGAGCCCGAACCGCGCCGCAGCAGCAAGGCAGCCCAGAAGCAGCGCGCCAGAAAGCAGGCGCTTGCAGGCAACAAGAGCAAGGCCCGCCGCTGATCCGGTGAGGGAGCCCAGGCTCCCTCCGCACGGCCACATGGCCTACTCATTTACACCTTTTTTGGCCCTGTGACCGGGTCCATGACGGGCATACAGTGCCTCATCACCCCAGCATGGACACCCGATGTGGCACACACCCTCCACCCCCTCGACGACGAAGTGGCCTTTGCCGCCAGCTTCACCCTGATGCAGCAGCTGCGTCCCCACCTCAGCAGCCCGGAGCGCTATGTGGCGCAGCTCACCAGGCAGGCACAACAAGGCTATCGCCTGCTGGCCGCGCGGGACGCCGAACGCATCGTCGGCCTGGCCGGCTATCGCCTGCAGGAGAACCTCATCTACGGGCGCTTTGTCTATATCGACGATCTCATCGTCAGTCCCGACCTGCAGCGCAGCGGCCTGGGGGCGCAGCTCCTGGACGCCGTGCGCGCCGAAGCCATGCGACTGGGGTGCGATCACCTGGTGCTCGATACCGGCCTGCACAATGCGCTGGCCCAGCGTTTCTACTTTCGCTGCGGGTTGCTCTCCCGCGGGATGCACTTTTGCGAGGATCTGCGCCCATGAACCAGGTACTGCTGATCAATGCCAGCGCCCAGGGAGCTGCCTCTCACGCCAACCGGTTGGCGCTGGATCTGGTGGCCTGTCTGCGGCAAGCGCACCCGGCCCTCGCACTGGTCGAACGCCCTGTTGGCACTGACCCCCTGCCGGCCCTGAGCCAGGCCTATGTGCAGGCGCTGACCACAGCCACCCCCTTTGACGCCCCCGAGCTGGCCCTCTCCGAGACGCTGATCCGGGAGCTGGAGCAGAGCGATGCCCTGCTCATCGCCACCCCGCTGCACAACTTCACCCTGCCAGCCGCCCTCAAGCTGTGGATTGACTATGTGCTGCGCATCCATCGCACCTTCCAGTCGAGTGCCGAGGGCAAGCTGGGGCTGCTGGCCGACCGCCCCGTCTACGCCCTGGTGGGATCGGGCGGCTTTCATCAGGGCCCGCGAGCCGGGCAACCCGATTTTCTGACCCCCTACCTGCGCCATGCGCTCAACACCCTGGGGCTGTTCAACATCCATTTCTTCTATCTGCAGGGACTGGTGTTCGGTGACGAGGCAGTGCGCCAGACCATCGACACCAACCGCGCGCTGCTGGCGCAGCAGCCCCTGTTTAGCCGGCTTGCCGATCCACACCACCTTGGAGTACTGCCATGACTCAGCCAAGACTTCCCTTTTCCACCCTGTCAGCCGAGGCCTATCAAGGGCTGCGCGCCACCAGCGACGCCCTGGCCGCAGGCCCCCTCGGCGCCCCCTTGCTGGAGCTGGTCTATCTGCGCATCTCGCAGATCAACGGCTGCGCCTTCTGCCTAGGGATGCACGCCAAGGTGCTGCGCGAGTGCGAGGTGTCGCAGCAAAAACTCGATTGTCTGGCGGGATGGCGGGTCAGCGACCTGTTCAGCGAACGCGAGCGCGCCGCCCTGGCCTGGGCCGAGACGCTCACTTATGTCCATCAAACAGGCGCACCGGACGAGCGCTACGCTCCGCTCAAGTCTCACTTTTCCGATCGCGAGATCTCGGACCTGACCCTGGCGGCCGCCCTGATGAATGCCTTCAACCGGCTGGCCGTTGGCATGCTGCTGTAACCCGCAGACGGCGCTTAGCCTGTATTCGCGACCCAATAAAAAACGCCCAAGCGGGCGTTTTTTATTGGCTGGCCGGCGGCTACCCGTGGCTGGCCAGCACAGGTGGCAGGGCCCGCAGGATGCGCTGCTCGGCCAGGGTGGAGAGCACGAACATCACCAGATAACCGAGGCCCAGCGCCACAATAATGGCCACCACGTTGGTGGTGAAGCGGGCCACCAGGTAGTAGGCCGCCACCAGCGCCACTATACCCACCGCGCGGATCAGCAGGCTCTGGGTAAAGTGGCCGTGGGCCTTGATGTAGGCAAGCTGGTAGCCATTGAGCATCATGAAGATGAAGAAGAGGGAGAAGTGCAGCAGCACCGGCACGGCCCCCAGATAGTCGGCCGGGAACAGCAGCGACACCAGCGGCTTGCCCGCCAGCAGCATCACCAGAAAGAACACCAGGCTGACGATGGCGCTGAGGCGGAAGATCCAGCGCCGGATCAGGCGGATCTGGCGGTGATCGCCGCTGCGCAGATTGACCGCCAGCTCAGGCAGCACGAAGCGGTAGATGGGGAAAACGAACAGGGTGGTCATGTAGGTGAAGATGGGGCGCACCACCACCTGAAAATCCCCCAGCTCGTCGAGGCTGAAGTGGCGGATGGTGAGCAGTACCGTGATGTAAATCATCAGGATGCTGGCCCCCGCCTCGAGGGACGCGGTAAAGCTCTTCTTCACATAGCTGCGCATCTCGGGGCCAAGCTCGACCCTGGCCAGCGGCCGGGTGGCGATGGCCCTACGCCGGTGCAGATACATGTAGCCGGCGATGGCGAGCGAGGAGAAGGTCAGCCCGTAGAAGAGCGAAGGGAGAGCTTCCATCCCGAGCCCGAAATAGCAGGCCATAAACAGCAGGCCATTGGCCAGCGGCTCCAGCCAGGTGACCCGGTTGGAGATCCCGTACATCCGGTACATGGCCACCAGATTGGTGAAGTAGACCTTGAGCCCGAGCCCGAAGATGACCCCCACCAATTGCAGATATTCGGCCCGGATATGGAGCCCGTGCTTGATGTAGGGGATCACCAGCCCCCAGGTGAGCAGCACCATGCCGATGAGGAAATAGCGGAAGATATTGATGATGTCCCGATCGTTTTTGGTCTGGGAGTAGCTCACCACCATGGAGGAGCGAAAGCCGGTCATCAGGATGAGGGACAGCGAGATCAAATCCACCACGCTGTTGAACAGCGCCAGATCCCCCTTGGCCACCCACTGCGCCAGCCACACCTTGAAGGCGAAGCCGATGATGATGCTGGCAAGGGACGCCCACATGCCGGTGATGAAAGCCTGCTTGAGGCGGCCAAGTGAATCGGGTTGTTCGTCTTGAATTGCGTACATCACGAAAGGCCCGCTAACTGCGTGAAGAGAGGCCCATCTTATGAAAGGGGGCCGCCCTTGAACAGCCCGAAACTGGGGGCAAGGGCGTCCCCCTGCCAGAAACGCCCGGCCGGGCGCCTTCTTTAGTGCGTCCAGCGCGTCCTCCGGCTGCCGCCGCAGCGGCTTATGACTGGGGCGCGGCCTTGATCAGCGCCTCGTAGTGATCGATAAGCTCAGGCCCATGCAGCGGCGAGTCGTGACCGCCCACCACCGTCTTGATCGGCAGCTTCATCGCTTTCAGCCGCTCAAGCGTCTGCGGATAGGCCTTCACATCGGCAAAGCTCAGGTTGCCCAGCTTCTCCTTGAGGATGCAGTTGCCATAGAGCACCTGCTCGTCGGGGAAGTAGACAAAGATGCCGTCCGGCGTATGGGCCGGGCCCGCGTAGAAGGCGCGCAGCTTGCCCTCTTGCAGCGTGAAGTCGCCCTCGTGCACCACGTTGGGCAGCACCAGCGGCAAGTCCGGGTACTCCGGCAGCCCCTTGCGGGTAAAGGCGACAATCTCGGCCCAGTCGCTCTTCATCAGATCCCGGGTCTGGCGGGTCGATACCACCTTGGCACCGATGGACTTCCAGTAGGCGTTACCGCCAGCCCGGTCGGTGTGGTAGTTGGTGTTGATCACCTCCAGCACCGGCTGGCGGCTGACCCGTTTGATCAGCTTGTGCAACTCGCGGGCGGTATCCGGCGTCCAGGTCGCCCCCACCACAGTCACCCCCTTGGCCCCGAAATAGACCATGGAGTTCTCTTTGACGTAGTAGTTGTCCTCCACCACATAGACAGGGCCGCTCACCTGCGTCAGCGACATCCCCGCCGCCCGCACGCTGCCACCCCAGAAACTCGCCATCAGCACCAGGGCCCCGGCCAGCCCGCACTTTATCCAACCTTTCATCATCTTGCTCCCTCACTCCAACCGGCCCCTCGCCACCCCTGTGACAAGCCGGGCCCATTTATCAGTGGGCAGAAGATACGGGGGATTTGTGAGGGGAAAATGGGGTTGTGTGAAGAGAAGGTGAAGTCTGGGGGAAGTCAGAAAAAAATCAGGGGGAATCGGCGGCGAGCCACGCCAATATGGCGATTGACGGTGCGGGAAGTGGAGAGAGGTAAAGGCTCAAAACGAAACGACAACACAGATAGCAACCCCTCACCCTAACCCTCTCCCGAGGGAGAGGGGATGGTCCGTGCCAATTCCAAAGCCCCATCCCCACCCGTGCCTCGCACGTAAAGCACTGTCAGCTGAACCGTTTTGCCCCCTTCTCCCCTTGCGGGAGAAGGGCTGGGGATGAGGGGGAGGTAACAATAAGTCCCATAATGTAGGGTCGATTAGCGCAGCGTAATCGTCCGTTTACCGCGAATATCCTGATAGCAAGAGAAGCAGGAACCCCTGAACATCAGCGTCACCTCAACACCCTTACTCTCGCGATCTTCCGAATATGCTTCGCTATTCGAACCTACGGCCCTTCGCTATTCGAGTCTACGATTTTTCCATTAAGTCCGGCTGACAACTGTACCGCTGTCGAGAATAGTGTGAGTTCCATAATGTTCATTTCTCCCGAGTGGTGACCCTGATCACATAATCAACCCAAATAAATGACAATTTTAACAACCCTCAATAACATTCATAAGAGTCAAATTATGTATGTCATTAAACAAGGATGTCGCGAATTCAACTTCGAAGTGCGACACTCGCCTATGCCGCCTGACGGTACTCTTCGAATACCTTGACAGGCTGCCT
>NZ_JAPCJC010000037.1:0-18210 GCF_027707805.1 Aeromonas sp. QDB20 | reverse complement strand
CCACCGAAGTGCTTGGCCAGCACGTTGGTGATGGCGGCGGTCAGGGTGGTTTTACCGTGGTCAACGTGGCCGATGGTGCCGACGTTTACGTGCGGTTTATTACGCTCAAATTTTTCTTTAGACACGACGTAGTCCTTCTAGGTTAAACCCGCCTACCGTCGTAGGCGGGGAATCTTAAATTACTTGGATTTGCGCTCTTCGATCACGGCCTGGGCGACGTTAGTCGGAGCATCGTGATACTTGGCGAATTCCATGGCGTAGGAAGCACGACCCTGGGTAGCAGAACGCAGGGAGGTGGCGTAACCGAACATTTCGGCCAGCGGCACCAGAGCACGTACGATCTTGCCGGACGGGCCATCTTCCATGCCTTCGATCAGGCCGCGACGACGGTTCAGGTCACCGATAACGTCGCCCATGTAGTCTTCCGGAGTCTCGACTTCGACCTTCATGATCGGCTCGAGCAGTACCGGGTTGGCCTTCATGAAGCCAGCCTTGAACGCCAGAGAAGCAGCGATCTTGAACGCCAGTTCGGAAGAGTCGACATCGTGGTAAGAACCGAAGTGCAGACGCACGCCCAGATCCATTACCGGATAACCTGCCAGCGGGCCGGACTTCAGCTGCTCGCGGATACCCTTGTCAACACCCGGGATGAATTCGCCCGGAATGACGCCACCCTTGATGTCATTGACGAACTCGTAGGCTTTGCCTTCTTCCAGCGGGTACATGTCGATAACGACGTGACCGTACTGACCACGACCACCGGACTGCTTGGCGTGCTTACCTTCGATATCCTTGACGGTGTTACGAATGGTTTCACGGTAGGCAACCTGCGGCTTACCTACGTTCGCTTCTACTTTGAACTCGCGACGCATACGGTCAACGATGATGTCCAGGTGCAGCTCACCCATACCGGCGATGATGGTTTGACCAGACTCTTCGTCGGTCCATACGCGGAAGGACGGATCTTCCTGAGCCAGACGGCCCAGAGCCAGACCCATCTTCTCCTGGTCGGCCTTGGATTTCGGCTCAACGGCGATGGAGATTACCGGCTCCGGGAATTCCATACGCTCCAGGATGATCGGTGCGTTCTCGTCACACAGGGTATCACCGGTGGTGACGTCCTTCAGGCCGATGGCAGCAGCGATGTCGCCTGCGCGAACTTCTTTGATCTCTTCACGCTTGTTGGCGTGCATCTGAACGATACGGCCAAAACGCTCGCGCTTCTCTTTAACGGAGTTCAGCACGGAGTCACCGGAGTTAACCACACCGGAGTAAACGCGGAAGAAGGTCAGGTTGCCCACGAACGGGTCGGTAGCAATCTTGAACGCCAGAGCAGAGAACGGCTCGTCATCGGAAGCGTGACGCTCGTCTTTGGTCTCGCCATCCAGCTTCAGACCGTCGATCGCAGCAACGTCGGTCGGCGCCGGCAGATACTCGATCACGGCATCCAGCATGGCCTGTACGCCCTTGTTCTTGAACGCGGAGCCACAGGTAACCAGGATGATTTCGTTGTTCAGAACGCGCTGACGAAGAGCTTTCTTGATCTCTTCCTCGGTCAGTTCTTCACCACCCAGGTATTTTTCCATCAGGTCTTCAGACGCTTCAGCAGCGGCTTCAACCAGGTTCATGCGCATTTCTTGCGCCTGTTCCAGCAGCTCGGCCGGCACGTCTTCGTAATCGAAGGAAACGCCCTGGTCAGCTTCGCTCCAGTTGATGGCTTTCATCTTGACCAGATCGATAACGCCCTTGAAGTTCTCTTCTGAACCGATGTTCAGTTGCAGCGGAACCGGGTTACCTTTCAGACGGGTCTTGATGTGCTCAACGCAGCGCAGGAAGTTGGCACCGGTACGGTCCATCTTGTTGACGAACGCGATACGGGGAACCTTGTACTTGTTAGCCTGACGCCATACGGTCTCAGACTGGGGCTGTACGCCACCTACGGCACAGTACACCATCACGGCGCCATCCAGAACACGCATGGAGCGCTCTACTTCGATAGTAAAGTCAACGTGGCCCGGGGTATCGATGATGTTGATACGGTGCGGTTGGAACTGTTTACCCATACCGGACCAGAAAGCGGTGGTCGCGGCGGAGGTGATGGTGATACCACGCTCTTGTTCCTGTTCCATCCAGTCCATGGTGGCAGCGCCATCGTGAACTTCACCGATCTTGTGACTTACACCGGTGTAAAACAGAACGCGCTCGGTAGTAGTAGTCTTACCGGCGTCGATGTGAGCGGAGATACCGATATTACGATAACGCTCAATGGGGGTTGTACGAGCCATTGTCATCCTCTTACTAGGGCACTTGTCCCCAGATAATTGAAGGTGCGCAGAGCCAAAAGACCCTGCGCAAGCGGATTACCAGCGGAAGTGAGCGAAGGCCTTGTTCGCTTCAGCCATACGGTGAACGTCTTCACGTTTCTTGACAGACGAACCCTTATTGTCAGCGGCATCCAGCAGCTCGCCAGCCAAACGCTGAGCCATTGATTTTTCACCACGTTTACGAGCGGCATCAACCAACCAGCGCATTGCCAGGGCATTGCGACGAACCGGACGAACTTCTACCGGTACCTGATAGGTTGCACCACCGACACGACGAGATTTAACCTCGACGGCCGGACGAATGTTGTCCAGGGCTTCTTCGAATACGGCCAGGTGCTCTTTGCCAGTCTTGGTGGCAATGATGTCCAGCGCGCCATATACGATGGCTTCGGAAACAGATTTCTTACCGTCAACCATTACTACGTTGACGAATTTAGCCAGCAGCTCTGATCCGAACTTGGGATCCGGCAGGATTTTACGCTGACCAACAACACGACGTCTTGGCATTTCAAATTCTCCGTAACTTCAGGGGTTACCCAAAACTAGAAAGTTATCTAACTAGAAACGAATTAACGTTTGGCCTTACTTAACGGAGAACCATTAAGCTTTCGGACGCTTCACGCCGTACTTGGAGCGAGCCTGCTTACGGTCTTTAACACCGGCACAGTCCAACGCACCACGAACGGTGTGGTAACGAACACCTGGCAAGTCTTTTACACGACCGCCACGGATCAGAACAACAGAGTGCTCTTGCAGGTTGTGACCTTCACCACCGATGTAGGAGGTGACTTCGAAGCCGTTGGTCAGACGTACACGGCACACTTTACGCAGTGCAGAGTTAGGCTTCTTCGGGGTGGTGGTGTATACACGAGTGCACACGCCACGCTTCTGAGGGCACGCTTCCAGCGCCGGCACGTTGCTTTTCACAACGAGCTTGATGCGTGGCTTGCGAACCAACTGGTTAATAGTTGCCATCAAAAGGCTCCTGATAATGACTTCATAAACATGTGAAAAATCCTCCCCGCAGATACGGGGACGCGAAATTTTATGCCCTGTTGTCAAGGGAGTCAAGATTTATACAATCCGTGTCGGGAACGGCACGGCAGAATGTGTGTAAAGGCACGGTAAGTCACTGAAATTATTTTATAAAAACAGTTTCTAGCCACCCCAGGTCTGCGGTGAGCCTTTTTCGGCGATCAGCGCGACCAGGTCGGCCATCTCCAAATCCATCCCGATCCGTGACTGCAACCCCCTCGCCTGCAGGTCCTCCCGCATCACGTAGAGCGGCACGCCTGTCAGCCGCTCGCTCCACAACGGGGCCGTTGCCGCGACGACGGCGTCCTGCATCAGCACCAACACATCGTCAGGCTGGCGATAGGCCAGTGCCTGCTCCAGCTCCCGACTCTGGAAGGGAGAAGTCAATATCAGCTGTATCATGGCTACCTCAAAAACAGATGTGGGTGCTGCAGTCGCCCCACTGACGACGAATGTCGGATCGGGAGAGACCGGTCACCGGGATCAGCAGCTCCTCGGGCGTCAGCCCCCGTTCCGCCAACGAGTCGGTACACACATAGACCTCTTCGATGTCGTACAGCTCGAGCATCTTGAAGGTCGGCGCATAGTGACGCTGCAAGATGGCCTGCGGCTGCTGGTCCTTGAGCAGTTGCAGCACGCCGTCCTCGATGAGAAACAGCGCCAGCGACTCCGTCATGGCAGAGGTGGCCAGCAGGGCGTCGAGACCTTCCCGGCCAGCCGCAGTACCATGAGGCCCGCGCCGGCAAATGAACGCTATCTTGTGCATGCTTCCCCCTAGAACTGGACAAAGCGATCGGCGGTCAGACTGGCTTCCGCCAGCTGGCCCAACCCGCTCAGGCAAAAGGGCACTTCCAGATTGAACTGCGCTCTGCCCATCCCCTTGGCTTCCTGCTCATCCAGTACACCACGACGCATGGCCGCCGCCACGCACACGTCGATACGGATCCCCTGCTGGATGGCGAGCTCGCGCCACAGGGCGACCAGGTTGCTCTCATCGGAGGCGGGAGCATGCAGACCGTTGCCGTTGCAGACCCCATCCTGATAGAAAAACAGGTGAGACAGTCGATGACCCTGTTCGATGACGCTCAGGGCAAAGCGATAGGCCGTGCTGGCCGACTGGGTACCATAGGCCGGCCCCGTCACCAGCAAGGCGAAATTGAGACTCATATCCGGACTCCTGCGCATGTATCAGCCCATTCTACGCCAAATACGAAAAAGCCCCTCCTGGGAGGGGCTCTTCGTACCGCCTTGGATCAGACGTAAGCGATGGCTTCGACTTCAACCAACACGTCCTTGGGCAGGCGCGCCACTTCCACACAGGAGCGAGCCGGGGCCGATTCACCGAAGTAACGGGCATAAACCTGGTTGAAGGCAACAAAGTTGTTCATGTCGCTGAGGAAACAGGTGGTCTTCAGCACCTTGCTGGTGTCGGCACCCGCTGCCTTCAATACTGCAACCAAGTTCTTCATAACCTGCTCGGCCTGAGCCTCGATGCCGCCAGCCACGATCTCCATGGTGGCCGGATCGAGCGGGATCTGCCCTGAGGTGAAGACCAGCTCGCCCAGTTTGGTGGCCTGAACATATGGACCAATTGCGGCAGGAGCCTTGTCGGTTGCAATAACTTCTTTAGCCATTCTTGTCTATCCCCTTCTATGGCGCTTATTCGTTTTCGTCTTCACCCTGCTTGCGCTGTCGGATGTACAGATAAACGGTGTGTTTGGAAATATTCAGTTTGTCGGCGACCAGGTTGATCGAGTCCTTAATATCAAATATGCCCTTCTCGAACAACTGGGTCACGATAAACCTGTTTTTGGCATTGTTGGCAACGGTCGGATCGCGGTTGATTTCGTCGATGGTATTGTCCACCGTCTGGGCAACCAGCTCTTCCACACTGTTGGCAAAGGTCTCCGGCGACTGACGCTCGACTTGTTGCGGCGTCGGGAAGAATTCGGCGACAAACTCGTGAAAAGGCGCATTGATGTGCAGGTTGATGCAGATAAGGCCGATCACCTGCCTGTCACTATTCCTGATGGCGATGGTGCTCGACTTCATCAGGGCGCCGGTGCGGCTGCGAGCAAAATAGCTCTGGGTGTAATCCTGGCCGGTATTCTCTATGTCCTTGAGCATACGCAGCGCGAGATCGGTAATGGGGGCCCCCTCATTACGTCCCGTATTGAACCCGTTGGCAATCTTGATCACGGACTCGTGCAGATTTTCCAGGGAGTGGAGCACCACTTCACAGTGCTTGCCGAACAGCTCAGCCAAGCCGTCGATAAGCCCATCGTATGAGCGCAACAATTCCCTGTCTTCGTCTGTAAAAGTGCGACCGATCAGTTGCTCTTCGGGAAGCATCACTTCCTCGATACCGACAGTCATGTTCTACCCCTGTAATACCCATTCAACTTTCCCGAGTTTTCAGTTGCGAGGGTTCAATGTCAACTTTTTTTGATTTTTTACTCCGCAACCTTGCTCTGGATCATCCGAATATCCGCGTGGCATCAGGCTTTGCCGAGAAAACAGCCAATAAAAAGGGCCCCATAAAGGGGCCCTTTTTCAATCACTGCAGCAGAAGATTACTCTTCGTCAAAGCTGCCGGCTGCGTTGAGCAGATCCGCCAGGTTTTGCTGAGCTTCATCGGCAGTCACCTGCGGTGCGGCAACGGCACGAGCGGCTGCGGCACGCTGGTTGATCCGGCTGTGGTGGTAGGCAAAGCCGGTACCAGCCGGGATCAGACGACCCACGATCACGTTCTCTTTCAGGCCACGCAGTTCGTCGCGCTTGCCGCCAACGGCAGCTTCGGTCAGAACGCGGGTGGTTTCCTGGAAGGAAGCCGCGGAGATGAAGGACTCGGTGCTCAGAGATGCCTTGGTAATACCCATCAGGATGTGACGGTAGGTGGCCGGGGTCTTGCCCTCAGCAACCAGCTTACGGTTGGCAATCTTCACGCGAGCAACTTCAACCTGTTCGCCTTCGATCAGGTCGGTGTCGCCAGCAGTCAGGATCTCGCACTTGCGCAGCATCTGACGAACGATGACTTCGATGTGCTTGTCGTTGATCTTAACGCCTTGCAGACGGTAAACGTCCTGCACTTCGTTGGCGATGTAGTTGGCGACCGGGCTGATACCGCGCAGACGCAGGATATCGTGAGCAGACTCAGGACCGTCCGCCAGCACTTCACCCTTCTCAACTTTTTCACCTTCGAACACGTTCAGGTTACGCCACTTCGGAATCATCTCCTCGTAGACGTCGCCACCATCGGTCGGGGTGATGACCAGACGGCGTTTGCCCTTGGTCTCTTTCCCGAAGGAGATGGTACCGGAGATCTCGGCCAGGATGGCCGGCTCTTTCGGTTGACGTGCTTCGAACAGATCCGCAACGCGCGGCAGACCACCGGTGATGTCCTTGGTACCGCCGGACTCTTGCGGGATACGCGCTACCGCGTCACCCACACCCACGTTGGCACCATCTTCCAGGTTCACGATCGCCTTGCCCGGCAGGAAGTACTGGGCAGCTACATCGGTACCCGGGATCATCACGTCCTTGCCGTTCAGGTCGACCAGTTTCACGGTCGGACGCATCTCTTTACCGGCGCTCGGACGCTCGTTGACGTCCAGCACGACGATGGAGGAGAGACCGGTCAGCTCGTCGGTCTGACGAGTAATGGTCACGCCGTCGATCATGTGTTCGAAGTGCAGGCGACCCGCCACTTCGGTGATGATCGGGTGAGTGTGCGGATCCCAGTTGGCGACGGTTTCACCGGCGCTCACGGCCTGGCCATCCTTCACTTCCAGCACGGCACCGTAAGGCAGCTTGTGGCTTTCTTTGGTACGGCCCATCTCGTCCATGATGGTCAGTTCGGTAGAACGAGAGGTGATAACCAGTTTGTCGTCGCTGTTGTGAACGAACTTGGCGTTCTGCAGCTTGATGCTACCGGTGTTCTTGACCTGGATGCTGCTCTCGGCAGCGGCACGGGATGCGGCACCACCGATGTGGAAGGTACGCATCGTCAGCTGGGTACCCGGTTCACCGATGGACTGGGCGGCGATAACACCGACAGCCTCACCCTTGTTAACCAGGTGACCACGGGCCAGATCACGGCCGTAGCAGTGAGCACAGTTACCGAAGTCGGTCTCACAGGTGATGGCAGAACGTACCTTCACGCGGTCGACGGAGTTGCGCTCCAGCAGGTCACACAGCTGCTCGTCGAGCAGGGTGTTGCGTGCTACCAGCACTTCGTCTTCAGTACCCGGCTTGATCACGTCATCGGCAACCACACGGCCCAGCACGCGCTCACGCAGCGGCTCGACCACGTCGCCACCCTCGATCAGCGGAGTCATCCACAGACCTTCGGTAGTGCCGCAATCGTCCTCGGTGATCACCATGTCCTGTGCCACGTCTACCAGACGACGAGTCAGGTAACCGGAGTTCGCAGTCTTCAGTGCGGTATCCGCCAGACCCTTACGAGCACCGTGAGTGGAGATGAAGTACTGCAGTACGTTCAGACCTTCGCGGAAGTTCGCCACGATCGGCGTCTCGATGATGGAGCCATCCGGCTTGGCCATCAGGCCACGCATACCGGCCAGCTGACGAATCTGGGCTGCGGAACCCCGCGCACCGGAGTCGGCCATCATGAAGATGCTGTTGAACGAGGCCTGCTCTTCTTCTTCACCCAGCGAGTTGACGTTACGCTCTTTGGACAAGTTCTCCATCATAGCCTTGGATACACGCTCGTTAGCGCTGGCCCAGATATCGATAACCTTGTTGTAACGTTCGCCCGCAGTCACCAGACCGGACAGGAACTGGTCCTGGATCTCGGCGACTTCGGCTTCGGCAGAAGCGATGATGTCCTTCTTGGCATCCGGGATGACCATGTCATCGATACCAACGGACGCACCGGACAGGGCCGCATAGTGGAAACCGGTATACATCAGCTGGTCAGCGAAGATAACGGTGTCCTTCAGGCCCTGCTTGCGATAGCAGGTGTTCAGCAGACGAGAGATCAGCTTCTTGCCCAGCGCCTTGTTGGAGACGCACTTGATCCAGTTCTGCGGGTTGGCATCCAGATCAGCCTGTTCGGCGGCAGTCAGCACCTTCGGCTCGTCGATCAGGGCGTATTCCATGCCTTTCGGCAGGATCAGGCTCAGGATCGCACGACCAACGGTGGTGTTCTTCATCTCGGTCTTGGCAACCAGCTCACCGGCTTCGTTCTTCACGTACTCGGTGATGCGGCACTTGACGCGCGCATGCAGGTCGGCCAAGCCGGCACGGTAGACCTTTTCGGCCTCTTTCGGACCGGACAGCACCATACCTTCGCCCTTGGCGGCGATACGGGCACGGGTCATGTAGTACAGACCCAAGACCACGTCCTGAGACGGAACGATGATCGGCTCACCGGAGGCAGGCGACAGGATGTTGTTGGTGGACATCATCAGGGCGCGCGCTTCCAGCTGGGCTTCCAGGGTCAGCGGTACGTGGACCGCCATCTGGTCACCGTCGAAGTCCGCGTTATAGGCGGCACAGACGAGCGGGTGCAGCTGGATGGCCTTGCCTTCGATCAGGGTCGGCTCGAACGCCTGGATACCCAGACGGTGCAGAGTCGGTGCACGGTTCAGCAGGACCGGGTGTTCGCGGATCACTTCGTCCAGGATGTCCCAGACAACAGCTTCTTCGCGCTCAACCATCTTCTTGGCGGCCTTGATGGTGGTCGCCAAGCCGCGAGTTTCCAGCTTGCCATAGATGAAGGGCTTGAACAGTTCCAACGCCATCTTCTTCGGCAGACCGCACTGATGCAGGCGCAGGGTCGGACCTACGGTGATAACGGAACGACCGGAGTAGTCGACACGCTTACCGAGCAGGTTCTGACGGAAACGACCTTGCTTACCCTTGATCATGTCGGCCAGGGATTTCAGCGGGCGCTTGTTGGAGCCGGTAATGGCACGGCCACGACGACCGTTGTCCAGCAGGGCATCCACGGACTCTTGCAGCATGCGCTTTTCGTTGCGCACGATGATGTCCGGTGCAGCCAGATCCAGCAGACGCTTCAGACGGTTGTTACGGTTGATCACGCGACGGTACAGATCGTTCAGATCGGAGGTCGCGAAACGGCCGCCGTCCAGCGGTACCAGCGGACGCAGGTCCGGCGGCAGCACAGGCAGCACTGTCATGATCATCCACTCCGGCTTGTTGCCGGACTGCAGGAAGGCTTCCATCAGCTTCAGACGCTTGGTGGTCTTCTTGCGCTTGGTCTCGGAGTTGGTCTGATCCAGCTCTTCGCGCATGGTGCGCACTTCGCCTTCCAGATCGATGGCGCGCAGCAATGCCAGGATTGCTTCGGCACCCATCTTGGCGTCGAATTCGTCGCCCCACTCTTCCAGTGCGTCCAGGTACTGCTCTTCGGACAGCATCTGGCTGCGCTCGAGGTTGGTCATGCCGGGTTCGATCACTACATAGGATTCGAAATACAGCACGCGCTCGATGTCACGCAGGGTCATGTCCAGCAGCAGGCCGATACGGGACGGCAGGGACTTCAGGAACCAGATGTGGGCAGTCGGGCTGGCCAGCTCGATGTGGCCCATACGCTCACGACGGACCTTGGTCTGGGTCACTTCTACGCCGCACTTCTCACAGATCACACCACGGTGTTTCAGGCGCTTGTACTTGCCGCACAGACACTCGTAGTCCTTCACCGGTCCGAAGATACGGGCGCAGAACAGACCATCACGCTCCGGCTTGAAAGTCCGGTAGTTGATGGTCTCAGGCTTTTTGACCTCACCGAATGACCAGGAGCGGATCATGTCAGGAGAGGCCAGACCGATCTTGATACTGTCAAACTCTTCGGTCTTGGTCTGAGCCTTCAAAAACTTGAGTAAGTCTTTCACGTGTTTCCCCTGTCAGGAGTCTAACCTCGGCGCCCCTCTCGGGGCGCCCACGTCAATTCTCGAACAATAAGAGCGAGCCCTTACTCTTCGTCCAGCTCGATGTTGATACCCAGAGAGCGGATTTCCTTCAGCAATACGTTGAAGGATTCGGGCATGCCCGGCTCCATACGGTGGTCGCCATCCACGATGTTCTTGTACATCTTGGTACGGCCATTCACATCGTCAGACTTGACGGTCAGCATCTCCTGCAGGGTATATGCCGCACCGTAAGCCTCCAGGGCCCACACTTCCATCTCACCGAAACGCTGACCACCGAACTGCGCCTTACCACCCAGCGGCTGCTGGGTAACCAGGCTGTAGGAGCCGGTAGAACGCGCGTGCATCTTGTCGTCTACCAGGTGGTTCAGCTTCAGCATGTACATGTAACCCACGGTGACCTTACGCTCGAAGGCGTTACCGGTACGACCGTCGAACAGGGCGATCTGACCGGATTCCGGCAGGTCGGCCAGCTTCAGCAGGGCCTTGATTTCGCGCTCTTTGGCGCCATCAAATACCGGCGTTGCCACCGGCAGACCCTTGCGCAGGTTACCGACCAGGGTACGTACGTCGTCGTCGGACAGCTCGGCCACGTTCACTTGCTGGGTGTCTTTCTCGCCCAGGTCATAGACCTGTTGCAGGAAGTCACGCATCTCGTGCAGCTCACGCTGTTCCTTGACCATGCGGTCGATCTTCTCGCCGATACCCTTGGCCGCGAGGCCCAGGTGTACTTCGAGGATCTGACCGATGTTCATACGGGACGGTACGCCCAACGGGTTCAGAACGATGTCGACCGGACGGCCGTACTCGTCATGGGGCATATCCTCGACCGGACAGATCTTGGAGATAACACCCTTGTTACCGTGACGACCCGCCATCTTGTCACCCGGCTGGATGCGACGCTTGACGGCCAGATAGACCTTGACGATCTTCAGTACGCCCGGCGCCAGGTCATCGCCCTGGATGATCTTGCGACGCTTGTTCTCGAATTTCTTGTCGAACTCGGCCTTCAGCTCAACGTGCTGTTCAGCGATCTGTTCCAGCTCGATTTGCTTGGCTTCATCTTCGATGGCCAGTTCAAACCACTTGGAGCGATCGAGCTTGTTCAGACGGTCTTCGCTGTAACCGGCGGCCAGCAGCAGGTTGCGGGAGCGGCCGAAAATGCCGTCTTCCAGGATCTTGAACTCTTCGGTCAAGTCCTTCTTCGCTTCCTTCAGCTGCATCTCTTCGATTTCTTTGGCGCGCTTGTCTTTTTCCACGCCATCGCGGGTAAAGACCTGCACATCAACCACGGTACCGTACACACCGTTCGGCACACGCAGGGAAGAGTCCTTCACGTCGGACGCCTTCTCACCGAAGATGGCGCGCAGCAGCTTCTCTTCCGGGGTCAGCTGGGTTTCACCTTTCGGGGTCACCTTGCCGACCAGAATGTCGCCGCCCTTCACTTCCGCACCCACGTAGACGATACCGGACTCGTCCAGCTTGGACAGAGCGGCTTCACCCACGTTCGGGATGTCGGCAGTGATCTCTTCCGGACCCAGCTTGGTGTCACGGGAGATACAGGCCAGTTCCTGGATGTGAATGGTGGTCAGGCGGTCTTCCTGAACAACACGCTCGTTCACCAGGATCGAGTCTTCGAAGTTGTAACCGTTCCACGGCATGAACGCGACGCGCAGGTTCTGACCCAGCGCCAGTTCACCCAGATCGGTGGACGGGCCGTCAGCCAGTACGTCGCCCGCCATTACCGGCTCGCCCAACATCACGCACGGACGCTGGTTGATACAGGTGTTCTGGTTGGAACGGGTGTATTTGGTCAGGCTGTAGATGTCGATGCCGGCTTCGCCAGGCAGCAGCTCATCTTCGTTGACCTTGATAACGATACGGGAGGCATCGACGTAGTCGATCATACCGCCACGCTTGGCCACTACGGTAACACCGGAGTCAACGGCCACTGCGCGTTCCATACCGGTACCAACCAGCGGCTTGTCGGCGCGCAGAGTCGGTACAGCCTGACGTTGCATGTTTGAACCCATCAATGCGCGGTTCGCGTCATCGTGTTCCAGGAACGGGATCAGGGCCGCTGCCACAGAGACGATCTGTTGCGGGCTCACGTCCATATACTGGATCTGGTCGGCGTTCATAAAGGTGGATTCACCTTTGTGACGGCACGGGATCAATTCATCTTTCAGACGGCCATCTTCGGTGGTCGCGGCGTTAGCCTGTGCGATCACGTACTTGCCTTCTTCAATAGCAGACAGATAGTCCACTTCGTCGGTGATCACACCGTCAATGACCTTGCGGTACGGGGTCTCGAGGAAACCGTACTCGTTGGTACGAGAGTACACGGACAAGGAGTTGATCAGACCGATGTTCGGACCTTCAGGAGTCTCGATGGGGCACAGACGACCGTAGTGGGTCGGGTGTACGTCTCGAACTTCAAAGCCGGCACGCTCACGAGTCAAACCGCCCGGGCCCAGCGCGGAGATACGGCGCTTGTGGGTTACTTCGGACAGCGGGTTGTTCTGGTCCATGAACTGGGACAGCTGGCTGGAACCAAAGAACTCTTTGACTGCGGCGGAGATCGGCTTGGCGTTGATCAGATCCTGCGGCATCAGGGTATCCAGGTCGCCCAGGGAGAGACGCTCCTTGACCGCACGCTCGACACGCACCAGACCGACACGGAACTGGTTCTCGGCCATTTCACCGACAGAACGGATACGACGGTTGCCCAGGTGGTCGATATCGTCCACTTCGTCGTTACCGTTACGGATGTCGATCAGGCGCTTCATCACATCGACAATATCGTCTTTGGTCAGGGTGCCCACGCCGGTCTCGTCTTCACGAGCCAGACGGCGGTTGAACTTCATCCGACCTACGGTAGACAGGTCGTAACGCTCGGAAGAGAAGAACAGGTTCTCGAACAGCTGCTCTGCGGCTTCGCGAGTCGGCGGCTCACCCGGACGCATCATGCGATAGATCTCGACCAGGGCTTCCAGGCGGCTGGAGCTGGAGTCGATACGCAGGGTCTCGGACATGTAGGCACCGTGGTCCAGTTCGTTGGTGAACAGAACCTCGAAATGCTTGAAGCCGGCTTGGGAGAGGTTGGCTACCGCTTCCAGGCTCAGCGCCTGGTTGGCAGTCACTACCATCTCGCCAGTTTGCGGATGTGCGTAGTCCTTGGCAGCAACTTTGCCAACAACATACTCAACCGGTACCTCAATCTGGGTAACGGAATCTTTTTCCAACTGACGGATGTGACGCGCAGTCACTCGACGACCGGTCTCAACCACCACGGCGCCATTGGCCACGATGTCAAAGGTCGCAGTTTCACCACGCAGGCGCTCCGGCACCAGATCCATCATCAGCTTGCCATCTTTGACTTCGAAACCGATGGTCTCGAAGAAGGTGGCCAGAATCTGTTCGGAACTGAAATCCAGGGCACGCAGAATAATGGATGCCGGCAGTTTGCGACGACGGTCGATACGGACAAACAGGTTGTCTTTCGCATCGAACTCGAAGTCCAGCCAGGAGCCACGGTAGGGAATAACGCGCGCGTTATACAGCACCTTACCGGATGAATGTGTTTTGCCTTTATCGTGGTCGAAGAAGACGCCCGGGCTGCGGTGCAGCTGGGAGACGATTACCCGCTCGGTACCATTGATGACAAAGGTGCCGTTCTCGGTCATGAGCGGAATTTCGCCCATGTATACTTCTTGTTCCTTGATGTCTTTGACGGTGCCGGCAGCTGCTTCACGGTCGTACAGAACCATACGAAGCTTGACACGCAGCGGCGCGGAGTAGGTCACTCCACGGATCTGGCATTCTTTTACGTCAAATACCGGCTCACCCAGGCGATAGCTGACATACTGAAGCTCAGCACTACCGGAGTAACTGGTGATCGGGAAAACGCTACGGAAAGCGGCCTCTAGGCCATATTCACCTTCCGGGTCAGCCTCGATGAACTGCTTGAAGGAGTCCAGCTGAATGGACAACAGATAAGGCGTGTCCAGTACCTGGTCTCGCTTACCGAAGTCCTTACGAATGCGTTTTTTTTCGGTATAAGAGTAAACCATAGGGTTCCTCAGCTCGCTGATAAGTGACCCACTCTGTCCCACGGGACAGCTCTGTCTCAACACCGTTTTGTGTTGGCCCGGACGAAAGAAAACAGTCCGGATTGCTGGTGCACCGAGAGTCGTAAACGGTGTGAAATGCTCTCAGTCTACAGCGCAAAAAGGCTGGTGAACAAAAATTCACCAGCCCTAGCCTGTTTTATCAGGCTAATCTACATAAATGCAGATTATTTGATCTCAACAGAAGCACCGGCAGCTTCCAGCTCTTTCTTCAGAGCTTCAGCTTCGTCCTTGGACACGCCTTCCTTCAGGTTAGCCGGGGCAGCTTCTACCAGATCTTTGGCTTCTTTCAGGCCCAGACCGGTAGCGCCACGAACGGCTTTGATAACGGCAACTTTGTTGGCGCCAGCAGCAGTCAGAACTACGTCGAACTCGGTCTTCTCTTCTACTGCTTCAGCAGCAGCCGGGCCGGCCATTACGGCAGCAGCGGCAGAAACACCGAACTTCTCTTCCATAGCTTCGATCAGCTCAACAACTTCCATTACGGACATGGAAGCAACGGCTTCGATGATTTGGTCTTTAGTGATAGACATGACAAAAATTCCTGATGTTGAATAAACTCAAACAGCCTAGATAGGCGAGAATCAAGCAGCAGCTTGTTTCTGGTCGCGAACAGCAGCGATAGTACGAACCAGCTTGCCAGCAGAGGCTTCCTTCATGGTAGCCATCAGCTTCGCAATTGCTTCTTCGTAAGTCGGCAGCGTGGCCAGACGATCAATTTGTGCTGCGGCGATAAACTCACCGTTAAAAGCGCCAGCCTTGATTTCGAACTTTTGGTTCGCTTTGGCAAACTCTTTGAACAGACGAGCGGCAGCGCCCGGGTGTTCGTTAGAGAAAGCAATCAAGGTAGGACCGGTAAATGCGTCGTTCAGGCACTCGTATTCGGTACCTTCTACCGCGCGACGCAGCAGGGTGTTACGCACAACGCGCATGTACACACCAGCTTCACGAGCGGTTTTACGCAGGACGGTCATCTTGTCTACAGTCACGCCGCGAGAATCGGCAATCACTGCAGAAAGAGCGCCTTTGGCAGCTTCGTTGACTTCAGCAACAATTGCCTTTTTGTCTTCGAGTCCCAATGCCATTGGCTTAACTCCTGGATTGAATCCGGGTCAATTGACCCAGTACTGACACATCCCCCCTACCTTTACAACAGAGGGGAACGATGCGGTAGCAGGATTCCAGAAGAGAAAGAATCTTTCTCGCTGGGTTTCCGGCACCGTCTACGCAGGAAGTATTAAGGCCTAGCGGCCTCCTGCGGTCTTGGACGGAGGTCGAAGCCCCCAACCAATCAAGGCGCAAAATTATAGATTAAATTTTGCGCCTTGTAAAATCCATCAATTAGGCCTGAGCTTCCAGAGTAGCTTGGTCTACGGCAACACCGGCACCCATAGTGGTGGAGATGCTTACCTTCTTGATGTACTGACCCTTGGCGGAGGACGGCTTGGCCTTTTTCAAGGCAACCAGCAGAGCTTCCAAGTTCTCTTTCAACTGAACTTCGTTGAAGGAAACTTTGCCCAGGGTAGTGTGAATGATACCGTTCTTGTCGTTACGGTAACGAACCTGACCAGCCTTGGCGTTCTTGACGGCTTCGGCTACGTTCGGGGTTACAGTACCAACTTTCGGGTTCGGCATCAGGCCGCGCGGGCCCAAGATTTGACCCAGTTGACCAACAACGCGCATGGCATCCGGGGATGCGATCACGACGTCGAAGTTCATCTCGCCTTTCTTGACCAGATCGGCCAGGTCATCCATGCCAACCAGCTCAGCACCGGCAGCTTTGGCAGCTTCGGCGTTGGCACCTTGGGTGAACACGGCTACGCGTACATCACGACCGGTACCGTGCGGCAGTACAGTAGCACCACGTACGTTCTGGTCAGATTTACGAGCATCGATACCCAGGTTAACGGCAACGTCAACGCTTTCAACGAACTTGGCGGTAGCCAGTTCTTTCAGCAGGGCAATGGCTTCGTTGATGGAGTACTCTTTGGTACCGTCAACTTTTTCGCGAATAACGCGCATACGCTTGGACAGTTTAGCCATTGTCTTACTCCTCCACTACCAGGCCCATGGAACGAGCGGAGCCGGCGATGCAACGTACTTTTGCATCCAGATCGGCACCGGTCATATCCGGCTCTTTGGTCTTGGCGATTTCTTGCAGCTGGGCAACAGTCACCTTACCAACCTTGTCTTTGTTCGGCTTGGCAGAACCAGACTGGATACCAGCGGCTTTCTTCAGCAGGAAGGAAGCGGGCGGAGTCTTGGTTTCGAAGGTGAAGGAACGGTCGCTGTAAACGGTGATCACGACCGGAGTCGGAGAACCTTTTTCCAGCTTCTCTGTACGAGCGTTGAACGCTTTACAGAATTCCATGATGTTAACACCGTGCTGACCCAGAGCAGGACCAACGGGAGGGCTGGGGTTAGCACTGCCAGCCTTAACTTGCAGCTTGATATAAGCTGTGACTTTCTTAGCCATTACAAAAATACCTCAGAAATGGGTTCTAACGCCTCGGAGACATGCTCCTGCAAACGGCTCCCCAACTAATAAAGGGGCAGCGAATTATAATGACATTCGCTGCCCCTGACAACCGTTAACGAACAGAGTTTAATCAGCCTTTTTCGACTTGACCAAAATCCAGCTCGACCGGAGTAGAACGGCCGAAGATCAGTACGGAGACCTTCACGCGGCTCTTTTCGTAGTCCACCTCTTCAACGGTACCGTTAAAATCGGCGAACGGACCATCGGCAACCCGCACCATCTCACCCGGTTCAAACAGGGTTTTCGGACGCGGCTTGTCGTGGGCATCTTGCAGACGATTGAGGATGGCATCCGCTTCCTTATCGGAGATAGGAGCAGGACGATCAGAGGTGCCACCGATGAAGCCCATGACGCGCGGTACGTTGCGTACCAGGTGCCATGTGGTTTCATCCATGATCATCTGCACCAGGACGTAGCCCGGGAAAAACTTGCGCTCACTCTTGCGCTTCTGGCCAGCACGCATCTCGACCACTTCTTCGGTCGGGACCAGCACTTCACCGAACATGTCTTCCATGCCATGCATCTTGATATGTTCACGCAGGGATTTGGCGACACGGCCTTCATAGCCGGAAAACGCCTGCACGACATACCATCTCATACGCTGTTCACGTTGTTCAGTCATGGCTTATCCTTACACACCGGTAATCAGGTTGACCAACCAGACCAGGGCACCGTCCAGAACGAACAGCAGCAGCCCCATCACGGCAGTCACCGCCAGCACAATCAGGGTTGTCTGAATGGCTTCCTGACGGGTCGGCCATACGACCTTGCGTACTTCCAGGCGAGACTCACGGGCAAATGCCAGTGTTGCCTTTCCCTTGGTGGTTTGCAGGGCTACTGCACCGGCAGCAGCAATGACAACGACCACACCCAGGGCGCGGACGGCAGCGACAACATCGTTGAGCAGGTAATTACCCACTACAGCGGCCGCCAGGATAATGAAAACCAGGCCCCAAAGCAGGGTATCCTTGCTTCCGCCCTGGCTCTCAGAACTAACACTCATACAACCCACCTGTATCTGACGTAACCAAAGACACAAAAGCCCCGTACGAGACGAGGTATATGGCAGGGGCGGCAGGACTCGAACCCGCAACCATCGGTTTTGGAGACCGCTGTTCTACCAATTCGAACTACGCCCCTGCATAAGAAAGCCCCTATTATAGGGGCTTTGCTTTATTTATGTAAGCCAAAGATTAAGCGATAACTTTAGCTACAACACCAGCACCTACGGTACGGCCACCTTCACGGATGGCGAAACGCAGGCCGTC
>NZ_JAPCJC010000036.1:0-20556 GCF_027707805.1 Aeromonas sp. QDB20 | reverse complement strand
CGGGAATAGCTCAGTTGGTAGAGCACGACCTTGCCAAGGTCGGGGTCGCGAGTTCGAGTCTCGTTTCCCGCTCCAATCTCCCTTCAAATTCAATCTCTCTCCCCCAAGTTCACGAATCCAGTTGCTCAATACAATCACTGCCACATTCAGTTGGTAGAGCATGATCCGCGCTTGCCAAGGCTGGGGTCGCGAGTTCGAGTCTCGTTTCCCGCTCCAATCTCTCTTAGAAGTCCTCACCATCCATTTGAATTGCCCATTACATCGCGCTGCGATGATTTGTCGTATCCGGCGTTCAGCCAGATCAGAGCCATGTTTGCTGTACTCGTGTCGTACACAAGGGCGGGAAGGGCTGTTGCTGCTGCGGGCAGGTTGATGATCGTGGTGGGGAAGGGGAAATGGCAGGCAAAAAAATAGGAGGGGCGATGGCTCCTCCTACCGGCTCACTGGCGCTGGCTTAGATAACGGTAACGTTCTCAGCCTGAGGACCTTTTTTGCCCTGGGTCACAGTGAACTGTACTTTTTGACCTTCAGCCAGGGTCTTGAAACCGGCGCTCTGGATGGAGGAGAAGTGAACGAAAACGTCCGGTCCCTGGGATTGCTCGATAAAGCCAAAACCCTTGGTCTCATTGAACCATTTTACTTGGCCGGTGCGAATGTCAGACATGTGGTAAGTCCTATCTATAACAAAATGAAACTAAGCCTGGTTGGGCAGCATTTGCCTAGAAAGCAGGGGTTGAAGCATGACTGACCACGTCAATTTGTCCCAGTAGCATGTAGCACAATCCCTGTCTAAAGCACAAACGATTGTACGTGAGCACGATCCCTTGTCAATTTGGCACTTTTCATTTTTTGAGCAAGCTAAAAATATTGTGAAGTCAGTAGCTTGTTTCACGGGAACCGGTCAAAAAAACGGGAGGCGCCAGGCCTCCCGTTTCATCACTCCTTGAGGGCGAATCCTTCGCCCTGTCGGTCGTAGCGATAGATGGCCTGACCGTAGGAGCGGATCTCGACCCGCTGGATGCGGCGGGTGTCGTCCACCAGGATGAAGATGGCGCGACCAGACTGCAGGCGGGTCAGCGGGCGATCAGGCCCTTCAATGGCAATGAGGCGGCTCAGCTCGGCGCCCGGCAGCTCGAACTTGCGGAAGATGGAGTAGAGGGTTTCACCGGCCTGCACATCGTGTTGCAGCCAGGTGCCATTGACCTTCTCTTCCACCGGTTTGGCCGCGGCGGGGGTATTGCCGCTGGCGCCGTTGCCCACGGTGAGGGCCTGGGCCGGTACGGCGATGGGTACCGTCAGCGAACCGGACGGCGCCGCCTTGGGTTCGGTCGGGGCGGGTTCCCAGGCCAGTACCAGCAGCCAGAGCGGGATCAGGATCAGCAGCCCTATGGTGTGCTTGCGGGGCAGCGGGCTGGCCAGTTTGAACTTGCCAGTCCTGGGTTCCTGGCCGCGCTGGCCAAGTCCGCTCATGCCCTGGCCGATGCGTTGGCGCAGGGGCAGGGTAGCGGCATTGATACGATGGAGCAGGGATCCTTGTGATTCGTCTTGGCGACGCTGCTGGGCTCGTCTGTTGTGGCCACGGGGGCGACGGTCCGGGGTGGGCACGGCATTTACCTCTCACTACATTGCCTGCCATCAGGCAAATTCGTGCCTATGGTAAACGGACTCGCCCCCGAGGGGGAGAGTCCTGACCGTGAAAATTATCAGCTGAGACGAAATTGTCCCAACAATTGCTGTAAACGCTCGGCCGCCTGACGCAATGCCTGGCTGGCTTTGGCTGTCTCGGTGGCATCCTGGGCGATGTCGTTGGCCAGTGCGTTGGTTTTTGACAGATTGCCGGAGACGGTCTCGGAGACCGAGCTCTGCTCCTCGGCGGCGGAGGCGATCTGGTAGGTCATGTCGTTGATGGTGGAGATGGCCTGATAGATGCTGCCGAGCGCCTCTTCCGCCAGGTCTGCTTCCCCCACCGCCTGATGGGTCAGCTGCTGGCTCTGGTTGATGGCGTTGACCGCGTTGGCCGAGCTGTGGCGGATCTTCTCGATCAGCTCCTGGGTATTCTGCACCGCCTGCTGGGTGTTGCCCGCCAGCTTGCGCACCTCGTCGGCCACCACCGCAAAGCCGCGGCCCTGCTCGCCGGCTCGGGCCGCCTCGATGGCGGCGTTGAGCGCCAGCAGGTTGGTCTGATCGGCGATCCCCTGAATGACGGTGAGGATGCTGGTGATCTGCTCGCTGTCGTGAGCCAGCCCTTCCACCACCTCGGCGCCCTTGCCGGCTTCGGCGGCAACCTTGTGCATCGACTGGATCACCTGCTGGAAGCGCACCTTGCCCTGATCCGCCGCGCCCTGAGCCTGTTTGGCTGAGTCGGCGGTGTTGTTGGCGTGGGTCGCCACCTCCTGGCTGACGTAGGACATCTCCTGCACCGCAGTCAGCATCTGTTCCATCTCCGCCTGGTGGTGCTGCAGGTTGTTGTCGGTTTGGCCGGCGATGCGGTCGGTGTCGCCGGCGTGACGGTTGACCTCGCTGGCGGTCTTGAGCACATCCCCCAGCAGCACCTGCAGCTTGTCGATGAAGCGGTTGATGCCCTTGGCCAAATCCCCCAATTCATCCTGGGACTGGGTATTGAGCCGCTTGGTGAGATCTCCCTCGCCATCGGCGATGTCATCCACCAGGCTCACCATTTGGCGGATGGGGCCTGTGATGCTGCGGGCAATGACCAGCATGGTGGCCAGCGCCAGCACCAGCACCACGACGGCACCCACCAGTTGCTGGGTCATGGCGGCCCGGTTCATGTCACCCAGCTGGGCTTCCAGCTGATCGGCACCGGCCAGCACCACCTTGTAGGGCAGGGTGACTATGATGGCCCAGTTGCGGCTCATGCCCGGCACCGCGATGGGCACCGAGATGCGAAACGCATCGTCGAGCTCCTCGCGCTGTACCTCGGGTTTGAGGTACTGCTGCCAGCCGTTGCCGAGCAGTTTGTCGGCGCGACTGCCGAGCAGGCTGGCATCCCCGCTGGTGCCGGTGATGACGCCGGCGGCGCTGACGATCAGGGTCTCGCCCTTGCCGTCATAGATGTTGCTGTTGAGGGACTGGGCCTGACGACTGATGGAGTCCACCGCCAGATCGAGGGCGGCTATCCCTTTGAACTGGCCGCCCACCATGATGGGGGTGGTGATGGTGCTCACCAGCACCTGCTGGCCGTTGATGTCCACCTTGAAGGGGTCGATGAGGCAGGAACGTCCCTCCCGTTTCGGGCAGGCGTAGTAGTCGTTGGCCGGATTGCCGAACTCATCCGGATCGCTCTTCTCGATGGAGAGCAGCAAATCGGTGCCGATCTGGTCCTTGTCACGATAGAAGTAGGGGACGAAGCGCCCCTTGCTGTCACTGCCCAGCGCCGTCTGGCCGGCAAAGCTGGCGTCCTGGCCGTCGAAGCCGTTGGGCTCGAAGCCGGCGAAGGCGCCGTAGAGCTGGGGTTCGAGGGCGAGCTGGGCCTTGAGCAGGTCGGTGGCCTGCTGGCGATCCAGCGGCAGCTTGCCCTCCTGCTGCAGGGCGAGGGCGCTGGCCATCTGCTGGGTATAGGAGAGCCCCTTTTGCAGCAGCTGGGTGATGGTGGCGGCCTCGGCACGGGCGTTGGCGCTGACCTTCTGCCAGGCCTCCTGCTGCAGGGCGGCGCGGCTGGAGCTGATGGTCAGCTTCTGGGTCTGTTGACCCGAGTACTGGTTGAGCAGGATCAGGATGACCAGGGCGGCGGTCATGGCGATCCCGGCCATCACCAGAATGCGATTCTGGATAGAACGGAACTGCATCGTCTCTTCCTTGTTGGTGAGCGTTATTTGAATATCGGCCGGAGGAGGCAGCTCTCCAACACTTTGCATAGCAAATAGGAAACGGGGATTTTGTTTTGCGATCCCCTTCAAACATCAGGTGGCAAGGGGGCGGACCGGTGCTTTGTTCCCCCTACTTTGGCTCGTGGCAGCGCCATGGTTTTCCCATCCGTCACTGTCGGTGCTAAAATGCGACGGTTTTTTTAACGAATTGGCCCAAGGCCCTCTACACAAGGCTTAAAGATGAAAGTCAAAACCCGTTTTGCTCCCAGCCCGACCGGCTTTTTGCATGTCGGCGGTGCCCGTACCGCACTCTATTCCTGGTTGTTTGCAAAGAACCAGGGCGGTGAGTTCGTGCTGCGTATCGAGGATACCGACCTGGAACGTTCCACTCAGGAGGCCATCGACGCCATCATTGAGGGCATGGAATGGCTGGAGCTGAACTGGGATGAGGGCCCCTACTACCAGACCAAGCGCTTCGATCGCTACAACGGCCTGATCGACGAGATGCTGGCTGACGGCCGCGCCTACAAGTGCTACTGCTCCAAGGAGCGGCTGGAAGCGCTGCGCGAAGGCCAGATGGCCAATGGCGAGAAGCCCCGCTATGACGGCAAGTGCCGCGACCACGCCCACGACCATCCGGCCGATGCGCCGCACGTCATCCGCTTCCGCAACCCCACCGAAGGCTCCGTGGTGTTCGATGACCACGTCCGTGGCCGCATCGAGTTCGCCAACACCGAGCTGGACGACCTGATCATTCGCCGTACCGACGGCGCGCCGACCTACAACTTCTGCGTGGTGGTCGATGACTGGGATATGGAGATCACCCACGTGGTGCGTGGCGAAGACCACATCAACAACACCCCGCGCCAGATCAACATCTACAAGGCGCTGAACGCGCCGGTGCCGGAGTTTGCCCACGTCTCCATGATCCTGGGTGACGACGGCGCCAAGCTCTCCAAGCGCCACGGTGCTGTCTCCGTGATGCAGTACCGCGACGACGGCTACCTGCCGGAAGCGCTGCTGAACTATCTGGTGCGTCTGGGCTGGTCCCACGGCGATCAGGAGATCTTCAGCCTGGAGGAGATGATCAAGCTGTTCAGCCTGGATGCCATCTCCAAGTCTGCCTCAGCTTTTAACACCGACAAGCTGCTGTGGCTGAACAACCACTACATGCGCAGCCTGGAGCCGGCCTATGTTGCCAAGCATCTGGCCTGGCACATGGCCAACCAGCAGATCGACACCAGCAAGGGCCCAGCCCTGGCCGACGTGGTCACCCTGCTGGCCGAGCGCTGCAACACCCTGGTCGAGATGGCCGCCCAGAGCCGTTACCTGTTTGAAGAGTACGAGGCCATCGACGAAGCGGCTGCCAAGAAGCACCTGCGCGGCGTTGCCGCCGAGCCGCTGATCCTGGCCAAGGCCAAGCTGGCTGCCCTGGAAACCTGGACCACCGAAGCGCTGCACGAGCTGATTGAAGCCACTGCTGCCGAGCTGGGTCAGGGCATGGGCAAGGTCGGCATGCCGCTGCGCGTGGCAGTGACCGGTCTGGGTCAGTCCCCGGCCATCGACGCCGTGATGGCGCTGGTGGGCAAGGAGCGGGTTCTTGCTCGTATCGATCGCGCCCTGGCGTACATCGAAGCACGCATGGCTGCCGAGTAAGCTTGCCGTCGCACATTGCCGTCACCGGTCTGGGGTAATCTCTCCCCCGCCATCGATGCCGTGATGGCGCTGGTGGGCAAGGAGCGGGTACTGGTCCGCATCGACCGCGCCCTGGCGTATATCGAAGCGCGCATGGCTGCCGAATAAGCACCAGCCAGTGCTTGCGGAAAGGGCTCCCGTACGGGGGCCCTTTGTTTTTGGCCAAAGGCCGGTTTTGTGACATAAAACAGCGAGATAGCTGTGCCATTGCCGGTTAAATCGGCTAACTGCTTGAATTTTGACTAAACGCGCGAATCGCCGTTATTTTTGGGTTGACAGCAAAGCGGCCGGTGCCTATCATGCGCCTCCGTTGCCGGAGATAACTTTGGTAGCGCCGAGGTGAGTTGGGGTTATAGCTCAGCTGGGAGAGCGCTTGCATGGCATGCAAGAGGTCCGCGGTTCGATCCCGCGTAGCTCCACCAAATTCTCCTCGAACAATCTGGAATCCAAGGGGTTATAGCTCAGCTGGGAGAGCGCTTGCATGGCATGCAAGAGGTCCGCGGTTCGATCCCGCGTAGCTCCACCAGGTTCCTGATTGAAATGAAGTGCCCAGGGCAGTGCGGTGTGTATCACCCAGGCCGACTTTTGTGGGGTTATAGCTCAGCTGGGAGAGCGCTTGCATGGCATGCAAGAGGTCCGCGGTTCGATCCCGCGTAGCTCCACCATTTTTCGTAATGAAAGTAGAAAAGGCCACCGTACTGCGGTGGCCTTTTTGTTTTGCGCTCCGTTCACCGGTCGTGCCGACGATCCATAAAAAAGCCCGCATCGCTGCGGGCTTTTGGCGTGATGGCAAGGGTCATCAGCCGTGGCGGCGACGCCAGGCCAGCGGCAGCAGGGCCAGCAGCAGGGCGCCCATGGCACCGCCACCGCCGTTGCTCTCCTCTTTCAGCTTGAGGTCGACGATGATGGGGTCGTGGTCGGAGGCGCTGAACGGGTTGTCCGACTTGATCATGTCGCCGGTGAAGTCCCGGCCGTACTCGAACAGGTTGCTTTCGAACGAGTTGATGTGCCAGTCGGCCACGGCGATCACCTTGCCGGCCAGCGCCGGGTTGGCGAGGGCATAGTCCAGGGTGCCGAGCTCGGCTTCGTAGCTGTAGGAGATGGCCTTCTCCTTGTTGAACTTGACGTTCATATCCACCAGGCCGTAGCTCTTGGCCACTTCGCTGCCGGTCTGCTCAAAGACCTGGTCACCGAGGAAGGTCTGGGAGGCTGAGACTATCTTGCGCTGGCCGTTGGTCGGCACATAGTCAGTCAGCACCCGGATCGCATCTTCCCGGGCGTAGGAGTTGAAGTCGCCCACCAGCAGCACCTGGCCGGGCAGCTTGCTCACCGCGTCGCCCAGCACCTTGGCGGCGCTGACCCGGAACTCGGTGCACTTGCCCTGCAGATCGGCCGGCTCCTTGCCGTTCAGGTTCTCCAGGCAGCCTGAGCCCTTGGATTTGAGGTGGTTGACCACCAGGGTCAGCGGATCCTTGCTGCCCTCGACGGTGAAGGTCTGCACCAGGGAGTCACGCTGGGAGGCCTGTTTCTCGACCCCTTTGGCATCCAGGTATTTCTGTACCGGCAGGGTGATGACGTTGGCGTCCCCTTGCGGTGCCAGCTTGGCCGGCCGGTAGATCATGGCCACCATGATGGCGTCGCCACCGAAGTAGTGCTCGCCCTGCAGCAGCGCCTTGGGCAGGGTGACGAAGGCGTACTGCTTGCCCGCCTCTTTCTGCTGGGCGTTGAGGGCCTGCACCAGGTCGCTGATGGCGGAGTGGCTGTCAAAGCCGTTGTTCTCCATCTCCATCAGGCCGAGTAGGTCAGCATCCATCTCGGTGATGGCGTTGACGATCTTGGCGCGCTGCTTCTGGAAATCTTCCAGGTTCTTGGCGCCGCGGTTGCAGCCCTTGGCGCTGTCCGCATCCGCCTGATCCTTGCACAGCACATTGAGGGCACCGCCCACGCTGGAGTGGCTGGTGAAGTAGTTGAGTACGTTGAAGCTGCCGACGCGCAGATCGGTGCCGTCGGCACGGGCCGGAGCGCTCTGACGGTCGTTGTCGCTGGTGCGCAGCAGATCGCCGGCGGTGATCATCTGATCCTGCGGCACGATCAGCCGGTACTCGTTGTAGCTGTAGCCCACCATGGCGTCCAGATTGACCGGGGCATCGCCGATGCGCAGGTAACCCTGCTCTGGCTCCCAGGCCGGCAGCCAGGGCAGTTTGCCGTCGGCGGCCTTGAAGTCCGATTCGAGGAACACCCGGTTGCCGGCGTTGGCCTTGGCCAGTGCCTTGGCGGCCTTGCTGTCGGCGTCGTGCAGCTGGGTCGGCTTCATCAGCGGCGCCTGGTGGGAGAGCACCAGGTTGTTGCGTCGGGCGGCGTAGTCATAGCTGAAGTTGCGGCTGATTTTGAGCGCGCTGTCGGCATCGAGGCGTACCCGCATCCCTTCGTGACGCTCCAGCGCCCGTGCCAGGGTCTCGTTTTCCAGCACCCGCAGCGGGATGGCGGCCGGGGCTGCGCCCTGGGCGATCACCTGCAGGCGCGGGGTGCCGCTGTCAGTCAGAGGCTTGAGCTGGGTATGGCCATAATACTCCTCGACCTTGGCCTCCAGGCAGACTTCGGCGCCCGGCTTGATGTCCGGGTACTTGCTGGCGAAGTTTTTGTCGTTGAGGTAGACGAAGATGCCGTCCGAGGTCTGGGGGTTGCCATCGCCCTGCACATCCAGCAGGTAGAACCCCTTGTTGAGGCTCTCGCCCAGACCCGAGACCACCGCCTTGACCATGACGCTCTGGGGGCTTTCGAACTTGTCGGCGGGAATGAGCGGGCTCTTGTCACCGCTGCCCTGAATGACCGGGATCGGGGTGAGGTCGCTGTCGGCCGGGCAGCTGAAGCCGGCGGCATAGACGGACGGGGAGGCGAGCGCAATCCCCACGGCCAGCGACAGCAGGGTACGTGTTCCTTTCATATCTGTTCCTTTTTTATTTTTTGCCAGTGTTTCCATAGCCTTGGCGCATCGGCCAAGGGCGCGCATTGTCACATTTCTGGCATGTCGTACCAGTGAGCCAACGCACATTACGGGGATACAAATGAGGGCAATGCCGGTTTTTTTGACTTAGCTAACAGCATGAAACTAATGACAAATTTGTTATTTCATCCGATTGGCGAAAATGTGATCCCGCTGGCATCCACATATTTTTCCTCGAGAATGAAGATTGAGACTCGGCTGGTTGATTCCTATACTCGGCTTGTTCCTCACGGAACCCAGGTAAAGGGCAAACCGGCCGAGACGCCGGGACGCAATGCCTCCGGTCTTCAGATCGTGCGATCCAGATAGCGGGGCTTCCCAGGGTGAGGGTGACGTTTGTGGCAGGTCCATTGCCAGTTGTCTGCGCCCATCACGCAGGTTGCGCTTGTGCTTTGCCTTGGAGACCAATGCCAAGACAAAACAAGGAAGATAACAATATGCAACAGACCCTAAGGCCCAGCAGGCTTGCCATGCTGGTGGCTTTGGCTGCCATGCCCGCCTGGGCACAGGCCGCTTATCCCGCCTATCAGGCCGGTACCGCCTACAAGGCCGGCGACATCGTCAGCAACGTCGGCAATCTCTATGAGTGCAAAGAATTTCCCTACTCCGGCTGGTGCGGGGCCTCGCCCTATCACTATGAGCCAGGTGTCGGGGTCGTCTGGGCCGATGCCTGGAAACTCTATGGCGGCGAGGTGCCGCCCCCGGCGCTCGGCGTAGCTGTCAGCTCGCCGGCTGCCGGCGCCAGTGTCAACGAAGGGGCCAGCGTCGCGCTGGCGGTGACCCTGAGCGGCCCGGTGACGGCGCTGGTCAAGGTCGAGTACCTCATCGACGGCACCCTGGTCGCCACGGCGAGTGCCTCGCCCTGGAACGGCAGCTGGCGTGCCGCCGGTGTCGGCGCCCACGCCCTCAAGGCGCGAGCGCTGGATAAAGACGGCAAGGTGCTGAGCGAAGCGGATTCCAGCTTCAAGGTCGCCGCCGTGGTGGCGCCGGAGGCGCCCAAGGTGAGCATCGCGAGCCCCGCCGCCGGCGCCAAGGTGACCCTGGGTCGCAGCGTGGCGGTGAGCGGCAACGTCACCGATGCCAACGACGACGTCGCCAAGGTCGAGCTGTTCGTCGATGGCAAGAAGGTCGGGGAGGACACCAGTGCCCCCTGGCAGGTGAACTGGACGCCCCAGAGCAAGGGGCTGGCCGGCCTCAAGCTGGTGGCGACCGACAAGGAGAACCTGAGCGGCGAGTCGAGCCAGGTCGACGTGCAGGTGGAAGAGGCCGCCCTGCCGCCCACCGGTGGCAACCTCTCCTGCGACATTCGCCAGATCTACCGCCCGGATGGTTACGAGTGCATGGGGGATGATCACGCCCGCCGGGTCATCGGCTACTTCACCTCCTGGCGTACCGGCAAGAACGGCTTGCCCTCCTATCTGGTGAGCGACATCCCCTGGGACAAGATCACCCACATCAACTACGCCTTCGCGGCGGTGGACGAGCAGAGCCACACCATCAAGGTGGACGATTCGGCGACCAAGATGACCTGGGACGGCGTGCCGGGTGCCGAGATGGATCCGGAGTTCGCCTACCAGGGCCACTTCAACCTGCTGTCGAAGTACAAGAAGCAGTATCCGGACGTGAAGACCCTGATCTCGGTGGGGGGCTGGGCCGATACCCGCGGCTTCTATACCGCCACCACCAAGGGTGACTGCTCGGTCAACACCGACGGCATCAACGCCTTTGCCAACTCGGCGGTGAGCTTCATCCGTCAGTACGGCTTTGACGGGGTCGACGTCGACTACGAGTATCCCACCTCCATGAAGGATGCGGGCAACCCCAACGACTTCCCGCTCTCCAACCAGTGCCGCGGCAAGCTGTTTGCCAACTACAAGGTGCTGATGCAGACCCTGCGCAGCAAGCTCGACAGCGCCGGCAGCGAGGATGGTCGCAGGTACATGCTGACCATCGCCTCGCCGGCCTCGGCCTACCTGCTGCGCGGCATGGAGAACTTCCAGGTCACCCAGTACCTCGACTACGTCAACCTGATGACCTACGACTTCCACGGCGCCTGGAACAACTTCGTCGGTCACAATGCCGCACTGTTCGACAACAAGGCGGATGCCGAACTTGCCCACTGGGGCGTCTATACCCAGAGCCAGTTTGGCGGCATCGGCTACCTCAACGCGGCCTGGTCTGCCCACTATTTCCGTGGCGCCCTGGCGGCCGGCAAGATCAACGTGGGCGTGCCTTACTACACCCGCGGCTGGCAAGGGGTCAGCGGTGGCACCCACGGTCTGGGCGGCAAGGCCGCCCTGCCGAGCCAGAGCGATTGTCAGCCGGGTACCGGTGGCAGCACCATTCCGTGCGGCAACGGGGCGGTCGGCATCGACAACATCTGGCACGATCTCGACAAGAACGGCAAGGAGATCGGCGGTGGTGCCGTGCCCATGTGGCATGCCAAGAACTTGGAGAACGCCGCCAGCCTGGGTATCACCACCATGCCGAGCTACGGTCAGGCCTGGGGTCTGGATCCCAACAACCCGGCTCACGTGATGCAGGGCAAGTACGTGCGTTACTACGATGACAAGGCGCAGGCGCCTTGGCTGTGGAACGAAGAGAAGAAGGTGTTCCTCTCCACCGAAGATGAAGAGTCCATGGGCCACAAGCTCGACTACATCATCAAGCGGGGCCTGGGTGGGGTCATGTTCTGGGAGATGGCGGGTGACTACGCCTTCGATCCGGCCAAGAACGAGTACGGCATGGGGGATACCCTGACCACGCTCGCCTACGACAAGTTCGCCAAGGCGACCAAGTACGACACCAGGCAGAACGATCTGGCGGCGCCAACTGCCCAGCTCGACATCGCGGTGAGCCTCTCCGGCTTCAAGGAGGGGGATTCCAACTACCCGATCAACCCGACCCTGAAACTCACCAACAACTCGACCCAGACCATTCCGGGCGGTACCCGCATCGAGTTCCTGGTGCCCACCTCCACCTCCGACACCATCACCGACCAGAGCGGGATGGGGCTGAAAGTGGTGGAGAGCGGCGGCAACCAGAACTCCGACGGCATCGCCAACGAGAAGGACTTCCACAAGGCGGCCTTCACGCTGCCGACCTGGAAGGCGTGGGCGCCGGGCAGCGACGTGGAAGTGGCGATGACCTACTATCTGCCAGCCGCCGGTGTGCCGAGCGGTATCCGCATCATCAGCGGTACCCAGACTGCGGGTCTCAAGGCCGAGTTCCCGACCCTGCCGGAGGCCGTGCTGGGCAGCAGTGGTGGCGGTGAGAACCCGGGCGGTAGCACCTGCAGCAGCCAGAACGTCAATCCGGCCGCCTACAAGGCCTATCCGACCTGGCCGCAGGGGGATCACGCCAACGGTGGTGATCGTATGACCAACAATAAGGCGGTCTGGCAGGCCAACTGGTGGACCAGCAGCGAGCCCAAGGCGGGCGATGGCAGCTGGAAGCTGGTGTGCAGTTACTGAGTTGTCCAAGCTGCCGCACCAGCAGCGAGCTCAGAGCGGGCGATAGCTGCTGGAAACTGGTATGCAGCTACTGAGTTGTCCAGGCTGCTGTACCAGCAGCGAGCTCAGAGCGGGCGACGGCAGCTGGAAACTGGTGTGTAGCTACTGATGACCGTTTGAGAGGCAGGCCGGCACTCTGCCAAGCCTGTTCTCTCGCAAGGCAATGACCCAATCCGGAGCCCAGGCTCCGGATTTTTTTATGGCGGGGTAATAAAGGTTGGGCATAAAAAAGACCGCTCCGGGGAGCGGCCAATTGCCACCAAGGCAATCTGCGGGGTAATCCCCTTGTTGTTGATCGGCAGGGCGGGAGCCCGTCCTGCCGAGTGTTGTTGCGTGCCTTGCCGAGGGATGGCCCCGGTCGGCACGCGGCTTGGTTACTGGGTGACGGCGCCGCCCTGCTGCTCTTTCAAGAAGCTGATCCAGGGGGAGGCGCGGCCGCTGACGTTGCCGTTCTGGGCAGCCTGGGTGAAGGCGGAGAGTGCCTCCTTCGGCTTTTGCTGCTCAAAATAGGCGACCCCGGTCAGGAACTTCAGATCCGCCCGCTGCTCGCCGCTGGCGTTGGCGGCAGGCTTGGCGGCGAAGGCCACCAGATCCTGGTAGCGCTTGCTCTGGATCATCATGCGCGCCATCTTCAACTGCAGATCGGCACTGGGGGCCAGCTTGTAGGACTTGGCCAGGGTGTCGATAGCCGGGTCCAGCTCCTTGGCCTGGTGCCAGTAGTTGGCCAGCGTCTTGTAGTTGGCCGCGTTGCTCTCGATGGTCCCTTCCTTCATCGCCTTCTCCATCACGCGGGCGGCGCGGTGGGGAATGCCGGCGAAGGCCAGGTAGTTGGCGAGGCGCTGCAGCTCGCTGGCTTCGGTCAGCATGCCAAGGTTGTAGGCGCCTTCCAGCGCCGCCAGGGCCTTGGCATCGTTGCCCGCCTGCATGTGCATGGCCGACAGCTGGGTCCAGTACTTCTTCTTCTCCGGGTAGCGGTCGACCAGTGCGGTCAGTACCTCGGTGGCTGGCTTGTACTGCTTCAGCTCGTAGTGAGCTGCCATCTTCAGCAGGTACCAGGACTCCGGCGCCTTGCCCGCGGAGAGCTTGATCGCGTTGTCCACCGCCGGAATGGCTTCCCGATACTGCTTGAGTTGCACATGGGCGTTGGCCAGCGTGATGTAGGCGTGCGGGGTCGGCTTCTCGTCCTTGCCGAGGTTCGCGAACCACTGGTTCATGGTGCTGATGGAGGCCTTGAAGTTCCCCTCCGCCATGTAGAGCTGGGCCAGGTTGTAGCGCACCTGCTGGGCCACCGGCTGGGGCAGCCCGCCGGTGGCGATGGCATCGGCAAAGTACTTGGTCGCCTGACCGTACTTCTCCTGTTGCGCCGCCACGAAGCCCAGGGTCTGCAGAATGACCCCCTTGTCGTAGACCCGCTCGCCGGCGCCGGACAGCGCCTCCTGCAGCTTGGCATTGGCCTCGCCGTATTTCTTCTCGGTGATCAGTGCCTGCGCCTTGTTGACCGCGCGGTAGGCGCGGTCAGAGAGGGCGGGCTGCTCGGCGGCCCAACCGGCGGTGCTGAGCAGCACCGCCATGGCGACCGGGGCGAGGATCAGGGTGTGTAACTTTTTCATCGCCACCTTCCTTAGTTGGTCGCAAACTCGATCTCTTGCTGCATGCGACTGGCCTGCGGCTTGCCATCCACCATGGCCGGTTTGAACGTCCATTTGGCGATGGTCTGGCGCGCTGCCTTGCCGAGGTCGTAGCTGCGTGGCTCTTCCTTGACGATCCGCACGTTGCTGACGGTGCCGCGCTCGGTGACGGTGAATTCCACCAGCACCTTGCCGGAGGCGAGGCCGGCCAGCGCCGCCTTGCGGGGCATCATGGGCTCGAAGGTCGCCAGCGGAATGGCGCCGTTGTTGCCACCCATGCCGCCACCACCGCCGCCGGTACTGTAGGCACCGAGGGCGTTGCCGCCGCCGATGTTGACCGGGATGTCGAGTTTGGGCATGTCCATCGGCGAGCTCTCCATCTGCGGCCGATCCGTGCTCGCCACTTCCATCTCGGGAGGGGGGGGCGGGCGTTTCGGGGGCGGCGGTTTGGGCAGCTCACGTTGTCTCTCTTGCAGGGTCTCCTGAGGCTTGAGGCGAATGAAGTCGGTCATGGTGACGTCCTCCTTCTCCGTCAGCTCCCGGTGATCCGGCGTGATGAGCTTGTTCATTCCCAGGAACAGGAAGAACACCACCACGCAGGAGACCGCTAACGATATCAGGTATCTCATGGCATTCGCTCCGGCATCAGCTGCTCTTGTCGGCGGCGATGGAGATGTTCTGGACACCGGCCATGCGGATCTGATCCATGACCTGGACCACCAGACCGGAACGGGATTCGCTGTCGGCCTGGATCACCACGGCGCTCTCCGGGTTTTCGGCCCGCAGCCGTTCGATGTTGGCACGCACGGCACCCCTTCGACGATGCGCTTGTCGACCCAGACCTGGCCGTTCTCGCGGACCGCGACCATGATGTTCCCCTTCTTCACCGTTTCGGCCGTGCTGGCGCTCGGGCGGTTGATCTCCACGCCGGACTCCTTGACGAACGAGGTGGTGACGATGAAGAAGATCAGCATGATGAACACTATGTCCAGCATGGGGGTCAAATCGATGGCCGCCTCATCAGCACTGCTGTCGCTGTGACGTTTTCTCATGGCAAAAACTCCTTGCTTGTTCTGTGCCCCCGCCAGAACCGGGCCCGGCGGGGGAGTGCATCCTGCATCAGCCGTGTTTCAGGTTGTCTTCCAGCTTCTGCACGGCCAGCTTGGCCTTGTGATCGAGCCGGCTGACAAAAAACAGACCGGAAAGGGCGGCAATCATGCCCGCCATGGTCGGTACCGTCGCCTTGGAGATCCCTGAGGCCATTGCCCGCGGTGAGCCGGTGCCGGTGATGGCCAGGGTGTCGAACACCTGCACCATGCCGACCACGGTCCCGAGCAGTCCCATCAGCGGGCAGAGGGCGATCAGCACCTTGATGACCGGCATCCCCTTGTCCACCGCCATAGCCACCCGGGAGACCAGCTCGCGGCGGATCTGCCTGGCGGACCAGGAGAGGTGATCGCTGCGGGCCAGCCAGGCGGCCTTGGTCTGCTTCACCTGTTGCGGGTAGACCGCCATGAAGTAGAACCAGCGCTCCAGCAGCAGGGCCCACATCATCAGGGTCAGGAAGAACAGGGCGACCAGCACGTCGCCCCCCAATCCCAGAAACCGGCGGACCGACTCGACTTCTTCAATCAACCAGAACCACATGGGTGACTCCTTACGCTGCGGCTTTGGAGGCGTGCAGACGTTCCTGATAACGGGCGACGAAGCCGGCGCTCTGCTCTTCCAGCACCTGGATCAGACGGCGGCTCTGGGTCTGAACGATGGTGTAGAGGAACAGCATGGGCACCGCGACCACCAGACCCTGCATGGTGGTGACCAGGGCTTCGGAGATACCACCCGCCATCAGCTTGGGATCGCCGGTACCGAACAGGGTGATGGCCTGGAAGGTGGCGATCATGCCGACCACGGTACCCAGCAGACCCAGCAGCGGTGCCACCGAGGCGATCAGCTTGATGATGCTGATGCCCTTCTCGAACTTGGGCACGTTGCGCAGGATGATCTCGTCGAGCTTGGACTCCAGATCCTCGATGTTGTCGCCACGGTGCGCCTGGTAGGCGCCCAGCATCTCGCCGATGGGGTTGCCCTTGATGATCTGATCGGATTTGAGCTGCTTGCGCATGGATCCGCCGATGAGGGAGAGGCGGGCACCGCAGAACAGCGCCAGCAGGGTGCCGATGACCCCCAGTGCCAGGATCACGTAACCCACGGAGCCGCCCTGATCGATGCGCTCTTTGAGGGTTGGCGACTGCACCAGCAGGGAGAGAATCACGCCGCGGGACGGGTCGATGAAAATGGGTTCGACGCTGCCACCGCCCTGTTCAAACTTGGCGACCGGTTCCAGCACATTGTTTTCAGGCTGACGGGAGAGCTGTTCGAACTTGCCGGTCTCCGGCACGAAGGTCAGGTACTTGCCTTCGGAGACGGTGTTGAACTCGCCGATCTGGGTGACGGTCTTCTCGGCCTGGTTGCCTTCGCCATAGACCACGGTGGCCGGGATCTGGCTCACCTTGCCACCGTCGACCATGCGGCTGAGGGTGGTGGTCCAGAAGGCGGTCAGGTCATCGCTGGAGGGGAGCTCCTTGCTCTCGGCCAGGCGGGTCAGCAGGGCGGTCTGCTCCGGATGCTCGACCCGACGGGCGGAGGCGTTGAAGATCCCCTTGAACTCGCCGGCGAACTGGCGCAGTACGCCGAACATCTCGCCCATGTTGCCGGAACGCTGGCGCAGGGTCTCGGTCAGCTCGGTCAACTGCTTGTCATTGGCATCAAAAGTGGCCTTGAGCTGCTCGCCTCTGGCGGTCTCGGCAGCCAGGTCGGCCTTGGCCTTGGCCAGCAGGGCGGTCTGCTCGTTCTTGTCGGCCAGGAAGCGGGCTTCCCGCTCCTTGTTGAGCTGGGATTCAGTGGTGCTGGCAGCCTTGACCTGATTGAGCAGGGCGTTCAGATCCACCGGTTTCTCGGCGGCGGTCACCGGCAGGGTGACCAGGGTAGCGCCCGCGATCAGCGAGGCGATGGCAAGTTTGATTCCTTTCATGATGCTTTCTCCGCAGTTTGAACCGGCAGCTTGATGAGGGCGGGAGGCGCCTGCTTCTTGGCGATGCGAAGGCCCTGTTCCACTGCACTGCGATACTCCTGGGGCAACTCTTCCCACTGGCGGGTCTGCTTGTTCCACATGCCGGTTTCCTGGCCGTCAGGGGACTGGTAGAGCAGGGCAATGCGGCCGACGCGCAGGAACTCGTAAGTCTTCTCGCTGCCATCCTTGTCCAGGCTGGCCTTGTAGGACTCGATGGTGCGGCTGAAGCCCTCCTCGATCTGATAGGCCTCCAGGATCTTGCGGTACTTCTCGGAGATGGTGACATCGGCCCGGTTCATCAGATCGGTCAGGGCCGCCACGCGGTCCTCCCGCTCAACCTTCTGGAACGGCAGATCCAGCGAGACGAACTGATCGAGGGAGTCGATCATCTTGAGCATCAAGGGCACCACTTCGGTGCTGGTCTGATCGATCTGGGCGATCTGGCGCTGCATGGAGGCCAGCTCGCTGCTCTGGGATTCGACCATCTTGCCCACCTGCTCGTTGTAGGTGCGCAGGCTGTCGACCTGGCGCAGAGCGGCCTTGTACTGGGCGAGGGCGGATTCGGCAGAGTCGGCGTAGTTGTCGATCTTCTGCTGGGAAACTTTGGATGCATTGTCGGTGGCGGCTTGAGCGTCCACTGCCTGGCTGGCAGAGGCGGCACTCAGATTGAAGCTGGTCAGCAAGGCAGCAGAAACCAGGCTGCCGAGGAGCGCTTTCTTCATTGTAATTGTCCTTGTTTTCATAGGATTACCCTATCTCCGTAACTTCCTTGGACGTTGGGCAAAGCCGGCCCGACCGGGCCGGCTTAGGTTGGTATATCAACGGCAGTTGATTAGAACTTCTGGGTGTAGTCGAGGTAGACGATGCGTCCGTCGATGCCGTAGAGATCTTCGTCGTAGGTGAAGCCGTCGCTGGAGAGCGAGGGGCCTACGTTGAACATGTTCTTCACACCGGCTTGCAGCTTGCCGTTCCAGGGGGTGTCAACACCGACGTTCAGATTCCAGGTGGTCTGGGAGGCGATATGGCCCTCGGTCCGACCGTCAACATAGTCCTGGCTCTGGGAGTCGATATAGCTGGCACTCAGGTAGGTATCCATGTTCCACCACTGCGGCACATTGACCCCGACACCGGAGTTGAAGCGCAGTTCTGGCTTGGCGTTCCAGCCCTTCTTGTCGACCATGGGACCACCGGCGAACAGACCCTCTTCATATTTCAGAATGTAGGTGCTGCCGAAGTCGTAGCGCACGGTCGCGACGTTGAAGTCGTACTTGTAGTCAGCCTTGAAGTCCAGACCGCTGGTCTTGAGCTGGCCCAGGTTGACCATGCCGGCGTAAACCTGCTCCACATCGCCGTTGGCATCGCGGATGACGTTCGGGTTGCTGCCGGTGTTCAGCTCCTGATAGAACTGGGTCTGGGTGGTGGCCAGCTGGATCACGTCATCAATCTTGATGTAGTAGTAGTCCAGCGAGAGGTTGAGGTCGTCGATCGGGCTGTAGGCGGCACCGATGCCGAAGGTGTCAGCCGTCTCTTCCTTCAGGTTCTTGTTGGATTGGCGAACCGTGGTGTACTGCTCTTCCGGGCAGTTGGCCACACCGTTCTTCTGGCAGGAGACATAGTCCTTGGCGAAGTCGGCGGAGTCGGCATCGGCCGCGTACAGGTCATCCAGACCCGGAGCGCGGAAGGACTGCGACCAGGAGGTGCGCAGCAACAGGTTGTCCAGCGGCTGATAGCGCAGGCTCGCCTTGGGCGAGAAGGCGCTGCCAAAGTCGCTGTACTTGTCGAAACGACCGGCCAGGTTCAGCTCGATCTGCTCGGTGATGGGGATCAGGCTCTCGATATAGGCAGCGAAGACGTCGCGCACTCCACCGCCCGAGTTGCCGGAAGAGCCGATGACGTTGCCGGCCGCAGACTGGCTGTCATAGGTGTCGGAGTAGACCCAGTCGTTGTACTCGGCCCCCAGGTACCAGCCGATGGGGCCGGCCGGCAGTTCGCCCATGCTCCAGCCCAGGCCACCGTACCACTGGAAGAAGTCCATCTTGGAGGTGCGGCTGGTGTCGTAGGAGAGGCTGTTGGTGGCGGCACTGGAGAACTCGCCGTTCTTGAAGTTGCCGCTGTCGACCTCCTGCTGGACCGCCGGATTCAGCACATAGCCGGTCCCGCGGTTCTTGTTGTCGGTCTTGGAGTACATGTAGCCCGCATTCCACTCCACATCGCCCACCGCCTCGGTCGGCAGTGTGCCTTCGAAGCCCAGGTTCATGCTGCCGGTCAGGTCGGTGACGTCGTTGTCACGGGGGCCGACGTTGCTGAAGCGATAGTAGACGGTAGCCTTGTCGCCAATGAAGCCGTTGTCGGCCAGCAGCTGGGCGCCGCCCGGGGTGGTGCCATCGATGCTGAAGGGACCGGCGGCCGGGGCGAAGCGGCCGAAGCTGGTGACCCGCGAGCCGATCAGCTGGGGTACGAAGTCGACGTTGTCATTGATGTGATAGCGGCCGTTGACATAAACGGTGTCCCGGGTACGGGAAGCGGTCTTGGCGGCGACCTGGGCAAAGTCGAAGCGGCAGGCGGTACCGACCGGCACGAAGCCGGGACCGGTATTGGCGCAGTCGATGCCGTCCAGGGTACGGGTGACCGTCTTGCCGGTGGCGGCATCGATGCCCTTGATGTTGCGGCCATACAGGCTGGGAGCAGAAGAGCCCTGCAACGCCAGGTAGTCGCGATCCTTGTAGTAGATCTCGTCCTTGACGTCGTGTTCGTACACCATCATCAGGGCGCCCTTCTCCCCGGTGATGCCGCTGACGATGGAGCCGCTCTTCTCGTCACCACCCTCTTCGGTGGGAGAGCCGATACGGCCCTGGAATTCCAGCCCTTCATAGTCCTGTTTCAGGATGACGTTGATGACACCGCCGATGGCATCGGAACCGTACAGAGCCGAGCCGCCGTCCAGGTTCACTTCTACCCGCTCCACCGCCGCCATGGGGATGGAGTTGAGGTTGATGGCGCTGCCACCCATGGAAGGAGAACCGGCGACCCGCTTGCCGTTGAGCAGCACCAGGGTGCGCTCTGAGCCAAGCCCGCGCAGGCTGACGGTGGCCTGGGATTGGGCTGAGCTGCCGGAGGAGGGGGAGATACTACCGAAGGAGTTGTAGGAAGCCTGCTTCAGGTAGTCGGCTACGGTCTGCTGACCGGATTGTTCGATCTTGGCCTTGCTGACGGAGACGACCGGGGTGGCGCCTTCCACGTCGACACGGGAGATGCGCGAGCCGGTAACCTTGATCTTCTGGAGTTTTTCGACGTTTTGGCCTTCTTCGGCCAAGACAGGGGTGGCCGCTACTGCCGCGCTCGCCAAGGCAAACGCAACGGCAGCAGAGAGTCTGCTTTTCCTAAGCATCGCTTATATCCTTCCTGGTTGTTTTTTTGTTTGCTTCCATACCGCCCTCGTTGGGGCGATGCGTAAGGCTTATCAAGGTTTGGCGGTTGACGTCAATTGAGGCGGTACGGATGGGGGCGTGGCGGGTAATAAGATGACTATGTTTTATTTGTTCGCATTTGGCAGAGATTTATTCTGATTTGGTAACGTTTTCCTATGTAAAGGTTTTGTTAAAGTAAATTGATTCCAGTTTATCGATTAATTTTGAACTTATCGATAAGGGTGGTGTCTTTCTGGGTTTTATATTGTTGAGTTAGGTGTTTTTAGCATTATTGTCTGTTTTGGTAGTGTGTTCGGCTGAGGTTCAGGCTGGGCGCTGAGAGATCCCCTCATAATTTCCCCAAAGCGTAACCATGTGTGAATAAATTTTGAGCTAGTAGGGTTGCAGCCACG
>NZ_JAPCJC010000035.1:0-21879 GCF_027707805.1 Aeromonas sp. QDB20 | reverse complement strand
AGGCAGCCTGTCAAGGTATTCGAAGAGTACCGTCAGGCGGCATAGGCGAGTGTCGCACTTCGAAGTTGAATTCGCGGTCAACCTTGTCGTTATCCGCTATCGGGGGGAGAGGGCAGGCCCGCCAGGGGCGCAAGGTGTTTGCAGAACCGGCATGAACAAGATCCGGCAAAATGGCAGCAATGCCAGTCAACATGGCCCTGCGCAGTTGCGCAGGGCCATGTTGTTTTATCGGGGGCGGGGAGATCCGGCGGGAACAGACAGGGAGAAGGGCGGCCAGGGTGGCAGGCCCGCAACGGCTATGGGCAGGCTATTGCGGTAGGTCGTCCACCTGCGCCCTGTCGAGGGTCGCCTTGGGCACTATGTTCACGCTCTCGTGCAGCTCGCTGTACACGATCACCGCCACGCCCTGCTGCAGCTGAGCTCTGACATCGTCGACCTTGTCGGCCAGACTGACATCCTGTTCGCCATACTCGGTGCCTTCCTGCAGCACGAAGTGCTCGAGCAGGTTGTTGAGGGTGTCTGCATCCAGCTCTTGCCAGGGGATTATCATGGTTTCATCTTCCGTTACCAGAGAGCGGGTATTGTCTATCTGTGGTCGGCCAGCGCAAGGGATTTATCTGGCCGCCCGCCGATGAGGTGAGAGAGCAGCCGCCATGGCTACCGGCCCGTACCTTGAGTCTGCTCCTGCAGCCACTGGCTGATCCGCTCCTCCAGCCAGAATCTTGGCCGCCAGGGGGTTCCGTGCAGGAAGCCCACGTGGCCGCCCCGCCGGCTCAGCTCGTAACGCACCATGGGGGAGAGCTGCTCCGCCTGCGGGATCACCGCCTCGGTCATGAAGGGATCGTCGGCGGCGTGGATCACCAGGGTGGGGATGGGGATCTGCGCCAGCATCCCCAGGCCAGAGCAGCGCTGGTAGTAGTGATCGGCGCTGTCAAAACCGTGCAGTGGCGCCGTGACCTGCTCGTCGAAGTCGCGCAGGGTGGCGATGGCGCGCACCTGCTGCGGCTGCCAGCGGGCGCTGGCAGCCGCCTGCCGCCGGATCTTCTGTTGCAGGTTGTGGCGCATGGTGCCCAGCAGATAACGCTGATAGACCCGCGAGAAGCCCTGATTGACCCGATCGGCGCAGCTGTCCAGCCGCAGCGGCGCCGAGATCACCACCGCCGCCGTCAGCTCGCGCGGGCAGGCGCGCGCCAGCAGATTGACCAGCATGTTGCCCCCCAGCGAATAGCCGATGGCGATGAGCGGCTTGCCGGGAAAGCGGCGGCCGAGCTCGGCGATCACCGCCTGGGCATCCTCGATGGCACCGGAGTGATAGGCCTGCAGCAGCCGGTTCGGCTCGCCGCTGCAGCCGCGAAAGTGCATCAGCACCGCCTCGTTGCCCTGGCGTTGCAGGTGGGCGAACAGCCCCTTGGCATAGTGGGAGTGAATGCTTCCCTCCAGCCCGTGAAACAGCACGATGAGCGGTCGCTCATCCCGGCTGATCTCGCCGCTCCAGGCGAGATCGACGAAGTCGCCGTCCGCCAGCTCGAAGCGCTCGGCCACGAAGCGGGCCGGTTGGCGGCGCAGCCACTTGGGCAAGATGGTTTGCAGGTGGGGATTGCGCGCCCACCAGGGGGCGTGAAAGTGGCTTTCGATCAGCATGCTGGGTCCGGGACAGAAAAGGAAACGGCGAGCAGCCTGGCTGCCCGCCGTCGGGATCAGGCCGGCAGGCTGTCGTGGTGCTCGGCACCGCGCAGCATGGCCTGGATCAGCTCGTTGGCTTCAAACTTGGTCAGCGCCTCGTGGGCACCCACCTGGTGGGCCCGCTCTACGCTTATCTCGCTCGAGAGCGAGGTGTGCAGGATGATGTAGGCTCCCGCCAGCTTGGCGTCGCTCTGCACCTCGAAGGCCAGCTCGTAGCCGTCCAGCCCCGGCATCTCGATGTCGCTCACCAGGATGTCGATGGGGGTCTTCTGGGCGGCACGGGTCTGCATCAGGGTGAGCGCATCCTTGCCGTTGGTGCACACCTCGTAGGGGATGTTGATGTAGTCCAGCGCCGCCATCAGCTGACGGCGGGCGACCGAGGAGTCGTCCACCAGCAGGATCCGCATCGGCTTGATCCGCTCCCGCTGTACGTCGGTCAGCACCGGGTAGAGGTGGCTGGGGTCGTCCGGGTAGACCCGGGAGAGGATCAGCTCCACGTCCAGCAGCTGGATCAGCTGGTCATTGACCCGGGTCACGCCGGTCACGAACACGTTGTGGCCGAGGGAGGCGGGGGGCGGCGCTATGTCGCGCCAGTTGCATTCGGTGATCTTGTCGATGCCGCGCACCAGAAAGCCCACCAGGGTGCGGCGGCAGTCGGTGATGATGATGAAGCAGTGCGGCATCTCTTCCTGGCTGATCGGGCGATAACCCACCGCCATGGCCATGTCGATCACCGGGATGGTAGTGCCACGCATGCTGGCGGCACCGAGCACGGTCGGGTGCGAGTGCGGCATGGCCGTCAGCTGGGTGTAGGGCACTATCTCTTTTACCTTGAGGGTGCCGATGGCGAAGGATTGCTTGGCCGAGAGATGAAACAGCAACATGCCCTGGGATTGGTTGGCCTTGCTTTTCATGGCAGATGTCCTGTGAGTCAAAACGGTATCAGTCGATTCAGGCCCCTAGCATAAAGGATTATAGGAGAAATGGCCCTTCCGTTATTAACGACCGTTTGCCGTAAAACTGGACTCATTTCATCCATTTATTGCGGCGATCCGCCCTGGTGCGAACCGCCGGGGGCCGAGCTGCGAGGGGGCGGTCAGACCGCGAGCAGGGTTGCCAGCGGGCAGCCGAGCCACTGCTGGCTGGCGCGATCGAGGGCGCGCTCATCCTCGTAACCGAGCTTGCTCGCCACCTGGGGAGCCTTGCTGCCGCTCTTGAGCAGACGCACCGCCTGCAGCAGCTGCCACTGCGCCCGCAGGGCATCGGCCGCCAGTGCCGGCTCGCTGAGGCCGCGCTGCGCCAGCGCCTGCTGCCATGCCTCGTTGCCATCAGCCAGGCCAGCGGCCAGCCCCTGCCAGGCAGTCTGCAGCGCAACATCCGCTTGCGGCTGGATGGGGCAGCCCTGTAGCTCGTCGAGCAGTACCTGCAGCCGGTGACCGTAGGCGCCGTGCCAGTCGCGGGGGCGTTGCCAGTCGGCCAGGCTGTCGAACAGGGGATCCAGCAGCGGGCCGGGTTGCAGCCAGCCCGCCTGGGCGGGCTGGTCGACACGCACCGAGCAGGTCAGCAGATCGTAACGGCAGCCGGCCAGCGGGCTGAACGCGGCAAGGGCATCGGCACAGAGCCAGAAGTGGTTTCCCGCCGTCAGCAGCAGCTCATGGGCGCCGAGTCGCAGCAGTGCCGCACCCCGTGCAATCCGCAGCAGTTGCCCTGCCGGCACGCGTTTGCGAACGCCGACTTGCAGATGGGGGGTGAAAAAATGCTGATGTTCGATGGCGTGATGCATGTAAAAACCCTGATATGATGCTGCCCGGAGGTAACGAAAATGGAAACCAGACGTAAAAAACGCTTCATTGCCGGGGCTGTTTGCCCGGTGTGCGGCAAAATGGACACCATGATGCTGTATATGGAGCATGGAGTCGAGAAGGTGACCTGCGTCGAGTGCGGGGACACCCAGGTGCAGACCGAGGCCGAGGTGGCCAAGGTAACCCGCGAGACCGAGCAGGTGATCGGGGTGTTTCGCCCGGAATAATGGAGGGGCAGAGCGCGGACTGTGCCTATCCCTCGGGCTGATGGCGGCCGCCAGTCTGCACGGGCCAGCGCGCCGCTCACTCCCATGAGTGCCGGCCAACGGGATGGCGGGCGGCTTTGCATTGCCATCCCCTGCTGGCTTTTTCATCACGACTGAGCCGGGCCCACCATATGCTTGTCTGCCTTTTTGAGGTATTCTGGGCCCGTTTTTTTCTATCCGCAGGATCCCTGACATGAAAGTAGCTCCCCTGAGCGTGGTTACGCTGGAATACACGGTCACCGACGAACACGGTGAAGTCATCGACACCACTGTCGGTAAAGAGCCTCTGGTGTATCTGCACGGTACCCGTTATCTGGTCTCCGGCCTCGAGGCCGAGCTGGAAGGGCGCAGCGTGGGCGAGGCGTTCGACGTCACCCTGACGCCGAGCCAGGCCTATGGCGAGTACGACGAGAACCTGGTGCAAGAAGTGCCGGGCGAGCTGTTCGACGGCATGGAAGTGTCTGAAGGGGATACTTTTGTGGCCGAGACCGACGAAGGTCACCGTCCGGTGACCGTGGTCGAAGTGTCCGAAGAGTTTGTCAAGGTGGATGGCAACCATCCGCTGGCCGGCGTGACCCTGGGCTTCAAGGTCGAGATCAAGGACGTGCGCGCCGCCACTGCCGAAGAGCTGGCCCATGGCCACGTGCACGGTGCCGGTGGTTGCGGTCACGATCATGGCCACGACCACGATCATGGTCACGACCATGAGCACGGCGGTTGCTGCGGCGGTGGCCATCACGGCCACGATCACGGTCATGACCACGGCGACGACCATGGTCACGGCGGCTGCTGCGGTGGCGGCGGTTGCGGTGGCAAGGGCCATCAGCACTGATCACGGCGTTGCCGATGATAAAAAAACCCGCGCCTGGCGCGGGTTTTTTTATGGCTGCGCACTCAGTAGTGCGGCGGCGGGGTCTCTTCGGCCATGCTGGCGATCTGGCTTGGCTGCACGCTCTGCAGCTTGTCCACCAGCAGCTGGATCCGATGCTTGAGCCGATCCAGCTCGCGCCCCTGGGTAGTGACCTCCTCGTTGAGCTGCTCCACCGTGTATTCGGCGAAGGCGAGGCGGCTTTCCAGGGTTTCGAGGCGATCGTTTAATTGCTGACTCATGGGCCTTTTGGTCCTTACTTGATAGTCCAGATTTCGGCCAGGCCGCTGGAGCTGGCACTGACAAGGTGGCTATTGTCGCGCAAAGCCACGCCGTAGACCACTGCGCTCGGCGGTTTCACCTTGGGATGGGGCGAGACGCGCCAGCTCTGCAGCAGGCTGCCGTCGCTCACCTGCCACAGGGAGAGCTGGCGGGAGGGGGCGCCGGTGATGAGCCACTTGCCGTCGTTGGCAAAGCGCGCCGTGGTGTAGACCTCGAAGCGGTGGTCGAACTGCAGCCGGCTCAGCTCCTTGCCGGTTTTCAGATCCCAGATGCTGGCCTGGCGGCTGTCGGCGGTGAAAGCGAGCCGTCCGCTCGGATCGAGCCGGGCTAGCACCACCCGGCCGGCGTGGTTGAAGCGCCACACCACCTGGCCGCTGCGGGTATCCCACAGGTAGGCGCTGTAGTCGTTGCCGCCGGTGAGGGCGTAACGGCCGTTGGGGGAGATGTCGACTGTGTTGACCTGCTCGGTGTGGCCGAGGAATTGCAATCTGCGGCCGGTGCGGGTGTCCACCACCTCCGCCTTGCCGTCTTCCCGGCCGATCAGCACCTGGCGACCGTCGGCGGAGAGGGCGATGTCCCTCAGCCTGGATTCAGGAAGCGAATAGTAGCCTTGGGACTGGCCATCCTTGAGGCGCCAGATCCCGAAGGTATTCAGGCTGGCGGTCACGGCGTGGCTGTTGTCCGCCGAGAAGCGGGTAATGATGACGAAGTCGTCCGGATTGTCGGACTGGCGCCAGCGCCAGCGCTCCTTGTCCTGCTCCAGGTCCCACACTACCGTGCCCTGGCCCAGGCTGGAGACGATGGCCTGCTTGCCGTCACTGGCCAGATCGGCGCTCAGCAGCCCCTGGTTGGCGAGGGTCAGTTGCCGGTCCGGCGATGAGCTCTGTTCGCAGCCTGTCAGTATCAGGCAAACCGCGACGAGATAAATGGCACTTTTTATCATTTTTCCTGTCTCATGCTTTCGTTACCTGCGATCACGGCGTTAGTATAAGGCGCTTATCACGATAAACCTCTCATTTCACGAAGGAACCGAGAGCGGTATTTAGAGTTTTGGAGAAACTGATGAACAATTTTCTGAAGGTGTCCCTGTTGGCTGCGGCGGTTGCCGTAGGTCTGACTGCTTGCCAAAAAGACGAGAAGACTGCTGCGAATACCGCAGAGGTCAAGGCAGAAGCCAGCAAGCCGGCAGAGGCCCCCAAGGCTGAAGCCAAGAGCTTTGAAGAGCAATCCGGCTATGCAATTGGCCTCTCCATGGGTCGTTATATCGCCAATACCCTGGAGCGCCAGCAGGAGCTCGGCATCAAGCTGGACAATGCCGTGATCCTGAAGGGCGTCACCGACGGTCTGGGCAAAGAAGCCAAGATGACCGACGAAGATATCCAGAAGGTTCTGCAGCAATACGATGCCAAGATCAACGAGCTGACCAAGGCCAAGGCTGACAAGGATGCGGTGGAAAACCTGAAGAAGGGTGAAGAGTACCTAGCCGCCAACGCCAAGAAAGAGGGCGTGAAGAGCACCGAATCCGGCCTGCAATACCAGGTCGAGAAGATGGGTACCGGCGCCAAGCCGAAGGCCACCGACATCGTCAAGGTACACTACACCGGTACCCTGACCGACGGCACCAAGTTCGACAGCTCCGTCGATCGCGGCGAGCCGGCCACCTTCCCGCTCAACCAGGTGATCCCGGGTTGGACCGAAGGTGTGCAGCTGATGCCGGTTGGTTCCAAGTTCAAGTTCTTCCTGCCGTCCAAGCTGGCCTATGGCGAGCACGGTGCAGGCTCCATCCCGGCCAACGCCGTGCTGGTGTTCGACGTTGAGCTGCTGGCCATCGAGAAGCCGGCTGCCGATGGCGAGAACGCCAAGAAGTAAACGGCCCGCGTTGAAAAAACGGCTCCTTAGGGAGCCGTTTTTGCTTGTATATCCTGCCGAATGGCGGGATAAAAGAGAGAGTCGCCAACTGTGCTAAGATGGCGAAATAGACAACAAAATCAATTGCAAGGATGGCGCCGTGGCGGAAAGCAAACCCCGAGTCCTGCTGGTGGAAGATACCCGCAGTCTGGCAGTGGTCTATGAACAGTATCTGGCCCAGGATGGCTATGAGGTGCTGCGGGCCGACTGTGGCCAGCAGGCCCTGGCCCAGCTGCTGAGCAGCCCGCCCCCCGTGGTGCTGCTGGATCTCGAGCTGCCCGACATGTCCGGCATGGACATTCTGCAGCAGATCACTGAACAGCAGCTGCCCTGCTCGGTGGTGGTGATCACCGCCCACGGCTCGGTGGACGTGGCGGTGGAGGCGATGCGGCTCGGTGCCTTCGACTTTCTGACCAAGCCGTTTGACGGCAAGCGGCTGTGCGCTACCGTTCGCAGCGCCTTCAAGCACCAGCAGCTCAGCTCGCTGGTGGCCCAGTACCGGGAGAACTTCGAGCGCAGCTCGTTTGCCGGTTTCATCGGCGCCTCCATGCCGATGCAGGCGGTCTATCGCATCATCGAGAGCGCGGCGCCAAGCAAGGCGACCGTGTTCATCACCGGCGAGAGCGGTACTGGCAAGGAGGTGTGCGCCGAGGCCATCCACCAGTGCAGCCCGCGTCGCGAGCAACCCTTCATCGCCCTCAACTGCGCCGCCATTCCCCACGACCTGATGGAGAGCGAGATCTTCGGTCACATGAAGGGGTCATTCACCGGCGCCCAGGGGGATCGCAAGGGGGCGGCCAGCCTGGCTGACGGCGGCACCCTGTTCCTCGACGAGATCTGCGAGATGGATCTCGACCTGCAGAGCAAGCTGCTGCGCTTCATCCAGACCGGCACCCTGCAGCGGGTCGGCAGCGGCAAGCTGGAGACGGTGGACGTGCGCTTCGTCTGCGCCACCAACCGGGATCCCCTGGTGGAGGTGAAAGCGGGGCGTTTTCGCGAGGATCTCTACTACCGGCTGCACGTGATCCCGCTGAGCCTGCCGCCGCTGCGCGAGCGGGGCGAGGACATACTGCTGCTGGCGCGCAACCTGTTGCAGAGTTACGCCAAGGAAGAGAGCAAGCGTTTCAAGGATTTCGATGCCGAGGCGGCGCGGGTGCTGCTCGACTACCCCTGGCCCGGCAACGTGCGCGAGCTGCAGAACGTTGTGCGCAACATAGTGGTGCTCAACGATCGCGAGCTGGTGAGCCCTGACATCTTGCCGCCGCCCCTCAACGGCAGCCGGGGGGGCCTGCCGCTGGCGGTATCCGCACCGGCGCCGGTCGGCAGCACCGAGCCTGTGATGTCCAATGCCCCGATCCGCCCGCTTTGGCTGGTGGAAAAAGAGACCATAGAGCAGGCCATCGCCAGCTGTGACGGCAACATTCCCAAGGCGGCGGCCCTGCTGGAGATCAGCCCCTCCACCATCTATCGCAAGAAACAGAGCTGGGAAGAGGCGAGCCTGGTCTGACGTCCTGAGGCTACCCCCTCGGGGGATGAAGCGTGCGGGGCGGCCCATTGGCCGCCCCGCTGCGTTTCTGACGATGGTTGACTAGAGCTTGCCCAGCGCCTTGAGCCTGGCCAGCCGCTCGGCCTCGTTGGCCTTGAGCCAGCGATCCTGCGACAGCAGAAACCAGGCACGGGCGAAGTATTCGGCGGCGGCCGGATCATCCAGCGCCAGCGCATTCTCCCCCAGCTCTTCGAACACATAGCCATCCTCGGGAGCACCGGCGGCAGCCATGTCGTCCTTCAGCTGGGTCAGCTCGGCCCGGGCCTGCTCGTGTTGTTCCTGAGCCCGGCTCAGGCGGGCCAGACTCCAGCGGGCGATAAAGGCCTTGGCCTGATTGTGGTGCTGCTCGTGCCAGGCCAGGCATTTTTGCTGACATTGGCGGGCCTCTTCCAGCCGGCCCAGTTCGAACAGGGTCCAACCCTGATTGTTGTAGAGGGTGGCGAGCCAGCCGCGCACCTTTGGATCCTGACTGCGCTCCGCCAGCTCCATCGCCAGCTGATGCCAGCGGCTCTGCTCCTCCAGCGGGGCGGCGATGGCCACCATGTGGGCCGCATCGATGGCGAGATAGAGCTCCTTGTGCTTGAGCCCAAGCTGCCACGCCTGTTCAAACAGCGTCCTGGCACTGGCCTTGTCGCCGGCGGAGTTGAAGGTGCGGCCGCGCTCCAGCAAGGCGCGCAGGCGGGCCCGCGGGGTCGCCTCGGTGAGGCGGGGCTCTATCTCGTCGAGCAACTGGTGCGCCTCGGCAAACTGACGTTGCAGCGAATGGGTGCGGGCTATCTGGGTGAGCAGTTCCAGCTCGTATTGCAGGTCGGCGGCGGCGCGCGCCTCGGGCAGCAGAGCATGAAAACGCAGGGCAGTGGCGGCGGGGTCCTTGTAATCCCACTGCGCCATGAAATCAGGCGGATTGTCCATCTGGCCTCCTTGCTGGCGATCCTTTCACCAAGATGCCTGCAAGCCATTGTTTGTACAAGGGGCCCTCGTCACAGAGCGCCCCTTGAGTCATGGCAACGGCAGCGGCCAGCCGGTCAGTAGACCATGGCCAGGCTCATCAGCATCAGGCCGAGGGCGGCGAAGGCTCCCTCCTTGATGGCGAGGCGCGGCACCAGTGCCTTGGGCAGGGCCGGAAACAGACTGAGGGCAAAGCCGAGCCCCGGCATCAGCCAGTGGAAGGCCGGGTTACGCAGGCTCGGGTCTGCCGCACCATTGATGATGATGAGCAGAATGAAGAGGGTGAAGGCGGGCAGGATGAACCAGCGGGCACTACCGGCCGCGACCGCTCGCAGCGGCGAGATGCGATAGAGCAGCAGGGTCACGATAAACAGCACCAGGGGGGCCAACAGGTAGAGGGGAGCCGGGTTCATAACGGGTATCCTGAAAAAGGGGGTAAACAGCAGTGGCGGGATTTAATCAGCCCGCAGCCGGGATGACCAGCCACAAGGGCCCGGGCTGTGAAGAAGATCCCAGGCAAAGGTTTGCCGGCGGCGTCTCAGCGCAGCCAGTACCAGGCGGCAAAGCCAAGCCAGCTCAATCCCAGCAGCAGCCAGGGCAGGGGATGCTGGCGGGTTACTTCCACCAGTTCGACGATGTCGTCCTGCTCCTCATCCTGCTGCGCTGGGTGAGACTGTTTGGCCTTGGCCTGCAGTTTTTTCTGGCGATTGGCCTCGCGGGCCCGCGCCTTCATCTGCTTCTTGTATTCGTCTATGCCTTTCTGGATCCCCTGGGCGATCAGCTGGGTCTGCTCCTTGGTCTGTCCCGGTTTCTGGTTGGCACGGGCAATTTTCATCGCCTCCTGCTGGGTCTCGGGGGAAATCTTGTCGTACTTCGCCATCAAAGGGTCTCCTCGGCATCGATTGGCGGGGAGTATGCCATAAAAACGGCGCCCTCAGGCGCCGTTGCAACAGCTTGTGAGCCGGATCAGGGCTTGTAGTAGGTCACGGTCGCATAGGGCAGCGGATTGAGGGTGCCCTGGGACTCGGCGTACTCCATGAACATCTCGTTCTCGCCCACGCCGGAGTCGACGTAGTCACCTTTGTTGGGCAGCTCTTCGCGCTTGAGCAGACCGCTGTAGCCATCCTTGCCGGAGGCGATGTAGGTGTTGGCACCAACGCGGTAGACCTTCTCGTCATCCAGCGGCAGCCACTGGCCGTTGGCATCCAGCATCTCCAGCTTGGTGATGCGGGAGCCCTTGGCCAGCTTGCCGTCGTAGGTGTAGCTCAGGTGACCGACGTAGGGGAAGGCACCGCTGGAGGCGGCGATCCCGGTCTCCAGACCGATGGAGTAGTCAACGGCGTACTCCAGGGTGGCACGCACGTCCTTGCCCTTGAGGTTGAAGGCGGCGATCTTGTTGCCAAACGGCAGCAGGGTCCCCATCACGTAACCGACCGAGAGCGGGCCCGCGTTCACGTCGGCACGCACGCCACCGGCGTTCTGAATGGTGAAGTCCACCTTGGTGTTGAGCTTGTTGAGCTTCCAGTAGAGCGACTCGGCCACCAGGGGATCGATCAGACCGGCGCCGTCCGGGGTGGTCGGCACGCGCACGTGGGGCAGCTTGGTCGGCACGTCGGCGATGATCTTGGCTTCGAGCTCGGCCACGGCCGGCTTGTACTCGGTGTCGATCACGTCGCGCATGGCGGTGTCTTCCGGCACGATCTCGATGACCGGGGACTTGCTGATGAAGTCGACCACGTTGGTCTGCTCGGTGCCGCTCAGCGGAACCTTCTTCTTGGCCACTTCCTTGGTGAAGTCGTCGCCGGTCATCAGGGTGTTGCGCCCTTCACACTTGGTGAGCTCGCCTTCCTTGCTCAGGGAGACGTTGACCAGGCCGTAGCCCTTGGCCCATTCGCCGGCCTGCACGATACAGGTCTTGCCACCGTCCGGGTTGTTGACGATCTGGGCATAGGTGTTGTCGTCGGCCGGGTTCTGGTTGTGGGCGGTGTAGCCGATGCTGTTGAGCTCGGTGATGTCGCCGAGGAAGGTCTGGGAGTGACCGCCGACGATCAGGTCGATGCCGTTGACGGCCCTGGCGACCGCCTGGTCATTTTGCAGGCCGATATGGGTGACCATGATGATCTTGTTGGCACCCTTGGACTTGAGGGTGTCGACCATTTTCTGGGCGGTCTCAATCATCGGCAGGAATTGGGTGTCTTTGTCCGGTGAGGAAATATCATGCATATTTTCCAGCACCAGTCCGAAAATACCCACGCTCTCGCCATTGACTTCCTTAATGACATATTCGTGAATATTCTCGCTGTCCTTCAGGGTGGCGCTACTGGATTTCACCATATTGGAAGCCAATACCGGGAAATTCACCCGTGAGACGAAGTCTTTAATTGCCTGGTTGCCCAGATCGAATTCATGGTTGCCGAGTACCATGGCATCGATACCCATGTCGGAGAGCAGTCGGGACTCCTCTTCCCCCTTGAACTGGGTGAAGTAGAGGGTGCCCTGGAAGGCGTCACCACCGTTGAGTACCATGAAGTTGCGGCCTTCGCTGGCCGCCTGGCTGCGCAGCTCGTCCAGCTTGAACTTCAGGCGCGGATAGCCGCCCAGCTTGGCGTTGAACTTGAACAGCTCCTGCCCGCTCGGCTGGATCGCCAGGGCATTTTCGGTCGGGTCGAGGTGGGCGTGGGTATCATTGATGTGGGCAATGGTCAGATCCAGCGGAATATGTTCCTTGCTGCTGTTTTCTGAATTGCAGGCGGTCAGCCCGAACAGGGTAATTGAGACGGTGACGGCCAGTAGCGTCTTCTTCATCGGTAATATTCCTCTTGTTGTTATAGTCCTGTATATCGTTCCTGCATGACAGGAGTGTGGCGATTCTAGGCAAAAAGTAATAATTGGAAATAAACAGAGCTGATTCCTTTGAGCTACTGCACATTAATAAAGCAAATAAACGTTTGCGTGATTTTGCGCAGCAGGACCGGGGCGCGGCGGGGATTTTCCATCAGCACGGCGGGTGATGCAACCCTGCCGTACCCGGGCGGGATTCAGGGCGTTGAAATGATGTTCAGCCGCTGCAGAAATTGTTGCGGGGTGAGCGGGCGACCATAGAGATAGCCCTGCAGGTAGTCGACGTGACGCTCGGTGAGAAAGTCCGCCTGCTCCCGGGTCTCGACCCCCTCGGCGATGGTTTTCAACCCCAGCCGGGTGGCCAGATTGATGGTGCTGTCGAGAATGTGGCGGGAGAGGGCGTTGGTGCCGATCATGGCGACGAAGCTCTGATCGATCTTGAGATAGTCCACGTGAAACTGCTGCAGATAGGTGAGGCTGGAGTGGCCGGTACCAAAGTCGTCCAGCCCTATCCTGACCCCCATCTGCCGCAACTCGTCAAACAGCTGCCCGGTGAGCTGGTTGGGGGTGATGAGCTCGCGCTCGGTCAGCTCCAGCACCAGGGTGACCTCGTTGGCGGCAAAGGCGGCGAGAAAGGTGCGGCAGTCATCCACCAGGCTCAGCTGCTGGCAGTGACGGGCACAGATGTTGAAGCTGAAGTGGAAGCGGGGTGGCAGCGCCGCCGCATGGGGGGCGAACTGCAGCCGCACCTGCTGCATCAGGGTCTGGGTCATCAGGATGATGAGGCCGCTCTCCTCCGCCAGCGGGATGAAGAGATCCGGCCGGATCAGCCCCTGGCTGTGATGCTGCCAGCGCATCAGCACCTCGCAGCCGTGCAGCTGGCCACTCTGGCTGACGACGATGGGTTGCAGATAGGGGATGAACTCCTGCTTGATGATGGCGCGTCTGAGCTCCTGGGTCGGGGTCGAGATATGGCTCCACCAGCGGTAGGTGGCGAGGCCGGCCAGCCCTCCCAGGAGCAGGATCAGCAGTATGATGGTGCTCTGTTTTTGCAGGGTGGTGGTCAGCACGGCGCTCAGCGGAAATCCCTGATTGAGGCTGTAGTTGAATGCCGCCGAGTCGAGTCGGTAGTTGAAGCCCCGCAGCCTGGGCGGTTGGCCATCGTGCACCTTGCCACGCAGGTCGAGCCACTGCTCGCCTATCTGTACCCAGCTGTGCGCCCCGGCGAGGCGCCACTGCAGCGGCTTGCTCAGGTGATAGGGGTTGATGGCGACCACCACGGCGTTGCTCCCCTCACTCAGGTGATAAAACAGCAGCGACGGCTTGCGTCCGAGCCGGGTCACGGCCTCCAGCCTGAGCCGCTCGTGGCGATCGTCCTGCAGCCGGTCCTAGAGATCGATCTCGTCGAAGATGGAGGAGCAGTAGAGGCGGCCGTTGCGGGAGAGGTTGATCGAGCGCACATAGGGGGAGGTGGCGACCAGCACCCGCAGCTCGCGGGCCACCTCGCGACAGGGGCGGCTGGCCAGTGGCAGGGCCGCCCTGGCCGCCTGGGTCGAATGGGAGAGCGCGCTGTCGATCTGCGTGATGGCGCGCTCGGCGGCGGTCTGGGCCTGCTGCCGGGTCATCGACCAGGTTTGCCAGTAGAGGGTGGCAAGGGAGATGAGGATCAGGATGGCGCAGCAGAGCAGGCTGGCCAGGAGACGAGGCATGTTGCTGCTACGCAGAAAGGGGAACACCATGTACCACGCCTCGTGAAGGTTCAATTGAACAAAAAAAGGTCGGACATACTACACAATCACACCTCAATCTCCTAGCCACCACAAGGGGCTTCAGCGACCCACCAAAAAGCAAAGGCGGCCCGCAGGCCGCCTTTATCCGTCATCACTGGCTGGTCGAGCTTACAGCTGCTCGATGCCGACGATGTGCCAGGGAGCATTGTCCTTGGCCAGGTTGCGCTCGAGGTGCCACACCTCCTTGATGTCCTCCTCAACCTGCTCCTGGCGATCCATGTAGCGGCCGCTGAAGCGCACGCTCACCTGGGCCCAGTCGCTGCCGTAGTCGGCGCGCACCAGCTGGGTATCCACATACATCACCTCGGTGTGCTGCTCACCGGTCAGTTCGGCGCGGTCGGCCTTGAGCTGCTCGAACAGCTCGGGGCTGACGTATTCGCGGATCTTCTCCAGATCGTTCTTGTTCCAGGCTTCCTGCAGGGTGCGGTAGTGATCGCGGGCGCCGGCCAGGAAACCGTTCATGTCAAAACCTGGCGGCAGGCGGAACGGCACGTCGCTGTCGGCGAAACCGGTGGCCTGCGGGGCGTTGTGGTTCTGCTCGAACTGCTGGGGAGCCGCACTCTGGGGAGGCTGATAGCCGGCATAAGCCGTCTGTTGCTGATGCGATGCCGCCATCTTGCCCTTGCGCAGGGTGCGGAACAGGAATACGCCGCCCAGTGCCAGCAGGGCGATCAGCAGGAAGTCCATCCCTTGCAGGCCTTCGAAGGCACCGCTGCCCAGCAGGTAGGCGAACAGGCCGCCGGCCAGCAGACCACCCAGCAGACCACCCATCATGCCGCTCTTTTTCGGCGGGGTCTGGGCGCCCACGGTGGGGTTCTTGGTGTCGACCGGCTTGGCGGCGGGCTGGGCCGGCGCCGTCTTGTAGCTCTTGCCGAAGGATTTGCCGCCGCCAAACTTCTTGGCTTCGGCGTGAGGTGCCCCCAGGCCAATGGCCAGGATCACGGCAAACAGGGTCAGCATCTTTTTCATTTTGACTCTTTTCACTCTCGTCTGTGGGTGGGGCATGCTCTGCTTTGGCAAGCTCAGCGAGGCGCATGGCAGGCTGCATGTCCCTAAATGTGTCGCAGCTTGGGCCGATATGTACCATGATTGGCATGAATTATTCATGAACGAAGAACCACGTCGTGTGGGTGTCAATGGCAGGAGTGTGTCCCATGAAAAACAGACGGTTGAGCCGCAAGGAGCGCAAACTGCGCAGCAAAACCAGACAGAGCAAGGGTGAACTGACCCTGGTCTGGCCCTTTATCGTGGTTTGAGCCCCGTTTTGCGCGGCAACGGACATCAGGAGGCGATGGCAGCAACCAAAAGGAGGGCGGTTGGGCCACAGAGAAGTGAACAGCGCGTATTTGCGCTCGCGATGGCGGGGTTTCTTTTGTAAAATTCCCGTCCCCTTCCCGCTGCGGTTTTTATGTGTATGGCAGAGCAAGTGACGGCGAAAAAAGACGCCAAGACACAACAGCTGAAAGTACCTCCCCACTCTTTTGAGGCCGAACAGTCCGTACTGGGCGGCCTGATGCTGGACAACGAGGCCTGGGATCGGGTCGCCGAACGGGTGATCGACAAGGATTTCTACAGCCGCCCGCACCGCCTGATCTTCCAGGCCATGACCCGCCTCTCCAACGCGGGCAACCCCATCGACCTCATCACCTTGCAGGAGGAGCTCGAGCGCTCCGAGCAACTCGAAGAGGCCGGTGGCTTCGCCTATCTGGTGGAGATCGCCAAGAACACCCCTAGTGCCGCCAACATCAGCGCCTACGCCGAGATCGTGCGTGAGCGGGCGGTGGTGCGGGAGATGATCTCGGTCGCCAACGAGATAGTCGAAGCGGGTTACGAGCCCCAGGGCCGTACCTCCAACGATCTGCTGGATCTTGCCGAGAGCAAGGTGTTCCAGATCGCCGAGCAGCGCACCAGCGCCAACGAGGGCCCCCAGCCGCTCAAGCTCATCCTCGAGCAGACCGTCGACAAGATTGAAGAGCTGTTCAAGACCCCCCATAACGGGGTGACCGGCGTCTCGTCCGGCTACAACGACCTGGACAAGATGACCGCTGGCCTGCAGCGCTCGGATCTGGTCATCGTCGCGGCCCGTCCCTCCATGGGCAAGACCACCTTTGCCATGAACCTGTGCGAGCACGCAGCGCTCACCGCCGACAAGCCGGTGCTGATCTTCTCCCTCGAGATGCCCTCCGAGCAGATCATCATGCGTATGCTCGCCTCGGTGGGGCGCATCGACCAGACCAAGGTGCGGACCGGTCAGCTCGACGACGAGGATTGGGCACGGCTCTCCTCCACCATGGGACTGCTGCTGGAGAAGGGCAAGATGTACATCGACGACTCCTCCGGCCTGACCCCGACCGAAGTGCGCTCGCGCGCCCGTCGGGTGGCGCGGGACAACGGCGGCATCAGCATGATCATGGTGGACTACCTGCAGCTGATGCGGGTGCCGAGCCTCTCCGACAACCGTACCCTGGAGATCGGTGAAATCTCCCGCTCCCTCAAGGCGCTGGCGAAAGAGCTGCAGTGCCCGGTAGTGGCGCTCTCCCAGCTGAACCGAAGCCTGGAACAGCGCGCCGACAAGCGCCCGGTCAACTCGGATCTGCGGGAATCGGGCTCCATCGAGCAGGATGCGGACTTGATCATGTTCATCTACCGCGACGAGGTCTACCACGACGACAGCCCGGACAAGGGGATCGCCGAGATTATCATCGGCAAGCAGCGTAACGGCCCCATAGGACGAGTGCGGCTCACCTTCCAGGGTCAGTTCTCGCGCTTTGACAACTACGCGGGTCCGGCGTTTGATGATGACTATTGATCATCAGGTGACCCGCTCTGCGTGCGTCACCCTGATGATGGTAAAGAGAGTTCCATAAACAGTTTTCCCGGTTCGACAATTCTGCCGGTCCGGCCTTAGACGATGACATTTGAGGGCTGACACCACCCGGTGCCTGACGCGTTGGCGCGTTATCATGCCCTCGTAAGGGAAAACAGATGAAAGCGGCTATCGCCCAAATCAATACAGCGGCCCTGCGCCACAACCTCGCCGTGGTCAAACGCCACGCTCCCCAATGCAAGATCATTGCGGTGGTCAAGGCCAACGCCTATGGCCACGGTCTGCTGCCGGTCGCCCGCACCCTGGTGGATGCGGACGCCTACGCGGTGGCCCGCATCGAAGAGGCGCTGATGCTGCGCTCCTGCGCCGTGGTCAAGCCCATCGTGCTGCTGGAGGGCTTCTTCAGCGCCGCCGACCTGCCGGTGCTGGCGGCCAACAACCTGCAGACCGCGGTGCACACCTGGGAGCAGCTCGAAGCGCTGGAGCAGGCCGAGCTGCCCGCTCCCGTGGTGGCCTGGCTCAAGCTCGACACCGGCATGCACCGGCTCGGGGTACGGGCCGACGAGATGCCTGCCTTTATCGAGCGGCTCGGCAAGTGCAAGAACGTGGTGCAGCCGTTCAACATCATGACTCACTTCAGCCGCTCAGATGAGCTGGAACAGCCCACCACCCGCGAGCAGATCGACCTGTTCAGCCAGCTGACCGCGCCGCTCAAGGGCGAGCGGGCCATGGCCAACTCGGCGGGCATCCTGGCCTGGCCGGATTCCCACTGCGACTGGGTGCGCCCGGGTGTCATCCTCTACGGCGTCTCGCCCTTCCCCAATACGGTGGCGGCGGATTACGACCTGCAGCCGGTGATGACCCTCAAGACACAACTGATTGCGGTGCGGGATCACAAGGCGGGCGAGCCGGTGGGCTATGGCGCCAACTGGGTGTCGAATCGCGATACCCGGCTCGGGGTCATCGCCATCGGTTACGGCGACGGTTATCCACGGATGGCCCCCAACGGCACGCCTGTGTTGGTCAACGGCCGCATCGTGCCCTTGGTGGGGCGCGTCTCCATGGACATGACCACGGTGGACCTGGGGCCTGGCGCCACCGACAAGGCGGGCGACGAGGCGGTGCTCTGGGGCGAGGGGCTGCCGGTGGAGCGGGTGGCCGACCAGATCGGCACCATCCCCTACGAGCTCATCACCAAGCTCACCTCCCGGGTCTTTATGGAATACGTCTAGCTGCCGTGAGCGCCAAACGTGAAAAAGCCCCGCATGCGGGGCTTTTTTTATACCTGTGGATTACCGGATTACCGGATTACCAGATTACCGATGTTACTGCCGGTGCATCCGCACGAACTTCTCCATCAACTGCTCTTCGGTCTCCACGTGAGCGGGATCCCAGATGATGCAGTCGATGGGACAGACGCTGATGCAGGTCGGCTTCTCGTAGTGACCGACGCACTCGGTGCAGCGATTGGGGTCGATCTCGTAGATCTCCTCGCCGAGGCTAATGGCCTGGTTCGGACACTCGGGATCGCACATGTCACAGTTGATGCACTTGTCGGTGATGAGCAGGGACATCTCAGGCGGCCGAGTGGGGCTGACGGGTGTCCTCGCGCTCGCCGAGGTTGCGCAGCAGGATGCCGTAGTTAACGTCCACTTCCTTCGGTACCGGCACGTAGACCACGTGGCCGTTGCCCGGCGCTGTGTCGATGAGTTCGCCCTTGCGGTTCTGCATCTGCTCCAGATTGAAGCTGAGGTTGCCCTGCGGGGTCATCAGCTCCAGGCTGTTGCCCACCAGGAACTTGTTCTTCACCTCGACTTCCACCATGTCACCGTTGCGACCGGTGATCTCGCCGACGAACTGCTGGGTGTCGGAGACAGAGTAGCCGTAGTCGTAGTTCTGGTATTCGCTATGGTTGTGACGGCGCAGGAAGCCCTCGGTGTAACCGCGGTGGGCCAGATTTTCGAGGGTGCCCATCAGGCTGCGGTCAAACGGCCGGCCGGCCACCGCATCGTCGATGGCCTTGCGATAGACCTGGGCGGTGCGTGCGCAGTAGTAGAAGGACTTGGTACGGCCTTCGATCTTGAGCGAATGGACGCCCATCCTGGTCAGCCGCTCTACGTGCTCGACGGCGCGCAGATCCTTGGAGTTCATGATGTAGGTGCCGTGCTCGTCCTCGAACGCGCTCATGTACTCGCCCGGACGGTTGGACTCTTCCAGCAGCACCAGCGCATCGGTCGGTTTGCCGGCACCCAGGGTCGGGTCGACCTTCCGCACGGCGATGGGCTCCTGGCGGTGGACGATCTGGCCCACCTCGTCCTCTTTACCCTCGTGCACCTTGTACTCCCAGCGGCAGGAGTTGGTGCAGGTGCCCTGGTTGGGGTCGCGCTTGTTGATGTAGCCGGAGAGCAGGCAGCGGCCGGAGTAGGCCATGCACAGCGCCCCATGGACGAACACTTCCAGCTCCATCTCAGGGACCTGCATGCGGATCTCTTCGATCTCGTCCAGCGACAGCTCGCGAGAGAGGATGGCACGGGTCAGGCCCATCTGATGCCAGAACTTCACCGTGGCCCAGTTGACCGCGTTGGCCTGCACCGAGAGGTGAATGGGCATGTCCGGGAAGGCTTCACGCATCATCATGATGAGACCGGGGTCGGACATGATCAGCGCATCCGGGTTCATCTCCACCACGGGGCGCATGTCGCGGATGAAGGTCTTGAGCTTGGAGTTGTGGGGCTGGATGTTGGCCACCACGTAGAACTGCTTGCCGAGGGCATGGGCTTCGTTGATGCCGAGCTGCAGGTTCTCGTGATCGAATTCGTTGTTGCGCACCCGCAGGCTGTAGCGGGGCTGGCCGGCATAGACGGCATCGGCGCCATAAGCGTAGGCGTAACGCATGTTCTTGAGGGAACCTGCGGGGGAGAGCAATTCTGGTTTAAACATGTCGGACTCTTATGTCTGATTGCAAATCAGGACGGCGCCACCTGATGGCGTCGTATGGGTTGAGCTGCGCCGGGAGTTGATACTCACACCGCACACCCGGTCACGGCATACCCGGCATCGGCCGGATAAACGGGGTGCGAGATTGTACTCGCCCTCACCGCATCATGCAATTTGGCAGGGAATCATCCCCGGCGCGAGTCGACGGGTAAAATGGGCCGCTCAGGCCCAGCGGGAGAGGGGGGAAGGCATGGCGTAGGCGTAGCCCTGCTGATAGTCGCAGCCGAGCCGGTTGGCTGTCTCGATGTGCTGCAGGGTTTCGACCCCTTCGCACACCACCTTCATGCCAAGCCGCTGCAGGTACTCCACCAGACCGGTCAGCATGCGCAGGGCATGGGGTGTCTTGCTGGCTTGCAGCAGCAGGGAGCGATCCAGCTTGATGATCTCGTAGGGTAGCGCCATCACTCGCTGGAAGTTGCAGGCCTGGGTGCCAAAATCGTCGCAGGCTATGTGGGCACCGTGCTCGCGCAGCACCTCGATCAGCGCCCGATGCGGAGGGTGCAGCGGGGCGTGCTCCAGCACCTCGAACCAGATCTCGATCCCCAGCTTGCGCGCCTGCATCAGCACCAGCAACAGCAGGTTCTGATAGGTGGGGCTGCTTAGGGTCGGGTTGAGGTTGATGGAGAGCAGATAGGAGCCTGCCTTTGCCAGGGTCGGCAGATCCCGCATGACGGCTCTGAGCATGACGATGTCCAGATGCAGGGATTGATCCTTACTGAGGGAGAGAAAGTCGATGCCCTGATAACTCAGCTGAGCCGGATCCCAGCGTCTGGCCAGCACCTCATAGCCCTTGACCTGATGGTCCCGCCCTATGATCGGCTGATAGAAGGGCACAGTAAGCTCGGCCACCGGGATGCTTGCCATGTCACTCATTGGGTACTCTTCTTGAAATGCAAACACGGCACTCACCTGTTGACGGATATGGCCGTGGATAATAGCGGAGGGAGCGCGGAATGTTCTGTAGGAATTCTCTGATAATATGGGTGAGTTAGCCGAATGGATATATTTACGTGCCTCGATGAAATATATTTTTTATATAAAATCAATACTTCCTGACTGCATGTAATCATGCAGAAGAGAAGTTAACCGGATGCTGGCATTAAATGGCAGTGCCTAAATGTCGGCTTGAACAAGTATGTCAACGCTGTATGGCAGGTCAGCATGATTTGGTAACAATTGGGCACGCAAACTGGCGGGTGCCAAGGTGTTGGCGAGAGTTGCATTCATTGGATTACCCGCTAGCCGGCCTGCCTTGGGTGCCACCTGAGCAGAGCAAAGCCGGCAGGGTTTAGGTGGTGTACCCTCTGGGGTCATCAACCAGGCCTGCAGGGGAGGGGAAAATAGAATGTTTATGAGAAACAGGCTTGGTGACTGACCAAAAATATTGATGGCGAGTTTTCAATGTCTTTTATCAAGGTTGTTTTTATGGAGTTATAGCTTGGCGGGATATTTCGCAGGGATAATGATAGGGGGATTGTGGTGGGAATTAAAGAAATGTACTACCTGGTTGAGAAAATATATCCAGCCGCATGGCCAGCTATAGTGAGTAGCTTGTAGCAAAAGTCTTGGACATAACTTTTAAAATAAACGCCGATATTGAATTCATTTCTGCATGTAACGGTATCGCGGGCGCTGACTATCAGCGGGCAATGGCCTCAAGCGGCTGCAATGGGGTTTTGCGCTGTTCTGGCTCTATGGCCTGTGCCAGCCAGTCCCAGTCGAGCAGGGGGGTGTCTGCCTTGAAACGCTGATAGGCGAGGCCCTTGTCGACCGTCAGGAACAGGGTGGTCGGCAAGCCGATGCGGTTGATATAACGCACCATCACCTCACCCCGGTAGCTGGTCAGCCGCTGCTGCAACTGCTGCAGGTTCAATCCTTTCGCCTGCCCTGCTTCATCCCAGATCTCAAACATGGTCATGTCCTTGAACGATATGGCAATACTGTTTCCAAAAGCGGGCCCACAGGCAATTGTCAGATCTGACAGTGTCAAATGGATAGATGCGTGAAAAGCGAAAACCCGGCACTAGGCCGGGTTTTCTTGAATGATGGTGGAGGGAGAAGGATTCGAACCTTCGAAGGCAGAGCCGTCAGATTTACAGTCTGATCCCTTTGGCCGCTCGG
>NZ_JAPCJC010000034.1:0-25613 GCF_027707805.1 Aeromonas sp. QDB20 | reverse complement strand
TCTCTCGATTTCATTCAATACCCCCGATTATCTCATCGTAACAATCGGGACTGTCTGTGAAAATCAGGATACCTCAACAATGCTATATATCCACCTATCACTATCAAGAAGCATGAGCAACATACTTTCGAAGTGATTGGACAAGTTGTCCATATTTCCCACGATGTAGGAGAGTAGCTATCGTAAAAGGGGCCCAATGGTTGTTGCTGCGTAGCCAGGAAAACCTGAGTGTGAAGCAGGAAGTGCAGTTGCAGGAATTGCTGGAGGCCAACCATTCCTTGACCTCAGTTTATGTATCGAAGAAGGGCGTTGTTTCCCAAATCGATGCCGCTTGAATGGAACTAACTGAGGACTTGGTGATCTGATCACCACTATCCTCTTCAAGTCTGCATCATGGGCATATCGCTTCATCCCATCACCAACTGGCCTCAATACAACAAGTCTTTGATTAACCGTGGTTCACTCACCTTCTGGGTTGATACCGAGGCCATGAACAACTGGTTTCACCACGACCATCACGGACGGCGGGGCCGCAGCCAGCTCTACACCGACCAGACCATCTGCACCTTTCTGATGCTCAAGGGGATTTTCAACCTCACTCTGCGAGCCACTCAGGGACTACTCGACTCTCTGTTCGAGTTGATGAATATGCCGTTGTGCGCACCGGACTAGAGTTGTGTCAGCAAGCGCGCTCGCACAGTGAAAGTGGCCTATCGACAACCCGCCAAGGGGCGTATCACCGACCAGGTTATCGACTCGACCGGCCTGAAGGTATTTGGTGAAGGCGAGTGGAAGGTCAGAAAACACGGCGCCGAGAAACGGCGAGTGTGGCGCAAGTTGCATCTGGCGGTAGACCCTGTGACCCACGATATCGTGGCGGCGGAAGTCTCGCTGGAAAATGTCCATGATGCCGAGGTGTTGCCCACCTTGCTCAACCCTCTGCGGCGTAAGCTGGGACATGTTTATGCTGATGGTGCCTATGACAGCAAAGCCAGCCATCGGCTTATCTCGCGCAAAGGGGCGACAGCCTGTATCCCGCCCCGCAAGAACGCTGGGCTGTGGAAAAAGGGGCATCCAAGAAATGAGGCTGTGCTGGTAATACGCAAGGAAGGGCTGGCGCACTGGAAGAAGATATCGGGGTATCACCGTCGCTCGCTGGCAGAGACGGCAATGTATCGGTTCAAGCAGCTAATGATGGGCAAAATCAGTCTGCGAACATACAACGGTCAGGTAGGGGAAGTGATGGCGTATGTGAGTGCGATAAACAAACTGAACAGGCTTGGTCTGCCAGTCAGAAAGCCCCGAGTGTAACGGTCACTTGGGGCTGTAGAAGTCATGACTTTTTAGCTGATTTGGGAAACAACGCCTCGAAGAAGGCGTTGAAGGCAAGCTGGTATGCCCCGAGTGTTAAGGGGGCAATGATGGCGAAGCTGGATGCAATAGACGAGAGAGTGGTTTGGCGCCCCTGCAGCGATTTGCTCGAATTTTATCGAAATATATGCGCGGGAGCCTGGCCAGTGCGATTTACCCGATGCATACGAGTTTACTGGAAGGAGTAAAAACAAGATCAAGGTGATTAAGCGGATGACTTATGGATTTCGGGACTCAGAATACTTGTTTCTGAAAATCAAGGCGGCCGGCGTTTTTCAAGGTAGTTGTCGCGGCCTCCCTCGGAAACTGTGATGAACCTTAATTTTGGATTCTGGAACGAAGTTGTCAGCTACGGAGGTGTTAACAGCTGTAGCTGTTATTGGGCGTGGAGGGAATCGTAAGACTGGCCGAGCCAGAAGCTCAACCTGCGAATCGTCAAAAAGAAAAGGTCGCGGCTACTGGTTGCGTCCTTGGAAGCTCGCTGCTTTAGCAGCGAGTAGTTTACTAAGCCCACGAGTATAAAGGCCCTCTCATATGTCGGTGCCACTGTGTAGTGGAAACTTTGTCCTCGCTGGTTATGATGGCGCTGGCAATGCCACATCTTAATGGCCTCTTTGTCCATCCAGAGGGTCAATGAACCGCATTGCACCAAGGATTGGTTGTACTGCTGCCAGTTGCTGATCTTGTGCCTGGATTTGCCTATCTGATGCTCTCAGAGACTGCTATAAAGAATCAGATCACCCAGATGACAGATAGTTCCCCGATTTGAGCAACAAAGCCACGGATTAATAAAAAACAAAAACATAACCTAAAAATATGAATAAAAGATTATAAATTAAACATAAATGCATAAATGATGGTGAGAGTGATCTTGCTTATGGTATTTTTGGATTGTGATTCAGAGATGAGCCGTGGTGAGGTTTTTGCATCGTCTGACAGGCAATGAATTTAAGACATGTAATCTGCTTATTCATTGATATGACGAAAATCAGCGAGTAACTTGGAATTACCAATAGCTACCAGATGTCGTAGTTCTGCATTGCATTAGCAGGGTATTTTCGTTTTTTCAGTCGCGATATAGTGAGGCTCTGCAGAGTGTCGTTGGAACACGCCCGTGTAGGTCGAGGAAGGATTATCGTTATGTTAGAGTCGAGCATCGCTCCTTTTGGCCTTGGGTCTACTCCAATAACTCGGATCATTTTGTTCTCTTGATAGTAATCAACAGCGGCATGATGAGGCAAATTGGGTTTGCTGCTATCAAAAGACTTGCAGTTTGTAACAAGGTATATACCAACCCAGATAATCGACCAATATCCTGGTATCACCTCTACCGTTTTGGTTTATCTCATGGGTCACCTCGATAGCCTGATCCTGCTATGCGGTTGGTCTGTGTCATGAATCTGCCTCAGGCCAACAAAAACCAGATATGGCTCTCTATCCGTCCTTTATGCAACCGGGGCTACTCATCCGTCTAATCCGTCTATATAGCGGGTTAGCTTGCCCCCGATAACGGAAGGGGATATCGGTTCGTTCAGTTATATCTGTATGCGTATAGCGATCATCTTTCGGGATTACTGCGACGATAACCGAATGGCACGACGGAAGCAAAAATGTCTTGACGGAACTTGCAAGCGCAAAAACAGGCGGTGCTTTAAGCAACTGGCGACGCCTATTTAGCAAGAGATGCTGACCGAGACTAAGGGCAAAAACCGCTGCAGCGTTCAGGAATATTATTACGTGTTGCTGGAGTTGTCTTCAAATGATCAAAACCAAACTGTGACACTGAAATAGCTAGACAGTGGCCATGTTGAGCAGCCCTGTTGATCTCTATGAGTGGCGACACAAGGTAGTGCTAGGAACCTTATATTTGAGTGGTTGCCCTTTTAAGTCAATTATGCGGGCCTCGATCACGGCTCTGGTTCCATAACGTAGGTCTTGGCATCCGGGATGTCCGCCTGCCGAGAGTTGAAGGATGCAGTGCGTTCCTACCGCTTTTTCACGGATGGACCGACATCTGACAGATCATGATCATATATTAAGGAGTAAGCCTTGGAACATCGTTTCAATTTGATAGATGAGCCCTGGATCCCGGTGGCAGACATGGGGCGGGTGGGGCTCCGGGATATATTTACTCACCCTGAATACCGGACTCTTGGCGGTAATGCTGTACAAAAAATAGCCATATTAAAACTGCTGCAAGCGTTAACACAAGCCGCAGTCACCCCAAAAGACATGTTGGAGTGGCAACAGCTTGGTTGGCGCGGTATGGCCGACCGAGTCTGCAGCTATTTAGTCAAGTGGCATGACAGTTTCAACCTTTACGGTTCGCGTCCCTTCCTGCAGATGCCTGCCATTGCTCCAGCCACCATCAAGAGTTTCGGCACTGTATTGCCTAATGTGGCGACTGGCAATACGACCATCTTGACCCAATCCCAGGTAGAGCGGCCTCTTGATGATGGTGAACGGGCTCTGCTTTTGCTCACTCAAATGAATTTTGCTTTAGGCGGCAAGAAAACTGACAACAGTGTGGTGTTAACGCCGAACTACAGCGGTAAAAGCAATGACAAGGGGAAGCCGTCGACCGGTCGCCCAAGTCCATCTGTGGCCTACAAAGGCCTATTGCATAACTACTGTTTGGGCGCATCCCTACTAGAGAGCATCTGGTTCAACCTTTTTACCGAAGTCGAGATCGCCGAGCTTGCTATTTATCCGCATGGTTTGGGAATCCCTCCCTGGGAGTTGATGCCCCAGGGGGAGGATTGCTTGGTAGCCAAGCAACTTAAGGGGTCACTGATGGGGCGGTTGGTTTCCTTATCCCGTTTCTGTCTTCTGACTGCCGAGGGGCTGCACTATTCCGAAGGAATTATCCACCGCAGCCATAAAGAGGGATGTGTCGACCCCTCGGTTCTGGTGGATTATAGCGGCAGGGAGCTCAAGGTCCGTTGGGCCGATCCCGAGCGTCGCCCTTGGCGTGAACTGACTAACCTGCTTGGCTTTAACGTTCAAGGAGACAGCCTATTTGACTGTCATCAAATTAGGTTGGCTTTGTCCAAAGCTAGCCAACAGGGGAAGCCTTTTGCCATCTGGTCCGGTGGATTACAAGTCAGCAGCAATGCAGGCGAACAGTACGTTTCCGGTTTGGACGATATGGTCGAATCCCTCTGCTGGTTGTATCCCACGGATCTTAACGAAAGTTGGTTTAACCATTTTCAAACCGAAATGAGCCAATTGGCGCGATTGTCCAAAATTCTTTATGGCTCTGTGATGGGCTACTACAAGGCGCAACTCATGGGAGGGGAGTCATTTGCCAAACAAGCGAGCAATGATTTCTGGCAACTCTGCGAGCGTCAGAAGCAAGCCCTGATCAATGGTTGCCATGATCCGATGACCCGCCAATCTCTGCGCCACCAGTTTGCTCATAATGCCACCCAAGTGTTTAACCTATTTTGCCCCAACCTAACGGCTCGACAGATAGATGCCTGGGCAAGAGCCAAACCCAATTTCTCAGCCTATTTGCAACAGGAGCAATCATGAGTATGCCGCAGCATGCGCCACAAAGTCGCGAGGTGGATTTTGTCGCATATCTTTGTCAGCGCATTCAGAACGACAAGAGATTTGCTGCTCGGATGTGCCATGCCGATAATCTTGCCGCTGAGTATCAAGGTTGGGATACCTTGGTCGCTTTTGGTGTGAATCTCGAGCTGCCAGAGGAGCGGCTTCCGTTTGCGTTGGTTGCCGCCTCCGTTGCCCGTAGTGTCCAACCCGTCAATGGTGTCTTGCCACTTGGTCAAGCTATTGCCTTCGCATTTCGAGAGGGGCGTGAGAGTGAACAAGCCCGAGCCAGATTACGTCGTCTTCTTGCCTGTGACGATATTGAAGAGGTGTGCCGCATTTTGCGTCCCTTGTTGTCACTGATCCGCAGTCGGGTACATCAACAACTTGATTATGCGTCACTGTTAGTGGATTTACGCAGCTTTCATCGTAATGCGGAGAGTACCAAAGCTCGTTGGGCCCAGCAGTTTTACGGCAGGCAGGAGTATCGTCAGGAAAAGGAGGTAACGGCATGATCCTCTATGCCAGCGTGTTGCGCCTTGATCGTGCCGCAGTAAAAGGGCTTCGAGTCACGGACCTCTATTCCCTGCACCGAGTTGTTTACGGACTCTTTGAGGATGTTCGTTCCGATGCCCAGAAGCAAGCCAGTGAATCGAGCGGTATTCAGTGGGCCGACAAGGGAAGTAATCACCAATATCGGCAGATCTTGCTGCTCTCGGACCGTCCTCCTCGGGTCGGCGAATATGGAGAGGTCGAATCACGCCCCTTGCCCACTGATTTTCTCTCACATCGCCATTACCGCTTTACCGTGACCGTTTCGCCGACCAGACGGGATAAGCAGAGCCGTCAACTCAAGCCAGTCAAAGGGCGAGAGGCGATAGCCAACTGGTTTATCGAGCGTGCAGCCAAAAACTGGGGATTTTGTGTCTCCCCTGAGCATATGCGGATCGACGATGTGCGTGTTGCCCAGTTCAAAGGCAAGGCTGACCGGGCGATTACACTGCAACAGGCAACCGTGAGCGGTTATCTCACTGTGACAGACTCTGAGCGTTTTGCACTCAGTGTGGCCAGCGGCTTGGGTCGTGGCCGAGCCTTTGGTTGCGGACTGCTACAAGTTGTTCCCCTGATCCAACCCCCATGTTCTGACAAGGAATCATCATGAATGACTTACTAAAAAATACTCGTATCGAGTATCACATTCTTCAATCTTTTCCTGTTACCTGCCTCAATCGTGATGATGTAGGAGCACCTAAAACAGCTGTTGTCGGTGGCGTAACCAGGGCTCGGGTAAGCTCCCAATGCTGGAAGCGTCAGGTACGGCTAGCTTTACAGGAATTTGGTATCAAGCTGGGTATTCGTACCAAAAAGGTAGCGTTTCTCGTCACTGAGCATTGCATCAGTTTGGGGGCCACAGAGGAAGAGGCCCAGTTATGTGCTGGAAAGATCGCCGATCTATTGGTCGATGATACCTTGTTGTTTATCAGCGACAGTGAGGCGAAAGCGTTTGCTGGCTATGCCAGAGACAAGGGATTTGATGCTGCCAAGATCAAGGATAAAGAGCTGGCAAAGCTTGCCCATAATGTCATCGCCCCTGCTTTGGATGCTCTCGATATTGCTCTTTTTGGTCGTATGGTCGCCAAGGCTGCGGAAATGAACATAGAAGCTGCAGCTTCTTTCAGTCATGCCATCTCTACGCACAGGGTTGCCAATGAGGTGGAATTCTTTACCGCACTGGATGATAGGCAAACAGAGCCCGGTTCTGCTCATATGGGAAGTCTGGAGTTTAACTCTGCCACCTACTACCGCTATGTGAGTTTGGATTTGGGCCAACTCGAGGCAACCATTGGGACTGATAGTAATCAGTTGCAACAAGCCATCTCTGCTTTTACCAAGGCTCTCTTTGTTGCTATACCCGGAGCGCGTCAGACCAGTCAATCCGGTGCCAGTCCATGGGAGTTTGCAAAGGTGCTGGTACGCAAGGGACAACGTTTACAGGTGCCATTTGATGAGCCAGTACGAGCTGCTGGTCATGGCTTTTTAGCCCCTAGCGTTGAAGCGCTCAAATACTATCTCTCTAAGAAGGAAGCCCTTACCGGCAGTCTGTTTGGCAAGTTGGGCGATTACGAGTGGGGCGAGGATCCGGCATTTAGCATCGATCACCTGATCGTGAAATTGCAGAGTCATGTGGAGTAAATGATGTGTAAGCCCTATCTGTTGTTATGGCTGGAGGGACCGTTACAAAGCTGGGGCCATGATTCCCGCTTTGGTCGGCGTGATACACTGCCTTTTCCGACAAAGTCAGGGGTACTTGGGATGGTGTGCGCTGCGTTAGGTGCCGGAGGCCCTCAGAGACCCCTGCTCGCTCGATTTGCAGATCTTGATATGCAAGTGCACAGCTTTGTTCGTCGCAACAAGCACGGTGAGCCTGTTCTGCGCGCACCTTTGCTGCGGGATTTTCAGATGGTGGGTAATGGTTACGATGATAGGGACCCTTGGCAGAGTCTGTTGATCCCAAAAACCAGTGAAGGTAAAAAAGCTGTGGGTGGAGGTACCAAGATGACATACCGCTATTACCTGCAAGACCAGGCATTCGCCGTGCTGCTTCAAGTCCCCCATGACCTCATCACTGAGGTTGCTCATGCATTGCAGCACCCGGTCTGGGATCTTTCACTCGGGGGGAAGGCTTGCGTGCCCACCGAGTTCATCTTTCAGGGACAGTTTGCACGTCATGAGGACGCTCTGGAGGCCGCTCTTCATCTGGCTGACCAGAAGCAAAGAACCAGGGACTTTATCGTGCTCCAGGGGGCCAGAGAGGGCGGGGAGTGGCTGACATTGAATGATGTTCCGCTGGAATTTGGTCAGAACAAGCGTTATCGGGATCGGCAGGTCACGCTTATCGATACTCCCTCCCTTCACGTAGGAGGGGGATGTCATAATGGGCCGTTAAGGGGAGGATCCTGCTAGGCATTCTCCTCCCACCTACATCGGGGCGAGTCCCTTTTCGCATTAAGATTGGCGCTACGACATGATCCCACTCCGTTCTATGCGAAGCGTATTCCCCACACCCCGTGGGGGTGTTTCTGAACAGTTGACCGCCAAGTGGGTCAATGCTTCGTATTCCCCATTGACGTGGGTGTGTTTCTTCTTGAGGTGTTTGCTTGGGTCTCTTCCCACGTCAGTGGGAGTGTTTCTTATCAATGTCATAACTGGCATATTAGTTGGCAGTTTTCCCCATCTCTGTGGGGGTGTTTCACACTATTGACGGGTGTATTTTATACATTTTCAGCCTTCCCCACGTTCGTGGGGGTATTGTTTTGACGCCAAAGAGGCGGCTAGGGAAAAACGCCTAGCTCACCTCTGTTGGTTCCTGCTGGTCAATCTTGGGCTGCCTGATATAGGCCATTCTGATAAGCCATGCTGCCCCAGAGTACCAGCCCTAGCGCGCTCTCTTTCATCTCGTCCGGCTGTGGTGTGGGGAGCAGTGTTTGAGTCACATTGTTATAGATATACCCCTCCGCCGCGCGCTCCGGTTGCAGGATCACTACATCCTGGCCGCGCATCAGTGCAAAGTTCTTGTCGTACTGCATGATGGCGCGCCCCGGCCAGTCGGCGGGCATGCGGGTGAGATCCTTGCCAAGCATCGGATAGTCGGCACTGATCCCCATCAGGGAGAGCAGGGTCGGTGCCATGTCGATCTGGCTGACGATGCGCGGATCTTTCTTCGACGCTATGCCGTCGCCCACGATAACCCCCGGGATATGGAAGCGGGGAATGGGCACCAGACTGGCACCACCGACCCGGCTGTCGTGGTCGGCGATGACGAGGAACAGGGTGTCCTTCCAGTATTCGGACTGTTTCGCCTTCTTGAAGAACTCGCCAATGGCGTAGTCAGCATACTTGGCTGCGTTGTTGCGAGTCTGTTTGGGCTGCTCATAGAGGGTGATGCGATTGTCGGGAAATTCGAACGGGTCGTGGTTGCTGGAGCTGAACACCAGACTGAAGAAGGGTTTGCCCTCTTTATGCAGCGCCTGGAAGGTTTCGTCGGCCTTGGTCATCAGATCCTCATCGGAGGCGCCCCATGAACCCTTGAAGACCGGATTGTGGAAATCCTTCTGCTCGATGATGGTGGTGAAGCCGTTGCCGAGGAAGAAGCTGCGCATATTGTCGAAGTGACTCTCGCCGCCATAAATAAAGCTGGTGTCATAACCACGCTTCTTGAGCAGCTCGGCAATGGTGAAGAAGTTGGTCTGGCTCTTGCTGAGTTTGACCACTGCCTGTGCCGGGGTCGGCGTGAAGCCGGTTAATACCGCCTCGATACCACGTACCGAGCGGGTGCCGGTGGCGTAGAGCTTCTCGAAGGCCCAGCCCTGTAGGGACAGAGCATCGATGTTGGGAGTGAGCGGCAGACCGCCGAGGGAGCCGACAAACTGGGCGCCGAGGCTCTCCTGCAGCAGGATCACCAGATTCTTCGGCTTGCCCTTGAAGCTCGCCTCGTTGAAGGTCTGGCTGGGCAGCAGATCAGAGTTGAAATCACTGGCCGGACGACCACTTTCCTTACGCATGATCTCGAGTACCTTCTGCTCGGTCATCTTGCCGTAAAACTGGCTGGCATCCTCCTCGGCACCCATCTGCTTGATGGCAAAGAAGAGGGAGTAGGCGGAGTTGACGGTGAGAGAGTTGACCAGCGGATCCTCGGCAAAGGCGACCATAGCCGGGTTCAAAGCGCGGTGGCCGAGACTGGAGCGGGCACCGAGAAAACCTATGGACAGAATAAGCAGGGCAAAGGCCGGACGCAGATACCAGCGGGGGAATCTGAGCCCACGCACCAGACGGCCACTCAGCCACCAACCACCCGCCAGAACGGCACCACTGAAGACCACCGCTAGCAGCAGCTCGGCTTTGCGGCCCGCCCATAGCATGGAGAGCACCTCCTTCGGATAGATGAGGTACTCCACATAGAGGCGATTGGGCCGCAAGCCGTACTCGTTGATAAAGGAAGGTGTGGAGAGCTCAAGGAACAACATCAGCCAGAGTCCGACTGTCAGCCACACTCGTATCACTTGCAGCCAACCCCGGCAGATGGCGTGGGGGCCGGCCAGCAATTGGGTCAGCATGGCGGGGACACCCCAAACCCAGCAGAGGGTCGCAAAATCGACCCGGATCCCTTGCAGCAGCATCTCCTGCCAACCTGCCACGGCATCCACTCGTTCCTGTTGCCAGACACCGAGAGCTAGCCGGCTGAAGGTCAGTGTAAAAAGAGCAAGGATACAGAAGATAAAAAAGGGCCAAAATGAGCCAAGATGAGCTTTCATTATTTTCATCGTTTTTGCGCGAGAAACCCCGATCTTATTGGACGGGGAGGGATAGCGCGGCGGCGTTAGCAGCCCCTGTTCTCACACCTCCGTTAATTTGTTGCTATCTTCACATTGACGCAGAAAACAGATTGCAATCAATTCGTTTGATGTACCTCAGACTTCAATGATTGCCATTGTTCCGTGGCGCGATAATAGATAAACACAATATCGCTAACAAATACGTTCGAACATGAGGAGGATGGGAATTAAAAAGATATAAAAAGGTTTCTTTTTCATTGATAATCATTTTATATCAAGGTTTACCCTCTGGTCCTGTACTCTATCAACATCACTAGACTGTGCTGGAAAACGCATTGTTATGCTTAGGCATTTAGGTGGTACAAGGTTGAATTTATTTTATTAAAAAAATATAAATGGTCATTCTGGGAATGACAATGTGATTATCAATATATAATATCACACATATGTTGGTAATTAGCATATCAGATGTGTTAAACCAGGTGGATACATGTATTAATAGGCGAGCTTTTGTGTGTGAGAGGGGGATGTAAATGGCTATAACCAGAACAGTGTTGATAAGACTGATTGCTGAGCGGACTGGCTATCCAGACCAAGAAAATATTGAACTGGCGGTTAAAGCGATTTTGGAAAAAATGTCGTCAACTCTACAGAATAACGAAAGAATAGAGATTCGTGGGTTTGGCAGTTTTTGTTTGCATCACCGAGCCCCACGCATTGGTCGAAACCCCAAGACTGGCGAGCGCGTAAATGTTCCAGGCAAAGTCGTGCCACACTTTAAACCAGGCAAAGAGTTACGCTTGAATGTCAATGCTGACAATCGAAAGACGCTCCAGAATGGCACGACCGGGCGAGTTCATAAACGAAGCGGTAAAGTTTAATTGTTATAATTTTTGAGCAAGAAATGATAAAAATAGGCCTGATTGCGTTTTTCAACGGTGCATCAGGCCATCATGATTTTAACCGAAAGAAGGAAGTGTTACTTTTGGAGAGCTTGCATCATGTTGCTTGGGCATGCTGGATCATCAGTCATATTTTTGCACATGGCATTGAGCTTTTTATTTAAGCTTTCTTTGTTGACATTGATGCGCGTTTTATTTACTAGCTTTACATCAAGCTCATAAATGTTGCTGTTGACGCAACTTTCAATGTCTGAAGTATTGCCGCACAAAAAGTTTGCAAATTGCTGATCGCCTTGCCAGTGAAGAGCAAAAACTGCAATTACTGCAGGTTATGAGTAGTTCCAAACGGCTGGGTGATACCACAAAAACTGCTGAGCAGACACAAGATCAGGTTGCGATCGCAGACAGCCCGCTCATTCAGAAGCAAAAGAAGCTCAATCAGCAAATTAGCCAGCAGCTCATCGCCGCCACGACCAACCTTAACTCACTGGTCCAGAAAAACCTGCAAGCCAAAAGCTGGCTTGAGCGTAGTACCCAGATTGAGCGTAACCTCAATGAACAAGTACAGATGCTCAAGGGAAATCTGCTGCTGTCGCGTATTCTCTATCAGCTTTACCAGCAGCTGGATGCAGCCCCAACTATTGCAGTCAAAAACCTAGAAGAGCAGATCGCAGACCTTCATCTAGCCCAGTTCGAGCTGAGCCAGCAGCGTGATCAGTTATTTCAGAAGAACCTTTACCTGGACAACTTGATCGCTGGTTTTCATGACACTGTCACTGATAATGAAAAAGCAACCCTTGTCAAGCTAATCGATAGTCGTATTAATCTCTTCGATCAGCTCAATCGTCAGCTCGATAGCCAACTTACCAATGCTATCAGCCTGCAGTTAACCCAGCAGCAGTTGGTGCGGATTTATGCTGCTATCGAATTTACTTTACAACAGCATATCTTCTGGGTAAGCAGCAATAAGCCCATCGATATGAAGTGGATTATCAATTGGCCTGCCCAAGCTTACAAGCAGGCTTCTCATTGGGGGCTCAAGCCTGACTGGAGTGGCTGGCGTGACATGTTATTTTCTATCAGTCTGCTAGCCATGCCTTTGTTCCTGATTGGTTGTCTACTGCTGTGGAAACGCCCCGTATTGGTTGCGCATGAGAAGAAGCTCATGGCTGATCTCGGCCATTTTGGTCAGGATAGTCAGTGGCACACTCCGCGTGCTCTGATCTTCAGTGGGTTGCAGCGCTTACCAGGTACTCTTTTCATTTTGGCCGGCGGTTTGTTGTTTACTTATTGTGGTCTGCTTAGTCCAACACTTATGCTCCAGATCACCTGTAACCTTGCCCTCTGTTATCTGGTGTTCAGTCTTTATCTGACAGTGATGCGTCCTGGTGGTATTGCCGAATCTCATTTTCGGATCCCCAGCGCCGAGCTGAACGCGAAACGTAACAGTATGCGGTATCTGTGGCTGCCGTTATTGCCGCTGATTATGCTCTCTACCAAAGCCGTGGTAGAACCTTCCACTCTTGGTAATGATGTGATAGGGCAGGCAATTGCCCTATCCTTGCTAGTCGTGGCTGCTTACTTGGTATTCCCCATTTCCCGCACCCGTATTAAGGGTGAGGCGAGCATGCAGACATCGATCATTGCAATCGCTCTGGCTTTGGCGCCAGTAGCGCTTATCATCCTGATTGTATTTGGATACTACTATACAGCGTTGAAGTTGACTGGTCGCTTGATTGAGTCTTTTTACCTTGTTCTCACTTGGAGCCTTGTCTATCACACAGCACTGCGTGGCTTAGAACTAGCTGCCAGTCGTTTGGCTTATCGCCGCGCAGTTACCAAGCGTGAATACAAATCCCTTGAGGATGCGGAAGGGGGCGAATCTATGGAAGACCAACCCATGGATCTGGAGGCTGTTAGCCAGCAGTCACTGCGTCTGACTCGTACCGTCTTGTTACTCATCTTTGGCGGTGCATTTTACTGGCTTTGGTCTGACCTTGTAGCGGTATTCTCTTATCTTGACAGTATGGTGCTGTGGCATCGTAGTGAAGAGGAGGGGGCCAATGAAGTTCTTTTCCCTGTGAGCTTGAAAGATGTGCTGATTGGTTTTCTCATGCTGGGCGGTGCTTGGTCACTTGCTCGCAATTTACCTGGCTTGTTGGAGGTCTTGGTACTTTCTAGGTTGAACCTGGCCCAAGGGACGGCCTATGCCATTACCACCATGCTCAACTACTTGCTGATAGGGTTCGGTTCTCTGACAGCTCTTTCCATGATGGGGGTGCAGTGGGAGAAATTGCAGTGGGTTGCAGGTGGCTTGTCGGTCGGTATCGGTTTCGGCATGAAGGAGATCCTCTCCAACTTCGTCTCCGGCATCATCATCTTGTTCGAACGTCCGGTGCGGATCGGTGACACCGTCACCATCGGATCCTTCTCCGGTACCGTCTCGCGGATCCGCATTCGCGCCACCACCTTGACCGACTTCGATCGCAAAGAGGTGATCATCCCCAATCAACAGCTGATGACCGAGCGACTTACCAACTGGTCACTCACTGATACGGTGACCCGGGTGATTGTGAGAGTGGGGGTTGCCTACGGTTCTGATCTGGAGCTAACCCGAACTTTGCTCAAACAGGCTGCCGATGAGAACCATCGAGTGTTGAAAGACCCGGCACCCATTGTTTACTTCCTCACTTTTGGTACCAGTACGTTGGAGCACGAGCTGCGTTTCTTCGTGAGTGAGTTGGGGGATCGCAACCCCGCTGTGGATGAGTTAAATCGAAAGATCGACCAGCTGTTCCGTGAGCATGGCATCGAATTCGCTTTTAACCAGATGGATGTTTACATCAAAAACATCAACGATGGTTCAGAGGGGTTACCTGCAGTAAGCAATGAAGAAAAAAACCTTAATTAACAGCTGCTTTTTGCCAGTCCTTACCACATTTAATTATCCATAATCAAAAAAAGCGTGCCCCTAATTTAATTAGGGGCACGCTTTTGGTTCAAGAACAACGCCAAATGAACATGGAGAAGATAAGTGGCATGGCGTGATTTGTTGATGTTTATGCCTTGCATTTAATGACTCTGTTCGGTGTAATGATACGAAGAAATATTGCTACACACTGAACATTGAACTGCTTTTCAAACACTACCGGTGACAGCCCATCATTAGATTGATGGTAAACCCTTCATTCCGCACCTAATTTTTGCATTTTAAATAGTGATGACGTTCATACAGGCAGAATTGAATTGAGAAAACCAGTGACTTCACTCACGTTGCCACGTAATAATGCTCTGTTGGGTAACAGTTCACATCATTTCACGGGGCGGAAGTATGAATCTGAGCATTTTAACTTTTGCCACCGCCTCCACTGCCAACACCTCAATGTTGCCATTTGTTGTGAACGTGTAGTCATCGTCGCCGAAAAAAACAATCAGGTACGGGATGCTTGGTAAATAATCAAATAACAATTTAATTTGTTTTTTATTTCAATGGCGCAAATGAAATCAGCTATTGTAAGTGAATATATTAAAACATATGAAATTATATTTTTATTAACGCATATTTTTAGTTTCTCAGAATTTTTTGTATCTATATAACTCCAATCAGTATGGTTTGTTTGGCTGGAGATACATTTTTATTGGGTGTAAGTATACTATCATATCCACACATTTTTTTATGGCTTTTTATGTGTATCGATCGTTAATTGGGAACGCTTTTTTGCAGCTTGATATTATTTATTTAAGTCCACACTCTAAAGATAGCCTTTTGTTAAGGGAGGTGCGAGAACAGGGGCGACTAATATCGCTGTGCTATCCCTCCCTGCCTCTATAAAGGTAGGGTTTCTCGTGAACATATTATGAAATTTACTAGTCTGGTTCTAGCTCTATCCATAGTGATATCTCATGGTGTTACGGCTGTAGAAAATACATCTACATCTACATCTACATCTACATCTTCTGCTTCGACTGCTTCGACTGCTTCGACTGCTTCGACTGCTTCGACTGCTTCGACTGCTTCGACTGCTTCGACTGCTTCGACTGGCGCTGCCGCTGGTGCCGCAGCTAGTGCTGCAGCAATTGGCACAGGAAGTATAGTTGCTATAGGTATTAGTGCTGCGGTGATGGCCGGTGCAGTTATTGTGCACTCGAGCTCAAACAACGTTGGGACCACTACCAGCACTCGTTAATATGATATAGGGCTGCTTTGGCAGCCTTATTTTTTTATTTGTCACTGTGGTCAGTCTATGTCTTTATCGCGTAATCTTGTGTTTCTTGGTTTGTTATCTCTCGCCGGTTGTTCAAATACTGCTTCTGTGACGAGCGAAACTATCAAATATGCCGTGTCGGGGGCTGACGTGACCGTCAGTGCCAAGCATGTCAATAAACTGCCTTATGCAAGCGCTTATCTGAAAATCGGTGATAACCCGCGGATCTTCGTGGTATTGGCTTATGTCAATAGAAATGAACTCTCTTGGCTGACAGCTGATCGGGTCATGATTATTACCCGCCACGGTCGCGTCATCAAAACTGTCGGTATGGAAAATGACCTGGTCATGAGCGAGAGTGGTTCTGCCGACCCACTGTCGATGGCTGCTACCTCATCTGCCAACTGGGGTACCTTGGCAGAGTGGGAACAGCGCTATCTCAGCGGCTACCGTCTTGAAGGGCAGATGGTCCGTGCCGGACAGGATGAGCTGGATCTGGTCACGCGCCGAATTTCAGCTACGCGTTTTGAAGAGACGGTTTCAATGTTCCCGGGGGGGAAATCCTGGACCAACGTTTTCTGGCGAGATCCGGTTAATGGACAGGTAGTGAAAACCCAGCAACATCTCGGCCCTGATCTGCCGGTCATTGAACTCACCATTTTGAAGCCATTCTCGTCATGAAAACACTGACCCTATCTCTTTTATTACTGTCCGGTGCTTGCTTCGCGGATACCTGTGTCAGCATTTATTATCAGGGGCGTCTTCAAGATCCCATTACCTTGAGTGAAGGGGCACGCCTTGACGCCTTGCTGAGAAACAAGCTGCTGCCATCACCGGTCTATTGGCGCTCTGCCCAGATTACGACTCCGGCCCGTCAACATGAGTTTGAGCTCAAGCAAGCGGCGGTGATCCGTGAGTTGGAGAGTCTGGCGAGCATATGGCGTAGCGAAGGTGAGGCTCAACGTGCCTCTTCTGCGGCTCGTCTTGCACATCAACTCGAAGGCATCATCGTTACCGGCCGCTTGCCTGTGATAGTTGATCCTGACAATGCCCAGCGCTCCCCGCAGGATAACCCTCGCCTGGAAGGCAACTACCGACTGTTTGTTGCTGCCCGCCAGCCTCAGGTTGCCATGTTTGGTCTGATGGAAGCGCTCCCCACGCTGCCTCTGATACCCGGTGCTGGTGTCGATGAATATTGGAAGCGTGATGCGTTGCTGGAGGGGGCCGACTCGGCTCATCTGCTGTTGATCCAGCCAACCGGTGATATCGAGATGGTTCCCGTCGCCGTCTGGAACAAGCTTCATCGTGAACCCATGGCAGGTGCTGCACTGCTGGTCGGGTTTGATCCTGACCTGTTGCCCTCTTCATTTACCGGAATAAATCAGCGGATCGCCGAGATAATTGCAAACAGGGTGCCTCATTAATGATTTCAAAACTTTCATATATTGCCCTGGCCGTCTCGACCGTTTGTGTTGCTGCTCCCGGGGCAAATGATCCCTATGGCCCATCGCAAAGTGATTTTGGTGGCGCAGGTCTGCTGCAGATGCCCAGTGCCAGAATGGCCGCAGAAGGCGAGTTCAGTTTCAACTACATGGATAACGAAGAGTATCGACGCTGGTCAATCTCCATGCAGCCATTTGACTGGTTTGAGGCCACGCTGCGTTATACCGATGTCAGAACTCGCCTGTATAGCCCTTATGAGGAGTTCAGTGGGGATCAGACTTATAAAGACAAGTCGATGGATTTTAAATTCCGACTTTGGCAAGAGTCTGATTACTTACCCCAAGTATCATTGGGCTTCAGAGACTTGATGGGGACTGGCCTGTTCGATAGCGAGTACGTTGTTGCCAGTAAACGTTATGGCCCGTTTGATTTCACCCTTGGAATGGGCTGGGGGAATATGGCCGAGAGCGGCAATATCAAGAACCCCTTCTGTGAATACAAAGAGAGTTGGTGCCAGCGTAATGATGGTTATGCGGGCAATGGCGGCAAATTTGAGGTCGATAGTCTGTTCCACGGTCCGGCTGCCTTGTTTGGCGGTATCGAGTATCAGACGCCATGGCGCCCTTTGCGTCTGAAACTGGAATATGACGGTAATGATTACAGCCGCGAGTATGCGGCCCGTAACAGCAAAGGCGGCTATGGAGCCTTGCCGCATAGCTCACCTGTCAACATCGGTGCCGTGTATCGTATTTTCGATAATATGGATACTCATCTCAGTTATCAGCGTGGCAATACCCTGATGTGGGGCATTACTATGCGGACCAACTTTAATGAGTTGCAGCAGGCCCATCTGGATGAGCCCCGGCCCGAGTATCAACCGGAAAAGAGTCCGGCCCAACTGGATGATGTCGATTGGGCTGCACTCAGTGCGCAGACGAAAAGTAATGCCGGATATCGTGATCTGGTCTGGTATGGCACGGAAGATCGTGTTTTTGTCAGCGGTGAGCAGCTGAAGTATCGCAAGCCAGATGAAGCCGAAGATCGAATGTCATTATTGGCCGCGAATGCGTTGCCCGCTTCGGTTCACTCTCTACACATCGTTGAGCAGAAGAAAGGGCTCGATATCCGTGAGACCGTAGTGGACATGGACTCTGTTCGGTTGGCAAACAGTGACCTTCCATTGGGACAAGAGACTACTTATAAGTCGGATGTCATCGCAGCCAGTGCACCGTCGGCACCTGTTCGCCATGAAAGTCGCAGCTCGGCGCTGAGTTACAGCATGGATCCGGTGTTGAACCAGTCTGTTGGGGGGCCGGAGTCTTTCTACATGTATCAGCTTGGTCTCAACTTCAATGGTGATTGGCGGGTGACCGAGAAGAACTGGCTGGGGGGCACGGTATTTGTGAACCTGGCCGATAACTACGACAAGTTCAATTACAAGAATCCACCTCTGGACGGGGATGCTTTGCCCAGGGTGAGAACCTGGATCCGGGAATATGTCAGCTCCTCCGATATATTGCTTAACAATCTGCAAGCGACCCATTTCGAGCAGTTCTCACCTGAGTGGTATGGTCAGGCTTATGCCGGTTATCTGGAGATGATGTATGCCGGTGGTGGTGCCGAACTACTGTATCGCCCTTTTGGTCGTTCATGGGCGATTGGGGCTGATGTGAACTGGGTCAAACAACGGGATTGGAATAATACCTTGCGGATGGCCGATTACGATGTGGCGACGGGCCATGTCATCGGTTATTGGCAACTGCCCTATGTGGATGATGTGACAGCCCAGCTCTCTATTGGTCGTTATCTGGCTGGAGATGTCGGGGCGACACTGGAACTCTCGAAACGCTTCTCATCCGGCGTTGTGGCGGGGGTGTTTGCAACGCTTACCGATGTGTCTGCTGATGAGTATGGAGAGGGGAGTTTCACTAAAGGTATCTATGTGACGATTCCCTTCGACTTGATGTTACTGCGTCCGACAACCAGCAAAGGCTCTATTGGCTGGATGCCATTGACCAGAGATGGGGGTCAGATGCTGGCCAGAAAATACAGTCTTTACAGTTTGAGTAGCAACGCATCATATCCTGACTAAATTATGAATCGCGTTGATGGGATGGAGGTGCACATGGTATCCGAGTGAGAGTTCATTAATCAGCAGATGCCCCGTCGACCCTCACCCAATCGGACAGCAACTGGCTGCTCTGCACTAACGAGCAGCCAATTCTCGCGCTGATTTTCAGTACAAACTCTCCCGCACGATGGTTGACGATAGCCAAGCGATCCTCGTGGAGGACATTGAAATCAGCGAACATGATGAAGAATCACAAATTGGCACGGGCCATTGACTTTATTTGGTCGCACATGTCCGGATCTCTACTAAGGCGGCGACCGCCATTCCTACCGCACCCACTAACACATACTCAATAGCAATGAAGATGCTTGATTGGTTGTAGGTTAGGGAGAGCGCTTCAATTGACGTTTTTTGATGAATACATGTGTAAGTATTCTGAGACTAAAGAGTTGGCATCATGTAAAGCCAATTTAGATAGTTTTTTTGCTGTTTCATCACGCCATGTCATTGCCTCATTAATTCCATTCTGGGCAGCTACACTATACCACGTATAAGCCAACTGGTTGTCTTGTTGTATACCTAGCCCCTTATCGTACATATAGCCAAGGTTGAACTGGGCATCGGGATCTCCTTGCTCCGACGCCTTACGGAACCAAAAATAAGCTTTCATGTAGTCCAAGGATACCCCATCTCCATTATAGTAAATGTAACCAAGACTAGACTGAGATCTTAAGTCCCCCTGTTCGGCAGCATTGCTATACCAAAATACTGCAAGGCGATGGTTGAGTTCAACACCATGTTGATTATGGTACATATAACCAAGGCTCGACTGTGCATCGATATCCCCCTGTTCGGCAGATTTTTGGTACCAATAGACTGCCCGCTTATAGTCTTGTTTTACTCCTTCGCCTTTTTCGTACATATGGCCAAGGTAACTTTGCGCATCGGCATCTCCTTGTACCGCAGCCTTACGGAACCATATAACAGCTGCTTGGTAGTCTTGGCTTATCCCGTCCCCGCTGTAATACATTACTCCCAAGTTTAGTTGAGCAAAGGGATGTCCCTGCTCCGCAGCATTTCGGGTTTGTTCTATGGGGTATTTAGGTTCTGCATAGGCATTTACGAATTCGCAAACAAACATGAGTAGTATATATTGAATTTTAATTGACATTTTAAGTGGCCGTGGTCGTCGTAAACATTATTGTGGATATAAACTGAAGTAGTGAACAAGGTGTCCGTATGAGTATTTGAAATTTTAGCTGAACGCAGCAAGAACATGTCGTTGTAAAATTCAGTGAACTGAATCTTGCCATGACTGAACATAAAACAAACTTTAACTGCACGCTAGTTTTTCATTTGCATTGATCTGGCGTTCATAATTTTTCCCAGAAGCAGTGAGCCCGCGAGAGAATGGGTTGTCGATTTGATGTCCTATATCACACCTCATTTTAGGTTTTTTCGGTTCTTTGCTTAGTGTGGCTGTATTAGATGAATTCAAACACTTCTTTAACTATACAGAATAAAATTACTTTGTATGTTATCACTCGCTCAACATGTTTTTACAGTGAGGTGTTACTTGCGGCTGTCTGACTCTTTCCACATTACCCATCTCATTATCATTATTAACAGAGTGCTACAGGTAGGAAGCGCCAATCATACACCTGTAATACTCCAAAGCGCAGAGAACCCCCACAGAAAACCGCTAATCAACACAAGATTTCCGCCTGTCAGTAATGAGGGAATACGGGGGCGATTTATAGCCTGAAAATAGGTCTCTCTCACTAACAACACCCCTCCATTGGTAAACCAAAAAAGTAGAGCCAAATGCCTAGGCTAGCTACAGGTAATATGTCTACGTTATTACCAGTAAAAAGATAGACGGTGCCTTCCGGCCAGAGATAGAGTGGCACCATACCGTACAATGCGATAACTACTGTCACGCTCAGAGCCAGATTACGTATCCGCAATACACGCTGCCAATTACCCGCTCCGGCATTGAAACTGGCAATAGGCTGGATTTCCATCGCGATACCTTCAAAGATGAGATAGGAGAAAGCTGCGCTATTACTGATCACTCTTTAAGCTGCCATATGAAGGGAGGTACCTACAGATAGCAGCGCCTTGTTATGTAATGCCAATACTACAGACAGGTAGAGATACATTATAAAGCTGGAGAAACCGAGTTTGGTGGTTTTAAGGATTAACAGCCAGTCGGGCAACAAAGAGTCTCGACTAATACGCAACTTGCTGCGGAGGGGCGGAGGGGGGGGGGATGCCATAAACAGATTGCCCCAGTGACAGCTTGAGTTAACATGGTCGTAATGGCTGCACCAGCTAATCCACAAGGGATATACCAGTTCAGATACGACAGACCCGCAGCGAATATATCTTCTTCAGCCCCCATCCAAGTCAGCATATGATTTGCATAGTTTATACCAATCAAGGCTAGTAATACTGCAAAAAATAAAACCATTACTAGTGCATTTCCTACGTTATGACGTGCTCTGGCTTGTGCACCTTTGCCAAGATAGAAAGATGCTAGTGATGACGAACCCATTCCGATCAGGGCACCTACAGCATAAAAGACGGCACAAATTGGATAAGCAAGCATGATCGCAGCTAAACCATCCTCTCCCAGGATATGGCCGACAAAGATGCCATCAATAGTGACATAAATGCCAGTGATCAACATGGATGCCGCAGTTGGAATAACGTAGCGCCAAAATAGTTTAGAAAGTGGTTCAGAGCTCAAATCAATTATTATTGGCATAGAAATGTTCTGCGAATGGAGGTATAGGGAGAAAATAAAAAAGCTAATTGTTAGTAATTGTAGGTGACAATTTCTATCTATATTAACATCGCTGTTTTTAACTATAACTGTTTCCGCTCTAGCAGTGTCAACACATCAATTTGAAAGTCTCTAGTGCATAATATCATGTGCCAAAATTTTGCATATTAATGCATTGCATTTAAATGGGTGTTAATTAAAAAAGTGGTACAAATAGTCCCACCTATGACGTGCCTTTTTCTAGGAAAATAGTGAGCTAAATCTAAATTTATTTAAAAAAATGATTAGAACTACCGTAAAATTAAATCACGTGTATATACATCTCATGTACATGATAGCGCGTAACTCAAACATTAAGTACAGGGTTGTTTAAATTAATTTATTTTTAATTTATTTTTAATTCGTTTTTAATTTGTTTTCGGGGGGCTTTTGTAGGTTACACAGCCGTTTTTATAGAGGTATACTTTGATAAATTTCATACACTTTTGTTCTGGTAAATATACATATGCGATTCATTTTTCCCGAATGTTAGACAAAAGTCTGTTGCTTTACTAATAAATATGGTATTACTAAAAAGTTGATTTCTATAATGAATGAACATTAAAAAGTACAATATCAGTCTATTAACTAACGGAGTAAATGTAGAAACGATTTGTTCTCCAGAAGTTTCCATTGATGGACATTTACAAGCCTTGTCTACGTCATTAAATAATATAATGGGATGCAAGGGAGGCCATCATTGGCATTTCATTTCAGGTGTAGATGCAAAGATAAGTTTCTGATTTAAATATCTAAAAGTGTTTTTTAAATGTAAATATGCAGTAGTTGTAACTTGTTCAAACGTTGTGCACTTGACTATTCATATTTATGATCATGTGACCCCACACCTATTTATTATGGGAAGTAATATGCGTGGCAAAGCTATAGATATGTTGTGTTTAAAAAGTGCGGTATTGGTGTCTGCTGTCACTGCCGTGGTATCACCTCAAGTAAATAGTGCGCCACGGATTATTGGAGGGAGTGGCGCCGTTGCTCCAAGCTGGATGGTTGCAATTGGGGAAAATGTTAACGGAATATGGTTTAACTACTGTGGAGGGACCCTCATCGATCGTGAGTGGGTTGTCACAGCAGCTCACTGCGTAGAAGAGCCGCAGATAGGAAAGATGGAAGTCGCTATCGGCGTCACTGACCTGAGTAAACCACATCAACGAACTTCAATTGACCAAGTGTTGATGAATGGAGAATACTTGGATAATCGTCTGAAATCCCTTGGTTATCCAATTCCAACCTTTGAGAAAGACATTGCCTTATTACACCTGACAAAACCTTCAGCTAATACTCCGATTTCTTTGGCGCCATTAAATACTAAAGATACATGGAGTGAGTCTACACAACTGCGAGTCTATGGCTATGGCGGTATTAATCCACAGGCGACTATTGATAGCCCATCATTGCAAACTATTGACCTTCCTTACCAAGGTGATAGGGATAGATGGTATGGTGATATAGTCCTCAGTCACATTTTTGCCGGACAGAAAGTAATGCAGGACTCATGTAAGGGGGACAGCGGTGGGCCACTTCTTTATATGGGACAATTGGTCGGTATTACTAGCTATGGTTCTTTTCCGTGTGCTTCTGGCGCTGCAAGCGCATACACCTATGCGCCTGCTTTAGCAGATTGGATTGATAAACAAAAAAGCAATATCACGATTACATCCCTGCGTGGCCTGAACGTTCCTGAAAACCAGAGTCGCTGGGCCGAATATCGACTTGTCAACCGTACCATGTTTAGCGCTACTCTGAGTGACTTGCTAACCACAGCACCCGGCATAGCCAGTAACTGCCAAGCTGAGCTAAAACCAGACCAAAGCTGCACGATCTTGGTTCGTTTCGATGGCAAATACGCCATCAACTCGATGCGAGTGGAGTACATCAGCTTGAAAAGCACCATGACCGGTCGAGCGTCAACACTTGAAGCTGCTTTAATCGGTATCACCACAGAGGAAAAATCTGTAACAGAACCAACACCGCAGCCGGTTCATTCCACAGCTATATCCGGCGGTGGTGGCACTATTGGTCTTGCAACCCTGTTGTTAATACCTATAGCTTGGTTACGGCGTGCAGACCGAAAATGCCGATACCGTTCCCCTTTGTGATGATGGCTGCGAGGCTCCCTCCAAGCCCACCTTCATCACGGATATTATGGGATTGTCCCACTACCTCATTGAATCGAAAGGCAAAAGGGTTGTCAATCCACGCCACCTTATCAACGCCAGTCGCAATCTGAGGTGCAAGCAAAAGGCTCTGCCTCGCAAGAAATGTCACTTCAGCAGGGGCAGTGGGCATACCCGGCGTGTGGTGCAGCTCATGACCGCGATATCAACGCGGCCTTGAATATCCAGCAACAAGGCATATTGGAAGTAAAGGCGGCGGGACACGTCGTTTCTCCCCATGGAGGCCAACGTAAATCTGCCAATTTGGTAGTAGCGGCCTAAGAAGTGTGCACATGTGCGTCAGGTATGGTTACGCCAACCACGGGGTGGTATCCGCAGACTGCACTATCTTTCAAACGATTCAGGCAACAAAAAATGATTAAAGCGCCGTATGGCGCTTTAATCTCAACTTTCTTACTCTATAGCATCCTTGTGGTAGAAGTGCAACCCGAACAAGATGACTGCAACAGAGATCAGCAAGTAGAACCCTAGACTTGGATTGGTGATACCGCCATACAGAATGACGAGCGCACCTAGGGTGGCGCAGGTCGGGATCACAAATCGCTTTATCCAGCCCAACTCGGTAAAGGTGCGCATGTACCAGACATAGAGGAACAGATAGAGACCATAAATCAGCACGATCGGCATCTCGTCCAAGGCGATGTAACGACCGAATGTCTCGTTGATGCTGCAGTACCACAGCACTGAGTAGATCACCGACAACAACGCTGCCGCGAGGGCCGAGTTGATTGGCATGTGGTGATGCGGTTCGATACGGCTCATCCACTTGGGGGCTGGCCCCTGATTGCGGATCGCCAGCGAGTAGGGAATGCGCATGGTCGCCAACACCAGACCATTGAGGGTGCCGAGGCAGGAGATAATCACGAACACGGTCAAAATGGTCGAGGCAGTCCCGCCAAACAGGCTGGTTGTCGCGAGATTTACCGCGTTATCCCCTTGCGCCACTATCTCGTCCGTCGGCAAGACGCTGGCGATCCCCAGAAAATAGGTGACATAGACCACAAAGACTATCAGGGTGCCAATCACCAGCGCTCTGGGCAGATTCTTCTTGGAATCACGAATTTCGCTGTTGATGGTCACGGCGGCGATCCACCCCTCATAAGCGAAGGCGGTAGCAACCACGGCCGTAGCCAGAGTGCCTCCGGTGCTTCCTATCCCATCCATTGCCTGCACAAAGTTGGTCACGGTGACACCATTGAGCAAGCCTGAAACGGTGCCCACAATGGCAACCAGGATCAGCGGGATCAACTTGATCAGGGTAGAACCCACTTGCAGCTTGCCCGCCAGGACAGGGGTGTAGAAGTTGATCAGATAGGTGACCGTCATATAGACAGCCGCCAGTATCCAGGTCGCACCAGAGTTGGTCGGATTATCACTACCGAGCAAGATCATGGTGTACAGAGCAGCGACCCAGGCAAGGATGGCGGAAAGAGGGGCGTAATAGAGTACGCCTTTGAACCACCCCACCAGATAACCAAACATTTTGCCGTATGCCGCTTCGGCATAATCGACGATACCGTTGGACTTTTCGATCCGCTGGGCAAACTCGGCAAACACCAGCGCGCCGAAGATCATCGAAAATGCCCCCAGCGCCCATGCCAGCAGCGCAATGGCCAGATTACCGCCAGTCAGACGCAGGGTAATCCCCCCGAAAAACTGAGGTGCTCATAAGTAGAATTTTCTCGTATCTTGAACGCAGGAGGTTCTACATGAA
>NZ_JAPCJC010000033.1:0-32373 GCF_027707805.1 Aeromonas sp. QDB20 | reverse complement strand
GCTACACGCCGAAACAGCGCTTGGCACAGGCCGCATGACCTCTACTTTTGAGTGCTCCAAAAAATGGGGGGATTACCTGGGGACGGCTCTACACCAGCAAGCTGCCGGTGACCTCGGTTCATGTGCTCAATGAAACGGTGCTGCCGTTCTTCGAGGCTCACCAGGCACGGGTCTATACCATCCTGTCGGATAACGGGCGCGAGTTCTGTGGACGACCTGACCACCATCCCTACGAGCTGTTCCTGCAACTGGAGGGGATTGAGCACCGGACAACCAAGGTGCGCAGGCCACAGAGCAACGGCTTTATCGAGGCGTTGTTGCCCAAATCGATGCAGCTTGAATGGAACTAACTAAGGACTTGGTGATCTGATCACCACCATCCTCTTCAAGTCTGCATCATGGGCACGTCGCTTCACCCCATCACCAACTGGCCTAAATACAACAAGTCCTTGATTAACCGTGGTTCACTCACCTTCTGGGTTGATGCCGAGGCCATGAACAACTGGTTTCACCACGACCATCATGGGCGGCGGGGCCGCAGCCAGCTCTACACTGACCAGACCATCTGCACCTTTCTGATGCTCAAGGGGATTTTCAGCCTCACTCTGCGAGCGACCCAGGGGCTACTCGACTCCTTGTTCGCGTTTATGAATGTACCGCTTTGTGCCCCCGATTACAGCTGCGTCAGCAAGCGAGCACGCACAGTGACGGTCGCTTATCGACAGCCCCCAAAGGGACGCATTACCGACTTGGTTATCGACTCAACCGGGCTGAAGGTGTTTGGTGAAGGCGAGTGGAAGGTCAGAAAACACGGCGCAGAGAAACGGCGAATCTGGCGCAAGTTGCATCTGGCGGTAGACCCGGTGACCCACGATATCGTGGCGGCGGAAGTCTCGCTGGAAAATGTCCATGATGCCGAGGTGTTGCCCACCTTGCTCAACCCTCTGCGGCGTAAGCTGGGACATGTTTATGCTGATGGTGCCTATGACAGCAAAGCCAGCCATCAGCTTATCTTGCGCAAAGGGGCAACAGCCTGTATCCCGCCTCGCAAGAACGCAGGGTTATGGAAAAAGGGACACCCGCGAAATGAGGCTGTACTGGTAATGCGAAAGGAAGGGCTGGCGCACTGGAAGAAGATATCGGGATATCATCGGCGCTCGCTGGCAGAGACGGCGATGTATCGGTTCAAGCAGTTGATGGCGGGGAAAATCAGTCTGCGTAACTACAATGGCCAAGTGGGAGAAGTCATGGCGTATGTCAGTGCCATAAACAAACTGAATACCCTTGGTCTACCTGTCAGAAAGCCCCGAGTGTAGCGGTCACCTGGGGCTGGGGCAGTTGTGGCTTGATGGTTGATTTGGGAAACAACGCCCACCGGAACATAATATGCTGCTCAATAAAGAGGCAGTCGAGCATTTGGCAAGCTTGTGCCGCACGACTGACGCGAGAGAGATACGCTGTTACATCGACGACCAACGCGCAATATTTAGCGACGGCGCACAGGTGGTCTCCAGCTCGCTGGCATCACTGCGCGACTATGCGTTAAGAAAGGAGAAAAAATATACCAAGGAGGTCAAGCTGGTGATCAATATTTACGATTTTAAAGAGGACATTGAACTGTATCAAAAGATCACCCCCCTCAAAAAAGCCAACCAAGCATACCTCTACATCGACCCCACATCCGTGATGCTCGCCAGCTTACTGGAAGAGACAGGTAGCAACCGGTTTGTGCGCCACGAATACATCGAATGCGACCAGCCACGGCTCTATCGGATCAACCTAAGCGAAGTGAGTAAGGTGAAGATCAGCGATATCACCAGCGCTCGGCAGATGAAGATTTGTGTGCTGCGCGATGAACAGGGGCGGCGAAAACTGGCATTTTACAACGATCGCGATCACCAAGACCCCTATCAGAGTGTCTCGGATATCGAGCTCGCGACAGCGCAGACAGGCCAAGTCATGGACGCAAAAAAAATCTTGAGGCAATGCTCGAAGCGCAGGGGGGAATGGGGGATGCCGTTAGCCAGACAGATCTGTCTGGGTTTGCCGATGTTTGAGTAAGTTAATTTTTAACGAGCTGGTTCAAGTGAGGTTGACACGTTCCGGGATCATGCAACAGGCAAATGGGCATCAAGAAACAAGTATCCCATTTTTCGTGTCAGCCTGCTCGCGGTGAACGGTTCGCAGGTGATATGAGCAACAACCGTTGGTAATACCACTGATTCCAGGCTCAATGGGCAAGAGGTTACAGAGGGATTGCGAGAGTCTCGCATTCACTTGCTCGTGGCTTATCCATTTGAAGAGCATATGGCCTTTCAGAACACTGCAGATTAGCCCCCCTTTTATCCCCGCCCAACTGGGCGAGGATTTACGGAGAATCTGCTAATAAGCGGGATCATAGAAATGTATCAATCTGAGCCAAACAGGTCGCGAGTATAGACCTTGTCGGCAACATCGGCCAATTCAGGCAACATACGGTTGGCCAATATCACATCACAACTCTCTTTGAATTGCGCCAGATCGGTAATGACTTTGGAGCTGAAAAACTCGGGCTCGTTCAAGGTGGGCTCATAAATAACCACTTCAATCCCTTTCGCCTTGATCCGCTTCATGACCCCTTGAATAGCAGAAGCTCGGAAGTTATCGGATCCCGCTTTCATCACCAGTCGATATACACCCACTCGTTTTGGATTCTTGCGGATCACCGAGTCGGCAACAAAATCCTTACGCGTGGTATTGGAATCAACAATCGCCCGGATCAGGTTATTCGGTACTTTGTTGTAGTTGGCCAGCAGCTGCTTGGTATCTTTCGGCAAACAGTAACCACCATAGCCAAATGACGGATTATTGTAGTGGCTACCAATACGGGGATCGAGACCGATACCATCAATAACTTGGCGACTATCGAGACCATGCAGCTGAGCATAGGTATCGAGCTCATTAAAAAAGGCAACTCGCATCGCCAGATAGGTATTGGCAAACAGCTTGATCGCCTCGGCCTCTGTGCTGTCGGTAAACAGCATGGGAACATCTTTCTTGATCGCCCCTTCCAATAGCAAATTGGCAAACACGTGAGCCCGCTCGGACCGTTCACCTACCACAATGCGAGACGGGTACAGGTTGTCGTAAAGGGCGCGACCTTCACGCAAAAACTCCGGTGAGAAAATAAGATTGTTACACCCCAACTCTTCACGCAGACGAGCAGTAAAGCCGACCGGAATGGTGGATTTGATCACCATCACCGCATCAGGATTAATAGCCATCATATCCTTAACTACCGACTCCACCGTGCTGGTATTGAAGTAGTTGGTTACGGGATCATAATCGGTGGGAGTCGCAATAATAACGAAGTCAGCCCCGTGATAAGCATCTTCTTTATTAAGGGTGGCACGTAAATTGAGATCATGGCTGGCCAGATAGCTTTCAATCTCTTTATCGACGATAGGGGAGCGGCGCTGATTGATCAGCTCAACCTTGCTGGCAATCACATCGACAGCCACCACTTCATGGTGTTGCGCCAGCAAGACAGCATTTGATAACCCGACATAACCAGTGCCAGCAATAGCTATTTTCATTTTTTGTTCCATATATAACTTATACAAGCAAGTACAGATGCATAGTCGAGCTTGTCTAAAAAATAAAAATCATTAACCATGTTGCTCATATTCATTATTTGAACAACGCAAGTCGCGTCATCTTGCTTGGATGATTAGTGGTTCAATTTAAGGATTCAATAATCATCCAGCACAACTTAATCCATGGTTGAAAATATTATATGAATTCACTGGCTTGAACTTTTTCAAGTACTTGAGCAACAATATTTTGAGCTTGTTCGAATGAATTGGCTTCAGCATAACAGCGCAACTCTGGTGCATTACCGGATGGCCGCAAATGGACAATAGTCTGATTTGATAGCGATATTCTTAGACCGTCAGTAGTATCGACATTATCAACTTGCAACTCGCCAAAACCCAGTCGAGCAATCAGCTGAGCGGGTGCCGATTTACCCACCTCTAAAATGGCGAGGCTCTTTTCGATAGCAAAGTTCTGGATACGATCGCTGTGGGTAAAGCGCTGAGGCAATGCGTTTACCAGCTCGGCAATACCACTGCTTTGTGCAGCAGAGAGCACCATGAGCGCCGGTAGTACTGCATCACGAGTAGGTAGCGCCAGCAGTGGCTTGCCATTGATCTGCACATCAGAACCCAGTAAATATCCACCATTGGCCTCAAAACCTGAAATCGCATCGTATTGTTCAGCCAAATCGGCAAAGGCGGCAATCACGTAAGGCGAACCAATCCGGGTAAGAGTGACTTTACTAAATTGTGGAATAGAGCCAATCAAGGTGTTGCAACTAACGGGTATTGCCAATGCCTGCATATTCATTGCTTGAGCACACAAGACCCCGAGAATATCGCCACGCAACCACTCGCCGTTTTCATCGGCCAGCAATGGTCTGTCGCCATCACCATCGGTAGAAAAAATTGCGTCGAGTTGATACTGCTTTGACCATGCTCTGGCTTTGGATTTATCAGCTTCCGACACAGCCTCAGTGTCAATTGGCACAAAACCATCACTGCGCTCAAGTGCAATGACTTCTGCACCCAGCGCTTCGAACAAGGGCTGATAGAGATCGCGCCCCGCGCTGGAGTGCTCATAAATACCGATACGCTTCCCTGCCAGTAAATCGCTTTTAAACAAGGCGGTGTAACGTTCAATATAAAGTTCAGCTGCGCGTGGATTGACTACCAGAGAAGGAAGTGCTGGTGGCAAGGAAAATTCCACCTCCGCTGCTAAAATTGCTTGTTCGTCCGCTTTGGTAATTTCACCATCTGGGCGGTAAAACTTCAGGCCATTGCGATCAAAGGGAATATGGCTGCCGGTGACCATGATAGAAGGGATAGCTTGCTGCATTGCCACATAAGCAAGTGCGGGTGTTGGCACAACACCATAGTAGACGGCCTCTAAGCCTTGTGACTCTATTGCAGCAATACACGCTTGCGCCATGGCCGGGCTGCTTTGGCGGTTATCAATCGCAATCGCAACCTGCTGAAACTCAAAATGGCCTTGTAAGCTTGCCAAAAAAGCGTGAGCGAACGCGGCGCACGCTTGCGGAGTAAATTGAGTCACCAAGCCTCGTGCACCGCTGGTCCCGAATTGAATATTAGAGTGCGCAATTAGTGTTGATGTCATTAACATTTTTTTGCTCGTAACTTAAGGCGGTACATATCTAGTAAAAAAATAGGTGCAGAGACAAATGTACGCCTCCACAGCCTTTTGGGCTCACCAATAAGCCTTACTAACCACTCCAAATGCAAATCGATCCATATTTTTTTCGGTCTTTTTACATTGCCAGCATAGAAATCAAAAACAGCTCCAATTCCTGAAATCATTTTCCCATTAATTTCAGCATGCATCTTATGAATAAGCTTTTCTTGCTTTGGTGCTGTAAGCCCCACCCATATCACATCAGGGGAAAAATCGTTAATTAATTTAATGAAAACTTGTACATCAGCATTTGAAAACTCTTTCTTATAAGGCGGAGAATAAACAGATATGCTTACATTAGGAAACTCTACATTCGCATTCCTTATTATATCTCTTAGCACCTCATCTGTACTTCCCAAAAAAAACACCTTACCTGAAGAGTGATTTAGAACGCGCATCGTTTCTAAGTAAAGGTCAGCCCCTGCTATCTTACTAATATGATGACCGTATAGTTTATTTGCAGCCAGAACAATACCACTACCATCTGGTATTAATTCATCTGAAGCGAGAAGTGCCTGTTTAAAATCAACATCTCTTTTTGCTACCACATAAGAGTGAGGGTTAATAGTATTAACAACCCTTAAACTATTACCATTCAATGAATCTAGAACAATAGTACTAACATTCCTAGTGGAAACATTGTATCCAAGAATATTTATAGACATGCTAGTACCCTACTCCATATTCTTCTAAACGAACGATATCATCTTCGTCAAGATAACTACCTGAACGCACTTCAATCAGATGTAAATCGACCTTGCCAGGGTTTTCAATGCGATGTGCCGAACCCAATGGGATAAAGGTCGATTGGTTCTCACTAACCAAATAGCTTTTATCGCCATTGGTCACTTTAGCGGTACCTTGCACCACCACCCAATGTTCTGCTCTATGGTGATGCATCTGCAGAGCGGTTTTTTCCCCAGGTATGACTCGTAAATATTTCACATGAAAACGCTCGCCTTCGGCGATTTCATCGTGTGATCCCCAAGGGCGATAGACTTCCCGATGCTGCTCACATTCACGGCGATTTTGTGCTTTTAATTTGTTAACAATATTTTTGACATCTTGCACTTTATCTTTATTGGCGACCAAGACAGCATCTTTGGTTTCAATAATCACCAAGTTATCGACACCCACCGTCGAAACCAGCTTATTTTGCGCATAGATATAGCTATTGCAGGTTTGTTCCAGCATCACATCACCGACAACGGCATTCCCTTGCTGATCTTTGTCTGACACTTCCCACAAGGCACTGAATGAGCCGACATCACTCCAGCCTGCATCCATCGGTACCACGAGTGCATCTTGGGTTTTCTCCATCACCGCATAATCAATGGAATCGTCCGGACATTCAGCAAATTTATCTTCGGCCAAACGAATAAAATCAAGATCTGCTCTTGCACCTTGCATCGCTAATTCACAGGCTTTTAAAATATCAGGGCGATGGGCTTTTAGCTCAGCTAAGTAGCGTGAGGCTTTAAATAGGAACATACCACTATTCCAGTAGTATTCTCCCGAATTGAGGTACTGTTCTGCGGTGGCGAGGTTGGGTTTTTCGACAAACTCCGCGACGCGATAGGCGGATTCACCAACAGACTCACCTTGCTTAATATAACCGTAACCAGTTTCTGCTGCAGTCGGCACAATGCCAAAAGTGATGAGCATACCTTGTTCTGCGGGTGCCATCGCCGCTTCTACCGCTTGCACAAAAGGCATTTGGTTTTGCATTACATGATCGGCTGCCAAAACCAGCAACAACGGATCTTGTCCATTGCGCATTGCTTGTAGCGCCGCAAGAGCAATGGCTGGAGCGGTGTTACGACCAACAGGCTCTAAAATAATACCGCTGTGCTTTAAACCTTGCTGACGAAGTTGCTCTGCAACAATAAAACGGTGCTCTTGGTTACAAATTAATACTGGTGCCTGATGGGCTAATCCATCTAAACGTAGTACTGTGTCTTGTAACATGGTTTTATCGCTAGCCAAGCTGATAAATTGTTTAGGATATAAACTGCGTGATAGCGGCCAAAGACGGCTACCAGAGCCACCCGCAATAATTATTGGTAATAACATGACCGTTACCTACTTTTTATTTATAGATATCTGAAAAATACGCTTTGGTATTGCGATGAACTTGCTCTGAATTGAGCAAATCCTGTACATCCCACCACTGATAGTGTTGATGCTGCTCTGCAGGGAGCGAATGAAGATCAAGATCTAACGTGAGTTTGTAGCCTAATACCACATAGTGGGTAGTGAAGCCCATCCCAGAAAAGTTGTCACTATATAGGTGTTGATAAGGGCCGAGAAACGTTGCCTCGACCAAAGGGACGGGGCGCCCCAGTTCGACTTGAGCTAAACGCAAAAAAGCCTGTTCAAAGGTTTCATCTTTGCCAATACGACCACCGGGAACAAACCAAAACCCTTGCGCGGGTCGGTTGGTTCTTAACCCTAACAGAACTTGACCATGAAGATTGCGAATGATCAAGTCCATAGAGACCAGAGGCGTAGCGGCAACGACAGTTTTAAAGGTTTCTTCATCCAGTCGTTGCATCTGTTTTTACCTATTACCGATTCTCTAGCCTATTTGCGGAAGTTTTCTTGATTGGCCAAGTACCACTGGTAAGTCTTGGTTAACCCTTGTTCAAGGCTTACTTGATAACGCCAGCCTAACGCCGCCAAGCGTGATACATCCATCAATTTGCGTGGCGTCCCATCTGGCTTGCTGCTATCAAAGACCACTTTGCCTTCAAAGCCAACCACCTTGGCCATGGTTTCGGCCATTTCGCGAATCGTGCAATCAACGCCCGTACCAACATTAATGTGTGACAACATCGGTTCGGTATTTGCCTTGTAGGTCTCTTTATCCAGTTCCATGACATGAACAGACGCCGCAGCCATATCATCGACGTAAAGGAATTCACGCATCGGTGTGCCTGTACCCCAAACCACAACCTCGGCATCACCACGAAGTTTTGCTTCATGGAAGCGACGTATTAATGCTGGAATAACGTGCGAGTTTTTTGGGTGGAAGTTATCATTCTCGCCATATAAGTTGGTCGGCATCACGCTGCGGTAATCACGGCCATATTGGCGATTATAGGACTCACACAATTTAATTCCGGCGATTTTGGCTATCGCATACGGCTCATTGGTGGCTTCTAAAACACCTGTCAACAAAGCAGCTTCCGTCATCGGCTGAGCAGCCAACTTAGGGTAGATACAAGAAGATCCTAGAAACAGCAAATGTTGCACGTTATTCAGATGCGCAGCATGGATAATATTGCACTCTATTAACAAATTTTCATAGATGAACTCCGCAGGGTAGGCACTGTTGGCATGAATACCACCCACTTTAGCCGCTGCCAAGTAAACCTGATCAATTCGCTCAGTAGTAAAAAAATCATTAACTACACTTTGATTCAGTAAATTCAAATCACTGCGCGAGCGTGTAATAACCTCAATATCACTACGAGCTAATAGTTGACGTACAATCGCCGAGCCAACCATGCCATTATGGCCAGCAACATAAATTCGTTTTTTCACAATCAATACCGCTTAGTTTTCTAAAGAAATGGCCACATCAAAACCATGTTCAATTAAAAGGGCGTGTTGTTTGGCCTTGGCAAGGTCTGCAGCAACCATTTCAGCACACATCTCTTCAACCGTTATTTCAGGCACCCACCCTAGCTTTGCTTTGGCTTTACTTGGATCGCCTAGAAGCGTTTCTACTTCGGCAGGGCGGAAGAATTTCGGGCTAACACGAACAATCACGTCACCCACGTTCACTGCGGGAGCTTTATCATTATCAACCGCAGTAACTGTAGCGATTTCATCCAAGCCTTTACCGGAGAACTCAAGCTCAATACCTGATTCTTTGGCAGACATACGCACAAATTCACGAACCGAAATCTGTTTGCCCGTCGCAATGACAAAATCATCGGCTACGTCTTGCTGAAGCATCATCCACTGCATGCGAACATAATCCTTCGCATGACCCCAGTCACGGAGAGCATCCATATTTCCAAGGTGTAAACATTCTTCCAGACCTTGAGAGATATTTGCGATGGCACGTGTAATCTTACGCGTTACGAATGTTTCACCACGACGTGGTGATTCGTGGTTAAACAAAATACCGTTACACGCATACATACCATAAGACTCACGATAGTTCACTGTAATCCAATACGCATACATCTTCGCGACAGCATAAGGCGAACGTGGGTGAAACGGTGTAGACTCATTTTGTGGGATTTCTTGGACCTTGCCATAAAGCTCAGAAGTAGACGCTTGATAAAAGCGGGTTTTCTTCTCTAAACCATTGATACGGATTGCTTCCAATAAACGAATGGCCCCCATTGCATCAACATCCGCCGCATACTCTGGTGACTCAAAAGAAACCGCCACATGAGACATTGCCCCTAGGTTGTAGATCTCATCTGGCTCAATTTCTTTTACTAAACGAATCAGGTTGGATGTATCAGTCAAATCGCCATAGTGTAGATTAACATTTGAATTACCATTACAAATTTGATCAATACGCTCAGTGTTATAAGAGGAAGCTCGGCGTATAATTCCGTGTACTTCGTATCCCTTATCCAACAAAAGCTCAGTCAAGTAAGAGCCATCTTGACCTGTAATACCTGTGATTAATGCCTTTTTCATTCTATTTACCAACCTCTAAGCTCAAAAATATCGTCAAGTTTTTTTATGAAGACATCTCTAGTATATTTACTTTTCCAACGAAACTTACATTCGTTTGAGTAATAATATCTCCCGTTTCTTATAACAGTCTCGATAGAAGTTTTAAATTCCGAAAAGTCACAACAAAAACCCACAGACTCATCAATCATTTCACTAATTGCTCCTGTATTAGTCGCTACTATCGGTAAACCAACGGCTAATGATTCAATTATCGTCAGTGGCATTGCCTCTGAATAGCTTGGAATTACAAGCACATCCGCAACGGAGAACAGTTCCTTTTTTTTCTCACCTTCAACTCTCCCTAAGAATTTTATCTTTTCACCAAAATAATTCTCTATATCACTCTGCAAGATTTTTTGTTTTGATAAATCTGAAAACTCACCTGCAAATAAGTACCTAAAGTTGTCATTTTCACATTCCTTTGCTAATTCGAGTAACCTGTAGGCACCTTTATCTTGAGAAATATGCCCAATATAGACTATGTTTTTTTTCTCATTGTATTCAGTCTTATCACTCGAAGAGAATGAGCTATAGTTTGGCAAAATATGAAGTAACTTTGGATTAAAACGAGCACCATAATCGCCTGCAAGCTTCGAAGATAGCAAAATAACTTCCACTTTAGAGAAAATATGCATCCAAATATATTTTAAAACCCTATTATTGTTTAACATTAACGGTTGCATATGTATGTGGCAGAGGATTCTCTTTCTCGTCACACGACTATATAGAATAAGAAAATATATTATAATCATATCACGATATATAGCCTTCCCGCTGAGGCTAGGGGTTGTGTATATCAACCCTGGCGAAAATACAATTAGTACCCACATAACCTTTAACAGCAAAAAAAGATTAAAGAAAAACCCGTGAATACCTAAACCTTTATTTATGTCCGATATACTAAATGATGAATTAACTTTGATAAATCTAACATCATTATTCAATGAAATGTGATTATATATGTCATTGCCAATTGATGCTGCGCCGTGAAATGGTGGTGGACGATGCCCCAAGAATAATATTTTCTTCATACTAAAATTAAAACCTAAAATAACGAGTGAATAGCAGATATGAATTTTTTCGCAGAAACATGATGAGAATATTCATTATCTAATATCTCATCAACAATGGCTAAGTTCTGCCCACTAGAACCTTCGATAATACTTATCATTCTATTAGTCCACAAAGCAGGATCTAAGTCTAATATGCTCCCTGTTGCACCCTCTCTGATTAGATCGTCTGAAGCCCCACAATATGGGGAACATATTACATTACAACCTGAAGCCAAAGCCTCGTTTGTTACAACCCCCCAAGCATCTAATTTAGTAGGGAACAAGAATACTCTTGTATTACCCAGTACTTCAGCTATCCCTTTTTGGTCTAGTGGGCCTACTAGTTCGATATTAAGGTTATGCATTGCTATCTCTTTCTTAACAATAGGCTCCAATTCGCCACTGCCTATTATAACGCCGCTATAATGACTTGGCATTTTCTTTGCCATTTCAATAACGAATAAGGGATTTTTCCTATCCACCAAACCTACACTACAGTAATCATATTTTCTAGAAGAGTATTCAACACGCCCTAACCTAAAAATACTATTTTCAACCGATAGGGGAACCCTAAATACCGAATTTAAAGATCTTGAATATTTACTGAATAATTCTACACCACTATTACTTGCCGCGATACTTGCATGAGAGCTAATGAAAACCAATCTTCTAACAAATTTATGTATACTAGATATATTTTGCTCTGTATAAATCGTGCCATCTGTCATTACTACAATTTTCTTCCTGTAAAGCTTAGCATATAAAAAAGCATATAAACTTGTTAAATTAAATCCGCACAATACAATAACATCCGGATTTTCTCTAATTAAGTTTGGAATGACATCCGGGTTATTGTGCCTGAAATTCACATCATCACCCTTTACTTTCTTCATATTTTCAGAAAGAAATATCTCTTTATAAGACCCTGCTGCAACTTCCCAACTCCGATTCGACTCTCTTCTAGTGCTATAAATCAGATCAAGTTCAAAATGTCTGGAAACAATATTATATACTGGTTGCCTATACGGTGTAGGCATATTGGTTATTATTGCCACTTTCTTTTTCATTAGCCCCCCCAAGTATAAATAGAGTCGCGCAAGCGATAGATATAATTCCGTGATTATATGTTAAAATGGACCATGTTAATGAAACTGGGATCATCCCATAAAGAAAATATATAAAGACTTTACCTTTAAGGTCAACAGCCAATTTATTCAATCTGGAAACGTACAATAAATATAAAAAGACAATCGAAATTAGTCCGAGGAGACCAAACCTAACGAGGATATCTATATATCCAGCATCAATGGTTGCTAATCTCTTGTCGTGTAGGCCTATTGACGAACCATTAAATATAGCTCCTAGTGAACTATCTTCATGGATAAAGCCGTATCCCAGAATTGGCTCTTGGTAGATGTAATCAAATCTATATTGATTGATTAAAAATCTTGAAGCAATTGAACTGCTCTCACTGACGATATTTTCAAATACATTTTTATTTGAAATTAGCGCATATCCGGAAAATATTAAAATGGCACTTGCGGCAATGGATACCTTCAACGTCCTTGTAATCTCAACTCTTTTGTATAACCAAGCAACGCAGAATATGATGAGAAATAGTAATGTTATAGACATGTGAGATTGAAGAATAACACCCATGAATAGCAGAAATCGCATTGTACTACGAAGGTATGGATTTCTTATTACGGTATTATCCATTAATAAAAAATACGCAAACAATATAAACATTGGATATTTGATATGAATATTCTCACTAAATGATATTGTACCATTTGGATTAACTGGTAAATAGCCTGGAGGGTAAATTTTAAAAGAGGCAGCTGCAACAACATATATCGACAGAAGCAGGCCAATAAAAACAACGCTTTTTTCCACGATTAGCTTATTTATTTGTTTGTACTTTATCAAGACAAACAATAAAATTGTATATGATACAACCTGTTTTCCGTCAGTTATCGCTAATTGTAAACCACTATTTCCATCTACAATAGGTTTTGCTACCCCATAAATAAAAAGCATTGCCATTAGAAATGGGAATATATTCAACTTATTCATTTTTTTAATTTTTGCAGTAAATAAGATAGATATGATAACTTCAACAAATATGGATATGCTCACAAAAAACAGTATATTTTCCGGAGTCAATGGTTTTAGTACTTCATAGGGTATTACCCCCAGAAATCCACTTAGTATAAATATACAAAATAGAAAAAACTCAGTCGGACGATAATGCGCAACAAATGCTATAGCTATTATGGAAATAAACGACAGTAATAATTCCGTGATCATATATTTAAACTTATCGTAATAACTTGAACATCAAGAAAAATGACATGGAGGAAAATAGGTATGGTAACGAAATCAAATATGAAATCCCAGTTTGGTCTAAAAATATAGTCCCTCCAGTCATTTTGTTTATAAAAATGATTAAAAACAATGCTATCAAAATAACTATAGTTGCTATATTGTACTCTAGAAATCGCTCTTCCACCCACATAAAACGTGATATAGGTTCAACAGACGCTTTAATTCCGAAACATACAACAATAATCACGATCGGATGTAGGTAATCTTCTACATCTAAATTTAGGATGGGAAAAATAGTCTCTGAATAGACATTCAAGAACAAAACAACTATTGCGGTGCTAAAAATCGTTATAAGTAAAAGGTTATTAATTGTAGATTTTTCATTTTTGTTGACCCGATTACTGTTAACCAATCTATATAGTAGAGGAATAGAAAAAGAGTTGAGTCCAGATGTAATAGCATTTGCTATTTTCAAGTATATATCTAACACTCCAGCCAATGCGGATCCAGATATATCAGTGACAAAAATTCTAACTAAAGGTTGAAAGGCGGTATGAATTATAGAAGCTACGGAAATTTTCATTCCCTTATTAGAATACTTGATGGCTTCTTTAAAATTTAAATGCTCAATTTTTGTTTTGCATTTTTTATTTAAAAATATAAAACCTAACATCATACAAAATACAGATGACAAAGCAGCGCCAATCGCTGCAATTTCAACCTCTGCAGTTAGACTGTATGACAAATATGAGGCTAAATATAATAGTATAGTTTGGATTAATGAAGTTAAGTTTACTGCGGTTATCTTTCCGTTAGATTCAAGTATAGCTTTTAGTATGCCAATAGCATTCATTGAAAAAACAATGGCGAAACATAAAAAAAGAATAGTCAACACATCATCAAAATAGCCAAGATAATAAATAACAGTAAATCCGATAATTATCACAGGGACACTAAGAACAAGAGATAATTGTACTACAGATGATATAACTTTCTTCTTCTTTTCTATATCTTTTTCTAGAATTATAGCCTTTGTTAGGCCCATATCAGTGAAGGAAGCAAGACCGTATAATATAAATATTGAGCTCCAAACACCATAATATTCTATGCCCATGTTTGAAATTAAGAGAGTGGAAAATATTCCAATAGCTACTATACTTCCGACAACGTTTAACATTGAAGTTAATACACCATTTCTATAGTAACTCATAGACTTCCCAACACTAAAGATATATTTTTAAAGTATTTTTCCTTTGTATATTCCTGCTTAACCTTCTCAATTCCTGCTTGCGCTATTTCCCTCTGTTTTTCGCCATCTAAAAGTAATAATCCTCCCACTTTTATAGCTAGAGATTTTGCACAATTGGCCTCAAAATGAAAACCATTAACGTTGTCATCAACTATTTCAACATTCGCGGATCTATTTGCTACAAACGTCAACTTACCAGCAGCCATTGCCTCTACAGTTGCTATACCAAACCCTTCATGCGTGGCTGTGTTTACATATATCTGACATTTACTGTAATAGTTATCAAGGTCCGTTTGATACCCTTCGAAATATACTTTCACACTATCGTTAATTTCTATTTTACTTAGGTTTATTCTTTCGTCTCCATCTCCAACAAAGTATACATTCACTGCAATATTGGAGGCTTTACTTAATATGTTTGCCGCATGGATGATTATCGATTGATTTCTCCAAGCTACTAGACCACCCACATGAAGTATATTAATTTCTCTCAACCCTTTTTCGACTAAATTTATTTTTGGTAAACTTCTGGATTTGAATGGATTGTAAATTACTATCGGATTTAGTTCTTTACCGTATTCGGATATATACGTCTTTGCTGTATAGTTTGAGTTTACAACAAATTTTTTATTTCTGAGTATATACTTCTCTATTTTCCTATGTATGTTCCTAGGCTTTAAATCTGCAGGGCCATGTTCATGATGAAAACTTTTAATTTTCATACCTAATGATGCTACCTCAAAAAAAATCAAGCTTCTTGTAAAATGTGTCACTACATAGTCTGGAGATATATCACTTAGTTGTTTTCTAATTTTTAATATCGCGCCAATCCCAGTGTCATTTAGTGCAATTATTTTCACACCTAATTTTTCAAATTCTTCGTTCATTTTTGAGTAGTTCAGGCAGATTATATAACAATCAAAACCATTAACAGACTCTTCACATAGGTAGCGTAGTTTATTTGATGTACCACCAATAGGCTCCAACACCTCAACAATATGTAGAATTTTTTTCATTTTTCTCGAATTCACTTATAAAGGTTTCAGGACAAAATTCTATTTTTTAAATTACATTAGCTGTGCTGCCGATATATAAATGCAATGTATATACATTAATGCTACAATATAATTTTCTTGATGCTGTCGATATCCATGCTTATGTCCTCAAAAAAAGAGCATAAGATCACACCACGATCTTCGGGGTCAACAACTGGAGCAATTGGAACAACAAACGTTCATGATCTTGCCCTGGTTTACCGCCCAGGGAAAAATTACGCCCCCCGCCCTGCAAGGACTTGCAAGAGATACTCATTTTTTAGCTTTTGATTCGCGCAGAATCAGAAGCGGGTGCTTTTAAGCCTTTCACCCACCGCCCCAATCTCCATGCATGAGCCAGACAGAGCGAATAAGCCGCAAAGACGAGTAGATACAGCACCATCATCAGCCATTCCGGGACTTTAGCTTGTTCAGCCACAATACCGAAGAAAACAATACCCAAATTGGCAACAACGATTAGCAGCAGGGATTCGCGGGGAGTAAAACCGGCGTGCAACAAAATATGGTGCAAGTGATTGCGATCCGGGCGCAGAGGTGACTGGCCTTTATGAATACGGCGGATCATAACCCCGACCATATCCATCAGCGGCAGGCCGATCAGCCAGAGCGCAGTGACCGGGCGAAATGCCGGTACCAGCTCGTGATGCTGCGAACCAAACAACACCAGATAGCCGATGATAAAGCCGAGGAACATGGAGCCGGCATCGCCCATGAATATCTTGCGTTTGAAGGGGGGTACATTGAGGTTCATCACCAAATAGGGAACCAGGGCAACGGTAATGACCAGACAGATGTTAGCCATCATCGGCATAGAACTACCGAACAATACGTAAAGCCCAATCAGCGAAATACCAGCCATGCTGCCCGCCAGGCCATCGATGCCATCCATCATGTTGTAGGCATTGATGGCGGCGCACACAGCAACGATGGCAATCAGCAGATCCACAAATGGAATGGTCAGATTACCGATACCAAGCACATCACCAAACTGGTGAAGACTGATATCGGTCGACAGGCAAAGAGCTAGGGTGAGGAAGGCCTGTAGGACAAGCCGGAGTATCGGCGAGATATCTTTCGCATCATCGATAGCGCCGATGACCACCATGCAAGCTGCACATGCCAGCATGACGTTAATGATCGCACTATGGGTGGGGAACGTAAAAAATACGCTGAGACATACACCAATGCATACAGCAATACCGCCAATCAGCGGAATAGCGCCTACATGATGTTTACGTTGATTAGGTAAATCAACAAGTTGCAGTTTGCCAGATATAGGAACCAAACACGCGATAGCCAGTGCAGTGCCAATAAATGCAAATAAGCAAGACGCAAACATTCCATGTACAGTCATAATGTGATGTCCATAAAATAAAAAAATATAAACAGGGGTATATACAAAAGGGTGATTTGTATACTAAGGACTATCATTGGTTGGCAGATAATTTTTTCATCTTGCAGTATTCCATTACTGGAGCAGATATGATTACAGCGTGCCCCCTTAAATGAGCTGCTGTATAAACGTGCATGAAGCAAAACGCCAATCAAAAGGCATGGCTACCGCATGACGCAAACAATAATTATGCATCCAAAAAAAATACTGCCAATTAATCTTTTTTAACTGTATCAGACAACAATGCGTGCAATTAATATAAAAAAGACATTAAAATATTTTAAAATCATTCACAGCCCATCCACTTAACAAGACCGCTTGAATACACATCGTGGAGAAAATTGAAATCAACAAACATGATAAAAACGGCGTTGTTTCCCAAATAGATGCAGTTTGAATGGAACCAACTAAAGACTTGGTGATCTGATCACCACCATCCTCTTCAAATCTGCATCATGGGCACGTCGCTTCACCCCATCACCAACTGGCCTAAATACAACAAGTCTTTGATTAACCGTGGTTCACTCACCTTCTGGGTTGATAACAAGGCCATGAGTAACTGGTTCCATCACGACCATCATGGGCGGCGGGGCCGCAGCCAGCTCTACACCGACCAGACCATTTGTACCTTCCTGATGCTCAAGGGGATTTTCAACCTCACTCTGCGGGCCACTCAGGGACTACTCGACTCTCTGTTCGAGTTGATGAATGTGCCGCTGTGCGCACCGGACTACAGCTGTGTCAGCAAGCGCGCTCGCACGGTGAAAGTGTCCTATCGACAACTCGCCAAGAGGCGTATCACCGACTTGGTCATCGACTCAACCGGGCTGAAGGTGTTTGGTGAAGGCGAATGGAAGGTCAGAAAACACGGCGCCGAGAAACGGCGAGTCTGGCGCAAGTTGCATCTGGCGGTAGACCCGGCAACCCACGATATCGTGGCGGCGGAAGTCTCGCTGGAAAATGTCCATGATGCAGAGGTGTTACCGACCTTGCTCAATCCACTGCGGCGCAAGCTGGGACGTGTTTATGCGGATGGCGCCTATGACAGCAAAGCCAGCCATCAGCTTATCTCGCGCAAAGGGGCGACAGCCTGTATTCCGCCCCGCAAGAACGCAGGGCTATGGGAAAAGGGACATCCAAGAAATGAGGCTGTGCTGGTAATGCGCAAGGAAGGGCTGGCGCACTGGAAGAAGATATCGGGATATCACCGTCGCTCGCTGGCAGAGACGGCAATGTATCGGTTCAAGCAGTTGCTGGCGGGAAAAATCAGTCTTCGTAACTACAACGGCCAAGTGGGAGAAGTCATGGCGTATGTAAGCGCCATAAATAAACTGAATACCCTTGGCCTACCTGTCAGAAAGCCCCGAGTGTAGCGGTCACCTGGGGCTGGGGCAGTTACTGCTTGATGGTTGATTTGGGAAACAACGCCGTTCCGGTGCATAGCCCACGGGCAGCGCGAAAGCATGGAGATCGTTGTCGCGCTCAATGCGGATCTTTTGTTGATCTCGGTCGATTTCAAAGGTGTCAAAAGGCCGATGGGTATCGGCTACCTCCCGCATCACCCGCGCTGAGTCGACCGGCATCCTGATGTCGATCGCTGTCAGTAATGTGTTCAAAAAGGTCAGATGCTCCGCAATTGCGGCTTTGGCTTGAATGTAGATCCTGGAGCCTTGGGCCAGCAGGCTATCGATGCGTGGATACTCACTGTGGCGTTCATAGTGTACCGCGAGGCTGATAGTCTGATCAGCGCTTGCGCTAGCCATCTCCTTTTGCCACAGCGCTTTGAACGCGCTGGCACATAGTGCCCACTGTCCGACTTTAAGTCCCCACTCTTGCTCGTGCGAGATCATCACCACATTTGGAAAATCGCAGTCACCACCGATGATGGAGTCAAAAAACGTGTTCAGTGGGCCCATCAACAGATCGGCAGGCTGATGCGTGGTGAATTGGATCTGCAGGTGGGTGCTGCCCTCTGGAATGATCTTGCGAGAGACCTGATCGTGGCGATGGGCAAAATGTTGGCGAACCAAGTCATATTTGGCACTTTTAAGACTTTTACGGTTCTGGAGCTGGCGCAGGGTGGCGAAGGACTGCGCCGTTTGGCGGTTACAACCACAACGAAACAGCCATGTCAGAGAAGCATCCGAGCCTCTTGCTTTATTCGCGGTGGCTTGCGGTATGCCAAGTATGCCAAGTATGCGTAATGCCCGAATGGTGGGCGCATCGAGTATCAATCCACCGTGCTCACCCAGTGACTTCCAGGCCCTGCTTAGCGTGTTCATATCAAGGGTGCCGTTGGCTAACCGGTGTAGCACCTCACCATTGAGCAGTTCAAACTGAGAGCCTTGTTGCCAATGCCTGGGCGCGTTACTCAGCCAGCATCGTAGCCACTCTTGTGCGTCTGTGCTGCTGCTCAGTGTTACTGGCACCGCTTTGGGCACTATCTTGGCAAACAATGCTCTTTCACTGAGAGTGGGAGAAAATGCTTTTTTTGCCTGATTTGATAGGTCCGCATAACCTGGGCACAACCGTGACAATACCCGCGAAACACCATTCGAGTGGGCTGACATTCCAAGGACATAGCGCAGTTCATCTCGGGAGTAGAGGCGATGACGCGGCCAAAATAGCGGCATGATGCGCTCCAGGCCATGTCAATAATGGCGACGCGTGGTCGCGTAATGGGCGTGTCCCAACTGACCGCTGATCACATCGAGTAAAATCGTATCGTTAACCTGTGCCCAGTCCCGCCCGTCGAGCCAAAAATCAAAGCGTGCCCGGCAAGCGGCGGGGGTGAGCATGTCTTGCATCATACGATCGTTGAGCACGTCAGCAAGATGCTCTTCATCACGCTGATAGGCAAGATGCAGCCCTTGGAGGGGGAGTAGTTCAGCCCCTGAATGGCGCAAATGATGAAATCGAGCCTGATTGCCAAACAGCGCTTTCAGGCCTTGGGTGACAGGGTAGAGATAATGGGCTGCGCGTGATGCTATCGATTCATCACAAAATCCCAGCAATGGTTGCTGCGGAGCGCTGTGTGCATGGATTTTGATCACTACCCGCAACAGTTTGGCTGCAATTTCCGGCAACACCGGATAGACCAGCCGGGTCTGTCGGTTTTTCGTGCGCCCTTCACGGGTGCCGGTGATTATCAGCTCAAAGCTGTCGGGGTGATCGGGGATATTACGTATATCGCCGACCCGCAGCCGCAACACTTCACCACGGCGCAGCGCGCCATAGTAGCCGAGCAAGGCCGCTACTGCCGCAAACAGCCGCTGTAACGCATGACCCTTGTTGACGCTGATGAGCTGTGTGATCAGTTGATGCACCTGCGCCGTAGACAGGCGAAAGGCGTCGACCCGGACAGGGAGTGTAGGGCGTTCAAACAGGCTAAGATCCAAATGTTCGGTCAAGGATTGCTGAGCTACGCTGCGCAAAAATTGAAAAAAATGCCATTGTTGTGATTCGGTATCGCTCAGCGCGGCCAGGCTGGTGCGAGCCCAGCTGATCAGCGCCTCAGGATCTGCGGCCTGATCGACAGAGAGCGGTGGTAGATGGTTATAAAAATTGGTGTAACGCGCGAGAGTGTTTGCAGGCAATCTGGGCTGTTTGATCCCGCCATCGACCATCAGGTCCGTGACATATCGGTGGAGCAGGGCAGGCACGATATTGTCTCCGATGAGCGCCAGCCCCCTGTGTGGTTGCTGGAACAACGTCTCTGCCAAGTTGGCTGATACTTGGCCACCGGTGGCGGGGCTCAGTGTGCCCACATGGCGCATTGGATCCGAGATATCACGCAGCAGGTCAGGCGGCACCTGGTGATGGTGGTGCCACAGCGCTAATGCTGTGCGCTGCCAATCTGCAGCGCTGCGGTTAGCCAGCCCATAGGGGGCAGTCTGTAGATAGTGATTGAGGGCTCGCAGTGTCGCTGTCATTGTGGGCGGTGCATCCTGCAGCGCCAGTTGCTCAGTTAGCAGGCGATAGGCAAATGCACTGAGTGGTAGCCGGGTGATGCTCGGCTGTGTACGGCTGGCATAAGCTGCGAGGGGGCTGGGATGGGGGATCTCAAGGGTAAACTGCCCCTCAAAACAGCGTAGTGGGGCGGAGCTTGCTAGCATTGTTTGCCAGTAACGTAGCGGCAGCGGAGCCACCTCCACCATCAGTGCCGTGAGTACAAAACCAAGTGATGGCTCGCGCGCGCGCAAAAACTGCTGGCGCGCCTGCTGATAGCCCCGGCGTAACCGACCGGCATCGTGATTGTAGTGCTGGATCGCCGCCATCCACTGTTGTGCATGATCGACCAATAATGGTGCCAGCGGTGCTGGCAGAGTCCACTCACATATATTCCCCAGGTAGAGCAGTACCTGATTGCGCGCTTGTCGCAACTGGCGCTGGCGGCCTGTCGGGATCGCCGCAATCTGTCGAGCCAGGGTGTTGAGGGTATCGGAGGTGAGGCGACGCTCAGAACTCTCCATGTACAGCCGAGCACAGATCCACTCCAGATCGCTGCTCGCGATCTCCGTCAACCCCTGATCCTGCAGGTAACGAGCAACATCCTTATGATCTAACAACTTATCGTTCCTTGATGATAGGTAGCTGCAAAAAGTCCACCATCCGTTCAAGATGGCGTGTCAGCCTGGTCTGTGAGATGGGAAAATGGTTGGCTCTACCCAGTTCCTCGCCAAGGTCGGCATGTCCCATCAGCCGATCGATCTCCTGCGTGGTCAGCTGTGGGTCAGTACTGTCCAGCGCATGTTGGGCAAACAGATGGCGCAGTTGGTAGGGCACAGGGGCTGGCGTTGTGCCCACACCATTTTGCCAGTGTTCAGCCATAAATGTGCGCAGTGTCCTGGCACACAGCGGTACGATATTGACCTGGTCTCGTCCACAACGCTGCACCTGGTACCATAGCAATGGAGAGTTCTGCGGTGTCCCGGTCATGTGTGTCAGTCGCTCGTATAGGCCCTCAAGGCGGATCAGCGCCTGGCGCAGGTGCTCACACAGATAAATGGCTCGCCAGCGCCCTTTGTCATACACGATCGCAGTTCGTCGCTCATAGCAATGCTCACGTGTCACACTGATGGTGTGGGTAGGACGGGTCCCTGTGAGGGCAATAAACAGGAGGGCGAGTTCGGCGGCGCGAAAGTTGATCAGCGCGCACAGTGGTGACAGGCGATACAGGTGATGCGAGCGAGAGTGACCCACCTCATGCAGGTGACTAAAGAAGGTACGCACCTGTTCTATCGCCAGTGAGCGCGGTGAGCCGATATTGATCATCGGCAGCGCGATATAGGTTTTGCTGCCAGCGCTTTGATCCAAATGGTAAGCCTGGGTGCGCCCCGGGGTCGTCAGGTGTTGCGGGAGTGGGGTGGTCAGTTGCAGCAGCGGTTGCCATTCGTCTTGGCCAGGTACGGGAACCTGAAGTCGTATCGCGAGTGGGTGGTTGGTCAGGGTTAACCGCAGCCGTTCCAGATAGCGGGTGTGGGCCTGAAAAATCTGAGCCCGGATCGCATCACTGCTCTGGCGTTGATATGTGCATGCGGCGCGATGATGCCGGCCAGCCTCACCCAAGAGCGCCCATTTTGCGAGGCTAGATAGCTTGTCATCCAGCGCTGCCATGGTGCGAAAATAGCCAAATAGGGCTTGTCGCCCCCCCCCCTTAGTCGTGCCGGTACCCGCCATCTACCGGTTAAAAGCTGGCAAAATGCGACCTTGTCTGACTCACTCAACCGCCAGTGCTCGGTGCTGTGGCTGAGCGCCATGACAAAATAGTGATTAAGGCCGTTGGGCACCGGTTGCCATAACCACTCCACGTCCTGCTCAGTGGGGTAGGGCAGGGCATACTCCACCCATGAGATATTATTTAACCTAACCCGCCGCAAGGCATGGGGACGGCACGATTCACTGCCTGTGACCACAGTGAGCGTCGGCATTTGCTCCGGGTGTCTGACTAACCCCAGTTCGCCTGTGAGCCAAAGCCACACAAAGTGGAGCAGTAGTCGCTCGTGGCGACTCGTTGCCTGATCACGCGACACCGTTGAGACGCGCCGACACTGATGTAGACCATGCATCAGCGCCCGACACACCGCCATGGCGGGTGGGTACACTCCGCCAGCGTTGCGCTTGCGATTCATTTTTTTGATGACAGGTAGTGGCTGCAATTTGTTCACTCCCTTTGACCAATCAGCCAGTTTTCGCCCACCATCCAACCCTTAGAAACTCTCACATAACATTTATTATCTGACAACTTTTTTTGGGATATGTTCTAAGACGTAGTCTCCAATTAAATTAATTATTTTGTAATCATTTAATATTCCTTTAATTTCAATTGGGCGCTTTGTTGTTTGATAAAATTGCACAAAATTCATTTGCTATAAATTTTTGATGCAAATTAGTTGTCGGCGTCCTGCGGTAGCCACGTCTTTTTTTGGTTTTCTTATCACCTTTCGTGCGAGAAACCCTAAATGACTGGTTGTTCCGAATCGGTTGATAGAGGAAGAGATCTCAGTCCAAGGCAAGTTCATGAACGCCTGATGAATGCAAATGAACGACTGGTGTGCTGTTGAAGTTCATTTAATGTTCAATCGTGCCAAGCTCCAGTTAGCTGAATTTTACAACGACACATGCTTGCTGCGTTTGGCTCGAATTTCAAATACTCATGTGGGCGCACTGGATCTCAGTCCAGTTTGTTTGAGTTCATGACTAATAACCTAATCAAACAAGGCCATACCCAAAGGACTGAGTGGATGCCTATCCTGCCACGGCGACAACGGCGCCGTACTCACAAAATTATCCGTCACGCGTAGTCATCAATGTTGAGGAATTGCAAGGCGGGGATCAAGTGAAATCAAAAACGAACGAACAGGAATCACCAGTTGGAATCTCCGTTCTATAGAGCGGAGGATGTCAAGTTTCAGTTGCGTATTAACGGGTATTTAGCAAAAAGGTGTGTTAGTGAAAAAGATTCAGCTTTTTTTTCTGTTGCCCATGGTGACATTGCTTGGCGCATGTACTGTGGTGCCGGGCACCAATCTGTCGATCAGTGGTAAAACCGAGGTGGCAACCGGTTCGGTCGATGTTGATCAGTTGGCCGAAGTGTATCCGGTCACGCCTGCTCTGCTGGGCACTATGCGCAAGCCCCCGGTCGTGGGCAAGGCTAACCCCGAGCTTGATAGTGAGATCAGCCGTTATGAGTACCGTATTGGGGTGGGGGATATCCTTAATGTCACTGTGTGGGATCACCCCGAGTTGACCATACCTGCAGGTTCTTACCGCAGTGCTAGTGAAGCGGGCAACTGGGTGCATGCTGATGGCTCCATCTTTTATCCCTATATCGGTAAGGTTGCGGTTGTGGGTAACACAGTGCCGGAGATACGCGCTGATATCGCTAAGCGCTTGGCACAGTTTATTGAAAGCCCGCAGGTCGATGTCAGTATCGCTGCTTTTCGTTCCCAGAAGGTTTATATCTCCGGTGAGGTAGCCAAGCCGGGGGCTCAACCCATCACCAATGTCCCGTTGACGTTACTCGATGCTTTCAATCTGGCGGGGGGGATGACCCCTACTGCGGATTGGCACCATGTGGTACTGACCCGCCAGGGCAAGGAGTATCCGCTCTCCATGCAGGATCTGCTTCAGTATGGGGATCTCTCTCACAATCAATTGATGCGTGACGGCGACATGCTGTATGTGCCACGCAACGATGCCCAGAAAGTCTTTGTAATGGGGGAGGTCAACAAGGCTGCCACCCTGACCATTGGTCGTGAAGGGATGAGTTTGACCGAAGCACTGAGCAGTGCCGAGGGGCTTAACCAGAATGCTGCCAATGCCACCGGCATCTTCGTATTGCGCCCCGCCGCGAAAGCGCAAGAGAAAGCCGCCATCTATCAGCTCGACCTCAGTGATGCCACCGCGCTGGTGATGGGCACCGAGTTTGCGTTGCAACCTTACGATGTGGTCTATGTCACCACGGCCCCGGTGACGCGCTGGAACCGTGTGTTGAGCCAGCTAGTACCTTCAATTACAGGCTTTAACGAGTTGACTGAAGGCATGCTGCGGGTGAGAAACTGGTGAGGAATAAGCAATGTTTGACAATATTCTGGTTGTTTGTATCGGAAATATTTGTCGTTCGCCAACAGCTGAACGTCTGCTACGTCTTCACTATCCCCAAAAAATGATCAGTTCTGCTGGTATTGCCGCCTTGGAAGGGCAGCCGGCTGACAGCACTGCTAGTTTAGTCGCTGCCGCTCATGGTGTGTTGCTCGATGGACACATTGCCCGACAGTTAACCCATCAGCTCTGCCAGGATGCGGATTTAATTCTGGTTATGGAGAGAGAACATATTAGTGCGGTTCATCATATTGCACCTAGTGTTCGTGGCAAAATACTTTTATTTGGTCATTGGTTGGCACAGCATGAAATAACCGATGCTTATGGAATGAGTAAAGATGCTCATGAATACATATATCAATCTCTTGCTCGTGCGGCTGATAGCTGGGTCGGCAAGTTGTGAGCCACTTTTATCGGGGAAATGTAACTTATTCAGCAAGATGAATGTGTTCTCATTTCGAAATGAAATGCCCAACGTGCTTGGTTATGAGCTTTCGCGGTCTCCACTAACTCTCATTCGCATCATTCACTAATATAATAATGTGTTGGTTTTTCTCTTTATATTTAATTATAATCTAAGGTGCCTTTTTAATGTCTAATAGACCTCAATCATCTTGGCCAAATGAGGATGAAATTGATCTTCATAAGCTGCTTGGTATTTTAATTGACGGGCGTTGGTGGATTATCGGTTGTACCACTTTATTCTTGTTGATTAGTATTTTTTATACGATGATGGCAACGCCAATCTATAAGGCATCGGCATTGTTACAAGTAGAACGAAAAGCAAGTGGTAGCGCTCTGTTAGGCGATATGGCGAACATCCTTGGCACAGAGCAATCCGATTCTCTTGCCGAGATTGAGTTGCTTACCTCGCGCATGGTAATTGGCAAGACCGTTGATGACTTGCACCTTGATAACCATGTTAGTCCTGTTTTTTTTCCGGTTGTTGGGCGTGGGATTTCGCAGTTGCTAGGCAAGTCGATGCCTGAGTTGGTTCTGGAGCGTTTTGATGTCCCTGGGCAGTTGACTGATACGCCGTTTTTATTAACAGTGACTGACAATAGCCATTTTACTATTACGATTAATGGATTTGTGTTGGAGGGCATGCCTGGACAAGTGATTGCACACAATGGTATTCGCATACTGATTTCTTCTCTTCGAGCAGATGTTGGCCAGCAATTTATTTTGTCCAAACGTACCAAGTTGGATGTGGTATCAGAGCTACAGAAAGCCTTGCAGGTGAGTGAGAAGGGAAAAAATTCAGGGATCTTGTTGCTCGCACTGGAAGGGGAAAACAAGGAGAACATTCGGCGCGTGCTGGATAGCATCAGCAACAATTACCTGATGCAGAATGTTAAACGCCGCTCCGAAGAGGCCGAGAAAAGCCTTGATTTTCTTACAGAGAATATGCCAAAGCTGAGTGAGGATTTGGAGAGAGCAGAAAACGAGCTGAATACCTATCGACAGAAAAATGAGTCAGTAGATCTCTCGTTGGAAGCAAAGTCCGCACTGGAAACCATGGTTGATATCGAAAAGCAACTCAATGAACTCACCTTCCGTGAGGTTGAGATGCAGCAACGATATACCCGTCAGCACCCTGCTTATGTGGCATTGCTTGAACAACGTCAAACCTTACTAAATACTAAGAAGGCGATTAACGAGTCAATAAAGAAGTTACCCCAAGTTCAGCAGGGTATTTTGCGATTAACTCGTGATGTGAATGTTGGTCAGGAAATTTTTGTCCAGTTACTTAATAAACTACAAGAACTGAAAGTCATGAAAGCTGGCACGATAGGTAATGTGCGCATTATCGATGTGGCAGCTGTAGAGAGCCAACCGGTCAAGCCGAAGAAAGCCCTGATAGTTGTGCTGGGCGTTATTGCTGGTGCCATGTTGGCTGTCGGATTTGTTCTGCTCAGAGCTACCTTCCATCGTGGTGTTGAAAACTCTGAACAGTTGGAAGAGTTGGGCGTGTCTGTCTATGCAACAATTCCAACATCTCCCCAACAACTCGAGATTACCAAGATCCTGCAAAGAAGGAAAAATCTCAGCTTGACAGAGTCGTTGTTGGCATCAAAAAACCCAGCCGATCTCGCTATTGAATCGCTTCGTAATCTACGGACAACAATACATTTTGCGATGTTGGAGGCAAAAAATAATATTTTACTTATCTCCGGTTCCGGTCCTGAAATTGGAAAAAGTTTTATTTCAGCAAACTTTTCTGCAATTTTGGCGATGGGTGGGAAGAAGGTGTTACTTATCGATGCAGATCTGCGGCGCGGCAAGTTAAATAAAATATTTTCACATGAAAGAAACAATGGTCTCAGTGCCTACCTATCAGGTCAGCTATCTCTTGAGGCTCTGGTTGTCCCCACCGGTTTTGAGAGCATGGATGTCATATCTACCGGGATTTATCCTCCTAATCCAGCAGAGTTATTGATGTTACCACGATTCAAGGAGTTGTTAGAATGGGCGACTCAGCACTATGATTTTGTGGTCATTGATTCGCCTCCTATTCTGGCGGTCACTGATGCTGCGATCATAGGGCAGCATGTGGGGACAACACTTCTTATTGCTCGTTATGCCAAAACGACTGCTACCGAAGTAGACGTAAGTATTCGCCGTTTGGAACAAAGTGGTGTGAATATTAAAGGCGTATTGCTGAATGGCATTGAAAAACGGTCTGGTAACTATTATAGATATAATTACATCTATGATTATCGCAAAGATAAGAGTGTACCCACACCAACAAAGTAGTGTGCTTATCGACTATATGTTCAATTGCTAACGAGTCTTTCGGCAAAGCGTTTCTAGGCTATAGCTCAAGCCAACCTCAGTTAGCCTCTTTTCTGTTTAGCCCCGTCATTCGTGGCGGGGATATATGCTTTACTATGAAAATAGCTTCGTTTTTGCTGACTCGATATTTTCATGACTTCATGACTTCATAACTTCATGACTTCATGACTTCATGACTTCATGACTTCATGACTTCATGACTTCATGACTTCATGACTTCATGACTTCATGACTTCATGACTTCATGACTTCATGACTTCATGACTTCATGACTTCATGACTTCATGACTTCATGACTTCATGACTTCATGACGCATAACTTAAGTGTTTTTTATGACTATATTTTGAACCTATATCATAGTTCTAAAGCTTGATAGACGCATATTCCAGTCGAAAATTAACATCTATTTCGGATTACTCAGAACCGGTGTTCTAGAGTCGAATTAAGGGACAAGAAGCAACCCAATGTGTCAACAGCTGCCGCGCTGCGTATAGGCGGCAGGTTTGGTCAGTAAGTCGAAAAGATGCCTCTCCGAAAAACTCAACTTCTGCTCGATTACTCCCTTTATGTTTCCGTTCCAGAAATATTGTTCACATATTCCAGAATGTTATTCAACTTCACCGGAAAACGTAATAGTTGTTATTATGTTTTTGTTATTTTATGTGCATAAAAATTCGGAGCAACCATGAAAAATAACGCACTATTGTTCGATATTACAGAGAGAGCCATCTCTGGTGTTATTGTAAATAACTTGGCTCAGTTTAAATCATCTTCTGGTGCTTCTATAGGTTCAGTAGCCGTGTTGTCTCAATGTCTTTGTTTGGCTCAATCTATGGCGGAACGGGTTAATTACCCCAACGATCCACAACGATTTATATTTTTAGTTGACACGGAGTTGCTGGCTATAAAAGGGATTGAGTCTGAATTTATCCCATACTGCCAACAGTTTTCAATCGTATTATTTATTGTGGCGTCAGTTAACATAAATGCTCATGTTAGAGAAGTTTTTCTGCGTCTTAGAAATATCGGTGTTAAAGAACTTTACATATTTCCCCTAACGTTTTCTTGGCCTGGTTTGTTGTCTCTTATTCAAGACTCATCGATAAATGGGTCAGTAATAGAATATGAGCATATGGATGAGCAGATAGCGTCAGAAGTAATTTCTTTGGTGGGTAAAAAACATGTGCTGTTAAATGTTCCCATTGACGTTCATTTAATGTCGGCCCCTGTTAGCTACTACACTCATCTTGAGTGAAATAAATAAACCTCTTGCATTTCCATGTAAGAAATGAAAGAGGTTAATGATAGTCATGTAAAAGAGTCACTTTTATGGGGGAGGGGATTCTTCCGCTACAACCATGCCTGTTTGCTCAGCATTAAATATATAACCACAGCCACTGACCGTGATGATATAGTCTCCGTTACCACAGATTTTTTTCAGTAATGTTCGTATTTTTGATATGGCAACAGTTACAACTGTCTCTGTAACGACGCGGTCACCCCAGACAATAGTTAAAATAGATTCACGAGAAACCAATTTCCCTTGGTGAGCAAGTAATAGTGAAAAAACATGTAATTCTCGCAAGCCTAGGCGACCGATCATAGTCTCATTGTCGTAGTAAACACCGCTATCAAGATCCATGCGAAATCGTCCATCTTGAGTTGTGATAAAGTTCCTTTTATCCGACAGAGATAGCATTAAGTCCTTCATGCTTATTCTTCTCATTGTATATTCCCACTGCTTTTGTTGAATTATTCGTGAAATTCATGATAAAGATAGATTAATTTGGGTGCTAAAAAATCATAAAAACAATAAAAAAATATAAAATAATTATCCTATGTTTGTTTGTTTGTTTGTATGTGCATTAAATGTGATGAAGGTCAAAGATTAGAGCTGGCTTACTAGTTGGTATTGTGGTCATGAGACTTCGCTTTTTCTGAAGATGGTTACTCCGGATTTTTTTAACACCGAGCCATTGTGACTACGCAAATCAATGTTCACCCCAATTGGTACGGACTTTTTTAGTAGATGACGTACTAAGCAGTCTCCTTTAAGCTTTCCATTGGGACTGAAATTATTCGCGATGTAAGCTGAGTCCAAGATAAAACCATCCCAATCAAATAGGTCAGTATCACGCAGATTTGTCACGTTTGTGCGGCAATTTGTCATCCAAAAATCCACACCAATAGCAGTTAATGATAATATGTTTTTCATGAATATTCTGTCATTGTTTTCCTCGAAATCGGGAATATTGTCAAAATCCAAGGCTATATTGAAGTGCTGTGTGTATTTATATATCAAGTTATATAGGCAATGCTGAAAAAAAAGCTCTTTCTCAAAATCTAAATGAAAAATGACTTGGTTTGCATCTGATGGTAGTGCGTTCTTGATTTTTTTGGCTAGGTTTAGTGCGGTAACAAGCTGGCATAACTTCTTCTCTGTTGTATCTGCTATGAGGGCATCTAATGATTGTAAGTCATGCCTTGATTTGATGAAAATATGCTCTATCCCACTTCCAATATCCACCAAGCTTAATGAGAACATATGATAGCCCTAATTTTTTATCCGCGTTAAAAAATAAAAAATTATTTTCACGGGATTGAATTGTTAAGGAGTGTGTTATTTGGGTTTGTAAGATACCAATGTTTTTTGGCTCTCACAGTTTGTGTTGTGTATCACATCTGAAAGTGAAAGCAATTACATTAGCATTACTAGGTTAATGCTACTTACTTTCGCGGATTCTTTATTAACAAAAGAAAATAAAAAAAACCTAAAATTATTATTTTTTTAGTTTGGGTGAGAGCCTGTGCATATAGTATATATTTTAGATGTTATCTGCCTAATAGTACCCTAAGGCTATGCGATGCATTGCATAGGAATTTTTCTTGATACATATATCGTACTATGATATTTTTTAAGGTGTTCATGTATATTTTGAAAGCCTATAATATGCAACATGTTTATATTTTTACTCCAGCACTAGGCTCCAATGCATTCGATGCAACTATCGTGAGTGAATCTAGTGGTCTAACGAGCTTCCTTTTGAAGCTCCTGATATGACGCGCCTGATGAATAATTATGACGACGTCGACACCAAAATAGTCAGAATCCAGATTGATTTGCCCTGACAAGATCAGACAGTTCCGGAACAAGCAGTCTGAGTCGTTTTCCAATATCTCTTGTTAAACTCCGTCGGGCTGACATTGCCAAGTCGTGAATGCCGACGTTCGCGGTTGTAAAAATCTCTATGTATTCCTTAATCGCGGCCTTGGCCTCCGCTATCGTCTTAAATCTATGGCCTTGAACAAGTTCATTTTTAAGAGCCCCCCAGAATATTTCGATAGGGACATTGTTGAAGCAGTTCCCCTTACGTGACTAGAGGTCTGCATGCCAAATTGTATCTGGAGAGCTCGGTAAGCCTCAGCACTATGCTAACTGCCTCGGTCTTTGTAATATAAGTCCAGCGGGCGGCCTCTTCTGTTGCACTACTCGAAACAGCGCCTGACTGACTAACCTGGTAGTCATTCTTTCTCCCATCGCATAGCCCACTATTTCACAGGTAAACACATCCTTGAGCCTTGCCTAATAGAGCCTGCCCTCATCCCTCATCCCACGACAGGTGATATTGCCAGTCCAGACTTCGTTGGGCATTGTCGGTGCAAAGACCTGACCTAGGACATTCTCCGCCCCGGCGGGGAATGGGAAGAATGGGGAGTAACCTTGAATTTGCGCTTTTGTTTGAAACGCAACCCATTTCACGGCGCAATAGCCCAATCCGGTCCAGCCTAGCGTAAAATCCTTCTGCAGCGAGCTCAGCTTGTAAACGCACTGCATCATAGATCTGGCGCGTCTTGCTGTGGCAACCTTGAGTTGCTCATCTTCTTGTTGGTGCTGTGACGATGGACGCTGGCGCCAGTGGTAGAAAACTGCACGAGACGCCTCCAGTACGCGACAGATAACGGAAACGGGATAGAGGTTCTGCTACTTGACTATCCACGCGTACTTGGCAGTGACTCCTGAGCAAAGTACGCAGCCTTTTTATGATGTCGAGCTCCATGTTGGCTTGTGCGAGAGCGTTGCGTAGCCGGGCCACTTCTGCCTCCAGTTCGGCGACAGAACTCGCTCCGAGAACGATATCTCCTTTCCTCCTCTGGCTGCGACTCAGTGTGCCTTTGGCAATACTCAACCTTCTGGCGGCTGCAGCTTGGCTGAGGCCTTGCCCCAACACCGGTCGAACCGCCTCTGCCCGAAACTCCGGTTAATAGTGTTCTCTCAATTTCATTCAATACCCCCGATTGTCTCAGCGTAACAACTGGGACTGTCTGTGAAAATCAGGATACCTCACATGAGGTGTCCTGACAAGATCGGACAGTCCCGGATCAAGCAGCCTGAGCAGTTCTCCAATACCTCTTGTTAAACTCCG
>NZ_JAPCJC010000032.1:23633-33274 GCF_027707805.1 Aeromonas sp. QDB20 | reverse complement strand
TTCAAAGGCTTTTCGAGGCTATCGACTCGGTTGTTTGCGTTGCCGCTTGCCGTGTCGATGGAGGCGCATTATAGGGATCTGGATCACGCTTGCAAGCGACAATTCGCATTAAATTCGAAGAAATCGTTCAACCGCTCAACAATCAATCAAGAAGTCGCTTAATCCAGCAATTTCCTCGCCCGTAGTCAACGCCATCTATCTTCAATCATGCATGACAAGAGCTGGATCAACAGCAGGATGAAATGGCTGCCACCATCGCCATATCCATGGTGATCACGCTCACGCCTTCGGGTAACATAGCGCCCCTTTGCGATTCACACACTCTTGGGCTTTGGAGAGTTTAATGCCTTTTGCACTTGGCCAGCGTTGGATTAGTGATACAGAGACGGATCTGGGGTTGGGGACTGTCGTTGCTGTTGAAGGACGCATGGTTACCCTGTTGTTTCCGGCTACCGGTGAAAACCGCATGTATGCCAAAGAAGAGGCGCCGGTCACCCGGGTCAGCTTCAATGTGGGCGATCAGATAGCCAGTCACGAAGACTGGACCATGATGGTCGATGAAGTGCAGGAGAAAGATGGCCTGCTTATATATGTAGGTGTTCGCACCGACAATGATGAGCCGGTTGCCCTCAAGGAAGTGTTTCTCAACAACTTCATCAAGTTCAACAAGCCACAGGATCGCCTGTTCGCCGGCCAGATCGACCGGATGTCCCGCTTTACCCTGCGCTACGAAGCGCTGGTCAACCAGCACAAACGTCGTCGCAATCCGACCCGCGGTCTGGCCGGTGGCCGGGTCAGCCTGATCCCGCACCAACTCTATATCGCCCATGAAGTAGGTCACCGTTATGCCCCGCGCGTACTGCTGGCCGACGAGGTGGGTCTCGGCAAGACCATTGAAGCGGGCATGATCATTCATCAGCAACTGCTCTCCGGCCGCGCCCATCGCGTGCTCATCCTGCTGCCCGAAACGCTCCAGCACCAGTGGCTGGTCGAAATGCTGCGCCGTTTCAACCTGCACTTCTCCCTGTTTGACGAGGAGCGCTGCATCGAGGCCTTTGCCGATGCGGAAAACCCCTTCGAAACCGAACAGCTGGTGATCTGCAGCCTCGACTTCCTGCGCAAGAAGCGCCGCCGCTTCGAGCAGTTGCTGGAAGCCGAATGGGATTTGCTGGTCGTCGACGAAGCACATCACCTGGAGTGGAGCGAGGAGGCGCCGAGCCGTGCCTATGAAATGGTGGAAGCGCTGGCCGAACAGGTGCCAGGCGTGCTGCTACTGACCGCGACCCCGGACCAGCTGGGCCATCAGAGCCACTTTGCCCGTCTGCGCCTGCTCGACCCCGAGCGTTTCTACGACTACGAGGCCTTTCTCGCCGAGGAGCAGGCTTATGGTCAAGTCGCCAGTGCCGCCCAGGAGTTGCTGGATGGCGAGGCCCTGAGCGAAGCTGCCAAACAAACCCTGGCAGGCCAACTTGATGGTCTGGATCTCACTGATGCGGCCGCCCGTCAGCAGGCAGTCGCCAAGCTGCTGGATCAGCACGGCACCGGTCGCGTGCTGTTTCGCAACAGCCGCGCCAACATTCAGGGCTTCCCCGAGCGTCATCTCAACGTCTACCCCATGCCGTTGCCGGAGCAGTACAAGACCGCCATCAAGGTGATGGGCATGATGGGTGGCAACGGCGGCGATCTGCAGACCCGTGCCCTGCGCTACCTCTATCCCGAGAAGATCTTCCAGCAGTTTGAAGGCGACAACGCCAGCTGGACCCAGTTTGACCCACGCGTCGACTGGCTGCTTGAGTTGCTGATCTCTGCCCGTCAGCAGAAGATATTGGTGATCTGCTCCGAAGCGGCCACCGCCATCGCGCTTGAAGAGGCCGTGCGTACCCGCGAGGGGATCCGCGCCGCCGTCTTCCACGAAGGGATGTCCATCCTGGAACGGGACAAGGCCTCCGCCTATTTCGCTCAAGCTGAGGGGGGCGCCCAGGTGCTGCTCTGCTCCGAGATCGGCTCCGAGGGGCGCAATTTCCAGTTTGCCAGCCATCTGGTGCTGTTCGATCTGCCTCTCAACCCGGATCTGCTGGAGCAGCGGATCGGCCGACTGGATCGCATCGGTCAGCAGAATACCGTCGAGATCCACGTTCCCTATCTGGAGGGCACTTCCCAGCGCGCCCTGCAACTCTGGTATCACGATGGCCTCGATGCGTTCGAGCAGACCTGCCCGACCGCCCGCCCGGTGTTTGAAGCGGTGCGTGACGAGCTGTTCGAGCTGCTGGCCGCCAACACCGGTGAGCAGGCAACCCTCGAAGCGCTGCTGACCCGCACCCGCGAGCTGCACGAGCCCCTCAAGGCCAGTCTGGAACAGGGCCGTGATCGTCTGCTGGAGATCCACTCCAGCGGTGGCGAAGCCGCCAAACAACTGGTCGAGAAGCTGGCCGCCGAAGATGACGACACCGGCATGATCTCCTTCGCCCTCAAGATGTTCGACGAGATCGGCGTCAATCAGGATGATCGTGGCGAGAACGCTCTGGTGCTGATGCCGGGCGATCACATGCTGGTGCCGAGCTTCCCGGGACTGCCGCAAGACGGCATGACCATTACCTTCGATCGTACCACCGCCCTGTCGCGGGACGACATGTCGTTCCTCTCTTGGGATCACCCCATGATGCGCGGCGGTATCGACCTGATCCTGGGTTCAGAGATCGGTGCCACCTCGGTGGCCCTGCTCAAGAACAAGGCGTTGCCGGTCGGTTCCATCCTGCTGGAACTGATTTTCGTTGCCGAGTCTGCAGCTCATCCCCAGCTCTACCGCTTCATGCCGCCTACCCCGATCCGGCTGCTGATGGACAAGAACGGCAACAACCTGGGTGAGAAGGTGGCGTTCGATGCCTTCAACCGCCAGCTGACGCCGGTCAACCGCCACCTGGGCAGCAAACTGGTCACCGCTTCCCAGCCAGTGATCCACGGTCTGATTGGCCAGGGTCAGGCGATTGCCGAAGGACTGAAGGCGAATATTGTCGACCAGGCCCGTTCTCAGATGGCGCAAACTCTGCAGCAGGATCTCGATCGTCTGGAGGCGCTCAAGGCGGTCAACCCGAACGTGCGCGACAGCGAACTGGATTATCTGCGCAATCTGCAGGCAGAATTGCACCACCTGATCGACCAGACCCAACTCAAGCTGGATGCCATCCGCTTTATCGTGGTTACCCATAACTGATAAAACGGTGAAGGCATCGTCTGGTTACTAACAACCAGACCCAACGCGAGTTGGATACCATGCACTTTTTATCGTGGTTACCCATAACTGATAAAACTGTGCAGGCATCGTCTGGTTGATAACGACCAGACCCAACGCGAGTTGGCAGCCATGCACTTTTATCGTGGTAATCCATAACTGATGGGGGCTTGCCCCCGCTTTGACCAAAGATGCGAGACGCTATGTTTGTATACTCACCGCCCCTGGAACCCTGGCTCGATATCCTGTTCAAGGACAAGGACATCATGGTGGTCAACAAGCCCACTGGCCTGCTGAGCGTCCCTGGGCGCGGCCCCGAGAATGAAGACAGCGTGCTCCATCGGGTGAAACAACAGCACCCCAAGGCGGCGGCAGCCCATCGTCTCGACATGGCGACCACAGGTGTGCTGGTGATCCCCCTCAATCCCAACTCTCACCGGGAGCTGAGCCGGCAATTCCGCGAGCGGGAAACCGAGAAGCACTATCTGGCCTGGGTGTGGGGCGAGCCGAAACTGGATGCGGGTGAAGTGGATCTGCCGCTCTGTGTCGACTGGCCCAACCGCCCGAAGCAGAAGGTGGACTTTGAGGAGGGGCGTCACGCCCTGACCTTGTGGCAGAAGCTGAAGGTGGAAAATGGCAACAGCTTGATCAAGCTGACCCCCATTACCGGTCGCTCCCATCAGCTACGGGTTCATATGCTGGAGCTGGGGCACCCCATCCTCGGGGATAACCTCTACGCCAATCCGGAGGCGCTGGCGGCGGCACCGCACCTCTATCTGCATGCAGCCAGCCTGACCATTACCCACCCGCGCAGCGGCGAACGGATGACCTTCGAGGCTCCGGCCCCCTTCCCAACCTGAACCAACGCAGGAATAATAATGTGTCTAGCCCCGAAATAGGTTCGCACATTTTTAGCACTGAAAACCCCTGATGCGCCACATCGGGGGCTCTGTATTTCAATGCCTGATGTGGTCACTTCAGGTCATGTACCATTTCCCCCGCTTGTGCCTGGTTCCGAGGGCTTTGTAACAGCAACTCTCCTTGCAAAATCTCGGTCGCCCGTTCCGCCTATGTATCCTGATATCAGCCATAGCCATCCGTCATCGAGTACTGGAGCCTGTGCCACTCATGCACCGACGGACACAAGAGCGAGTAATATTGCCCCCCAAGTCAGAGTGGTAGCCAACTTCCTTACGTGAACAGGTATTCATCACCAAACTAAAGTTTAAAGGTTCGCTCTTGTCCGGCAGACAGATAATATCAGCCCCCGAATTAGCTCAGACACCGCCGGCAAAATCTAGTCAGGCCCGATAACAAACTTGTACCTGTTTCTATGTCAGCTTACCTTTTTCAATCTACACGACCGAAGCCAGTTTAAAACTCAGTAAGCAGTTACACTGTATTTGCTCCATGTCTTATTCCATCGAGGTCTCGGTATAACCGAAAGCAAGGTGTAAATCATATTCAGGACGGGAAAACAACGCTAATAAAAAAGCGGCAGATTGCTCTGCCGCTTTTTGCCTGGGGTCGACCGGATTACTTGTCGATATCCAGCATGTTGTTGTTGAGCATGTAGTCGATCACCTGAGACGAGGTGGCCGCCGCACTGCCGGTGAGGCTGTCGAACGTGTGGTTCATCAGCACTATCTCCTGGGTCACGGGGGCAGCGCTGCTCTCCTTGACCTGCAGATGCACCCCTTCACTGTCCTGGAAGACCGAGAGCAGGCTCTTCAGATCGTTCTGGTTGCGAGAACCGTCGTGATCCAGCAGGTCGCTCAGATCCAGCTTGTCACCTTCCGCCTTGGAGAAGTCGACCACGTAGTCCTTGGCCACGCTGCCCGCAGCTGTATCGCCCTGCAGCCAGGTGAAGGTATCGGCGCCGCCATCCCCCTTGAGGATGTCATTGCCAAGCCCGCCGACCAGGATGTCGTTGCCCAGACCACCGCTCAGGGTATCGTCGCCGATGCCGCCAAACAGGGTATCGTTGCCGCTGCCACCGTACAGGGTATCGTTGCCGCTCTCGCCGTACAGGGTGTCGTTGCCGGCACCACCGAACAGGATGTCGTTGCCGGCCCCGCCAAACAGGAAGTCATCGCCACCCTGACCGAACAGGATGTCGTTGCCATCCCCGCCGATCAGCACGTCTGCCTTGTCGTTGCTGGAGGACTGATCAAACTCGCTGGCATGGTCCGTGATGTAGTCATGGACCTGGGCATCGGTCACCGAGCCTGCGCTCAGCTTGCCGGCCACATACTGCTTGATGGCCGCGTAGCCTTCACCGTTGATGCCGGCAAAGTGGATCGCATCACCGAACAGGATGTCGTCACCGGCACCGCCGTCGAGCCGGTCGCTGCCCGGCAGGTTGTTCACCGAGGTACCCAGGATGGCGTTGGCCAGATCGTTGGCTGACACGTTGGACTGCACAATCTGATCACTGTCGAACAGCTTCAGGGTATCGATGGAGACGTTGCTGCCGATGCCGATTGCTTCCAGCGTCACGTTATTGGCCAGCAGAAGCGGCAACACAGCCAGCGCGTTTTGCAATGCCCAGTAGTTGCTGTCATAGGAGGTGGAGATCTCGAAGGTACCATCCCCCTGTGCCTTCAAGGTCCCGATGGTGGTCGAGCTCCACTTGTTGTTATTGCCCTGCGACCATTTCTGAACATTGCCGTTCGCGTCGATCAGCACCCGGTTGGTGCCGCCGATGTTGGCGTAGAAGGCTTCACCCGGCACATAGTTGTTGACGTTGACAAACGAATCGAGACGCTCGTTGGTCTTCGTATTCACGATCGGGTTGGTATCTTCATAGTCGTAATAGGTGTTTGGTGCCCCATCGGTAATGAAGTACGCCAGGTTCTTCGCATTGGCGTTGTTCTTGGCGGTGTCGCTGTTGAACCAGTTGGAGGTTGTCTTGAGAGCATCCTCGTAGTTGGTCGCCCCACCATTCCAGTAACTGCCGTCCATGCTGTCGAGCACGGCCTGCAACTTGGTCAGGACATTGGGATCCTTCAAGTCCACGCTGATGGACTTGTTGGCCTGACTGTCGAAGTCCACCAGGAAGATGTTGACCTTGCCCGCCCCCTCAGTACCGGCACTGGTCTTGAGGGTTGCAAACACCTGGGCCAGCTGGTTCTTGATGGTGTTCATGGCACTGGTGCCGATACTGCCCGAGCTGTCGACCATGAAGGCGATGTTGTAGTTCTGTCCCGGCAGTACCACGCTGCCATCCAGATCCCCGACCACGATATTGTGTTCGCTGCCGTAGGTACGGTTCTGATCGCCAGGCTCCCCTTCGGTAGAGAGGAAGTAGCTCATGCGGATCGAATCCTGATCCGATGCGCTGCTGGTCTGATCGGTCGCCACTTCCTTGGCGATGGCTTCGACCTTGAGGTCGAACTGGCCGGCACTGCTGCCCGGCACCCGCAGAGTCAGACCGGTCAGTTTGACGTCCAGCGCGCTCTGGTTCCACAGACCGGTCAGCGTCAGCTTGCCATCGGCCCCCACTGTGCCAAGCACGGTGGAGCCCTGATACAGCGTCGACCCCGTCGGCATGCCGGTCAGCACCAGGCTGTCGAACTGTTCGCTGCCATCCCGGTCGGTCAGGGAAGCGCTGATCTCGAGCGGATAATCCACCAAGCTGGGCGGTACCGCCGTCAGGGTGCCGTCGGTCTGGTTGAACTGGTAGATGCCGTCATCAAACTGCACCAGCTCGATGTCGTAGAGCGACTTGCTGATGGTGACGCCGTTCTCCTTCACCAGGAAGTTGAAACCACCGTCACTTCTGCGCTCGATGACATAGTTGGCACGCGAGCCCATCAGTACGGCCAGGTCGGTACCGGCATCCCCATGCAGGGTATCGCCACCCAACCCAGCAACCAGGATATCATCACCCGTGCCACCGGTTAGGGTATCGCCGGAGACAGAGTTGCCGCCGACCAGTACATCATTGCCAGCACCGCCGACAAAATGATCGCCGCCGCCCTTGACGCTGACGATATAGTCATTGCCGTTGCCACCCACCACCTGATCCGGACTGGTGGTGCTGTCGGTCAGACTATTGGTGATGCCAAAGTTGCCCTGGTTGAAGTTGCCGCTCTGGAACGCCCCGGTGGAGATGCCGGACGACGGGTACTGGCTATAGAGCGGTACACCGTTGCCGGTCAGGCTGATGTCGACCACCGGCTTGTCCGCCACCGCCGTGATATCGATCACCAGCTTGCCGCTGTTGCTCAGGTTGGCGCCGTCGCTGATCTGGTAACCAAAGCTGGCGTAATCGCCCTGCAGGTTGCCGGTCACGACGCCACTGCCGTTGCTGGCATTGCTGCTCGACTCGTTGAGGCCTGGCACGAAACGCAGGTGGCCGCTGTCGATATCGGCGTAGGAGACAAGATCCCCCACCTTCACCGCAATCCACTGGCCGGCAGCGTTCAGGTACTCCAGCTTGCCGTTCAGCGGCAGGGTGTTGATCTGCACGCTCAGGTCAGAAGCGGCCTGATCATCGCTGGCACCAAACTGGGCCCACTTCAGCACCAGCGGCGTGTCTTCCTTGCCGGTACTGTAGCCACCCGTGGTCACCGGCGCACGATCGTTGTCGATGATGGTACCGATGCCGTTCTGATCGCCCACGGTCACCGTCAGGGTTTCATTCGCTTCGACCAGACGATCGTCCACCGTCGGGATGGTCACGGTAAAGCTCGAGACCCCGGCCGGTACGGTGATCTTGCCGGTGGCGCTGTTGTAGGTCACCCCGTTGCTGAACTGGGCAGTACCCCAGTCAAGGCTGGAAGCCGGGTTGGTACCGCTGCCCTTGATGCCGAAGTCATACTGGGTCGCTTCCTGGGTCGCATCAGAGAGCGTCACCGTGTGCAGCAGGTTGCCGCCTTCGGCCGCACTCTCGCTGGAGACCGACTGTACGATAGGCGTAAACAGCGGCTTGGTTGCGAAAGAGCCCAGGCTGTAGTCGCCGTCGCCATCCACCACCTTGATCTGGAAGTCGATGTCGCCATCTCCCAGCGGCTTGGACATGTTCTGATACTGGAAGAACTCCCACTTGCCGGTGGCCGGGGTAAATTCCAGACGGAACACCAGGGTGCCATCGCTGGCCTTGCCGACCAGGGTATTGGCCGATTCCATCGTGGTGGTGATCAGCTTGCCGGTCGCCGTGGTCAGCCCGGTCTCGGTAGAACCGACCAGCTGCATGTAGCCCTTGCCGTCGGCACCCCACTGCGGAGTGACCGTGCCGGAACCGTAGGCGATAGCCGGCGCCGTGGTGGCACCGAGGAACTCGATGCTCTTCACGGTGAAGTCGCTGTTGTCGGCATAGAGGCCGTTACCATTGTTGGTGGCCTTGATGACCATGGTATCGAAGCCGCCCTGCTGCACCTGGAAGTTGCCGGCATAGTCGCCACCTGCCGCGTTGGAGCTGAAGGTCTGGGTACCGATCAGCACGCCGCCGCGGTAGAACTCGACCACGCCGCTCTCCAGCTCGCCACCGAACATCTGGCTGAACTTGATGTTGGCGCCATAGGCTACCTTGCCCGCATCCAGCTTGACGATCAGCTGCTCGGAAGCAGAAGTACCGTTTGCAAAGTGGCGGAAGTCCACCTCGTTGGCGAGGTTGTGGTTCGGTGAACCGACGCTGGAAACCCCCAGACCGGCGCTGGAACCGTTGACATTGGCAGTGATCAGGGCCGAGTTGGTCGACGAGGTAAAGCCCAGCGCCGTGATGCTGAAGCCGCTCACGTTCAGGGTCGTCTGGTTGCTGCCACTGTACTTGGTCAGATCAAACAGGCCGGTCAGAGTATCCGGGATGTTGGTCTTGATGACGGAGACGGCCGCCATGTCACCGGCCACCGGCGCGTCATCCTCGACCGAGATGGGCAGACTGCCGGTGGTGGTGGTCTTGCCATCCGATACGGTCACGCCGATCTGGAAGTTGAGTACGTCTTCACTGCCCTTGACCGGGTGATCAAGCGGGGCCTTGAGCGTCACGTCATAGCTCCAGTCGCCCTTGCCGTTGCCGGCGGGCGCGGTCAGCTTCACATCTATGACCGCCTTGTAGTCGGCGCCGCCCTGTGTACCGGTATAACCGGTCAATACCTTAGTGGCGGCATTCCAGCTCCACTGCACCGCGGCACCGCCTGCCGTCAGGCCAGCCGGCCCGTTCAGGCTGATGGTAAGCGTATCCTGGCTGTCGACATCGCCGACCGTGATCTTGCCGCTGGCGGCCACACTGTCGGTGGTATCGCTGCTACCTGCCGTATCGGCAATGCCGCCGGCCAGCCCCTCTTCGGAGACCACGGCCCCCTTGTCGATACTCAGGGTCGGTGCATCGTTGGTGCCGGTGATGGTGACGGTGACGGTGTGCTCGGTGCCGTCCACGGACTTGACCACAAAGGTCTCGACCTTGGGT
>NZ_JAPCJC010000032.1:0-23628 GCF_027707805.1 Aeromonas sp. QDB20 | reverse complement strand
ATCGTTGGTGCCGGTGATGGTGACGGTGACGGTGTGCTCGGTGCCGTCCACGGACTTGACCACAAAGGTCTCGACCTTGGTCTCGCCCTCGCCCAGGTACTCCACCTTGCTGTTGTCGACGTTATAGGTCCAGACACCGCCTTCGGTGATGGTCAGGCTGCCCAGCGGGGCACCCTCGGTCGGGTGCGCCACCGCCGCCACGTCGGTGCGGAAGGTGTTGTCGGCATCCTTACCGTCCACGTCCACAGCCGTCAGGGTACCGCTGTCACTCAGGACGATGTTGCCATTGCCCTCGGTCACTGCGCCCTCGGCATCGCCGCTGATGATCGCCTGGTCGTTGGTGCCGGTGATGGTGACGGTGACGGTGTGCTCGGTGCCGTCCACGGACTTGACCACAAAGGTCTCGACCTTGGTCTCGCCCTCGCCCAGGTACTGCACCTTGCTGTTGTCGACGTTGTAGGTCCAGGCACCGCCTTCGGTGATGGTCAGGCTACCCAGTGCACCGGCGCTCGGAGTGCCGTTGCCCGCCAGGAACTTGGCTTCGTCCGCGCCGTCCACGTCGGTCACGGTCAGGGTGCCGGTCTCGGTCAGGATCGGGTTGGTCTCATCTTCGGTCACGCCACCGGTATCGGTACCGGTGATCACCGCGGCATCGTTGACGCCGGTGATGGTGATGGTGACGGTATGGGTAGTGCCGTCGACAGAGGCCACGGTGAAGGTCTCGACCTTGGTCTCACCCTCGCCCAGGTACTGCACCTTGCTGTTGTCGACGTTGTAAGTCCAGGCGCCGCCTTCGGTGATGGTCAGGCTGCCCAGTGCACCGGCGCTCGGAGTGCCGTTGCCCGCCAGGAACTTGGCTTCGTCGGCGCCATCCACGTCGGACACGCTCAGGGTGCCGGTCTCGGTCAGGGTCGGGTTGCTTTCGTCTTCCACCACGTTGCCGCTGTCGACACCACCAATGACGGCAGAGTCGTTTACACCGGTGATGGTGATGGTGACGGTGTGGGTGGTGCCATCGACCGAGGCCACGGTGAAGGTCTCGACCTTGGTCTCGCCCTCGCCCAGGTACTGCACCTTGCTGTTGTCGACGTTGTAGGTCCAGGCACCGGTCTCAGTGATGGAGAGGGTGCCCAGCGCACCGGCACTCGGGGTGCCGTTGCCGGCCAGGAACTTGGCCTCGTCGGCGCCGTCCACGTCGGTCACGGTCAGGGTGCCGGTCTCGGTCAGGGTCGGGTTGGTCTCGTCTTCGGTGACTGCACCAGTATCGGTGCCACCAATGACGGCGCTGTCGTTGACGCCAGTAATGGTGATGGTGACGGTGTGGGTGGTGCCATCGACGGACTCGACCACAAAGGTCTCGACCTTGGTCTCACCCTCGCCCAGGTACTGCACCTTGCTGTTGTCGACGTTGTAGGTCCAGGTGCCGCCTTCGGTGATGGAGAGGCTGCCCAGCGCACCCGCGCTGGCCACGCCGTTGCCCGCCACAAATTTGGCTTCATCCGCCCCATCCACGTCGGACACGGTCAGGGTACCGGTCTCGGTCAGGGTCGGGTTGGTTTCGTCTTCGATCACGCCACCGGTATCGGTACCGGTGATCACCGCGGCATCGTTGACCGGCGTAACAGTCCCGGTCACGCCGCCTGTGGCGCTGTTCAGGCCATCGGTAACTGTGTATTCAAATGCGATGTTGCCGTTGAAATCCGGAGCCGGTGTAAAGATCAGCTGGCCATTGTTCAGGGTGACGGAGCCGTTGCTGATCGCAACCGTGCCGCCTTCGGCAATGGCCTGGCCGTTGATGGCGGTGATGGTGAGAGGATCACCATCCGCATCCGTGTCGTTGCCAAGCACATTGATGGTGACGGTGCCATCCTCTGCCACGGTGAACTGGTCGTCGCCCGGCTGGGGTGCGGCATTCACCACGCTGTTGTCGGTTCCCTTGGGCGAGGTGTTGCCCACCGGGTCGGTCAGGGTGGCATCCACCGTGATGGGGCCGTTGACCGGCAGATCCGTGGTGGGGATGGTCAGGGTGACCTGGGTGCGGCCGATATCGTCGGTCGTCAGAATTCTGCTGGAGTCGGGTACGCCATCACCATTCCAGTCCACATCGAGGCGATCGCCGGCCTTGGCATCGCCCGGCAGCCGGATGATGACATCCACCCCGTTCTCGCGCTCATTGGCGGAGATGACATTGTCAGCCCCGTCCTGGATGTCCACTTGCGGTGCCGAGGGAGCGGTACTGTCCACACTGCCGTCATCGGTCGCGGTGCCGGTGTTGCCGGCCGGATCGGTGACGCTGCCCGTGACGGTGTAGGAACCATCCGGCAGCGGCGTGGTGACATCCACGCTGAAAGTGCCATCCGGATTGACGGTGGTGATCAGGGTTTGCTGGTTGCCATTGGCATCGGTCACCAGCAGGGTCACGGTACTGCCGGCGGCGGCATCCGTGGTACCCGTGATGGTCGGGGTTGTGTCGTTGGTATTGTCAGGCGCAGAGACGGTGATCACCGGCGGCACCAGATCGATCAGGCGGTTCTCTTCACCCGGCAGTGCATCAGCGGTCACGCCGGCATCGGTTTGATAGGTCGTATCAAAACCCGCCGCCGCTATGGTGGCATCGCCGGTACGGTCGATGGTGACGAAACCACCATTGCCGCTGGCGCCGGCCACGCCGCCAATACCACCACCGGCGGCAGGAGCCCCACCGGCAGCAGAGGCTTCAAACGCCTTGGTCGGGTCGGCGCCACCCAGAATGGCTTGCTGCAGGGCAGCAATGTCATTGGGATTGTCGCTCGGCACGTTCTGGGCAAGCAGCGGCTCTTGAGACGTTTCATCCTCAGCCTGCTGCTCGTTGGTCGGGCTCAGGGTGAAAGTCTGGTTGCCACCTTTGAAGCTGGCGCCCTCAGGAGTGAGCAACACGGCATTCTTGGGCAGGATATCGCCTTCGGCGAGCGGTTGCTGGCTGCCATCTGCGGCGACCAGGTAAACCTTGCCTTTCAACTGGGTAACGACAACGTCCTGATCCAATGCAATTTCGTGGTTGCTCATGTTCTCTCCTGAAGCTCTATTGGCATGCAATATTCCACCGTCTAATGTGCCCGCGAATGGCGCCGGAAACCAGTTAGAAAATTCGAATGGATAGACTGATTCGAGGCCGGAACGGTCGGTTAAACAGAAGGGTCAATAGCGGTGGGAATAAAAAATAAAATCAAGATGATCAATGTGTTGCAAAAATATGAAGGGAGCACCTCCAGTGCTCCCATTCGGGGTCATATTCAGCTGCCAGCCCACAGCAGGATGGCTAGCAACTGGGGCGAGATGATCCGCAGAAACATCACCAGCGGATAGACGGTCGCGTACGAGAGCGCGCTGGCACCACTGGTGGGATGCATGCCGTTGGCAAACGCCAGGGCGGGAGGATCCGTCATGGAGCCGGCCAGCAGACCGCACAGGGTGAGGTAGTTCATCTTGCCGTACAGACGGGCCAGCACCCCGACCACCAGCAGCGGGATCAGGGTGATCGCCACCCCGTACATCACCCAGGCCGGGCCGTCACCGTTGATCAGGGTATCGATGAAGCCGGCGCCAGACTTGAAGCCCACCACCGCCAGAAACAGCACTATGCCGATCTCCCGCAGCGCCAGGTTGGCACTGGGGGGCATGAACCAGTAGAGCTTGCCGATGCTGCCGATGCGCGACAGGATCAGCGCCACCACCAGCGGCCCGCCCGCCAGGCCCAGCTTGAGCGCGGCCGGGAAGCCCGGCAGGTAGAAGGGGATGGAGCCGAGCAACACGCCAAGACCGATGCCGATAAACACCGGCAGCATCTGCACCTGCTGCAGTTTCTGCTGCACGTTGCCCACCACATTGGTGACCGCCTCGATGGCGTCGAGTCGCCCTACCAGGTTGAGAATGTCACCGAACTGCAGGCTGGTCTGGCTGGTCGGCACCAGCTCGATGCCGGCCCGGTTGAGGCGCGAGATCACCACGTCGTACTTCTGCTTGATGTCGAGATCGCGGATCTTCTTGCCGAGCACCTGCTCGTTGGTCACCACCACCCGCTCCACCCGCAAGTCGGTGCCACGAGTGGAGAGCGAGGTCTCCACCTCCTCCCCCAGCACCAGCAGCACCTTGCGCAGGGCATGTCGCTCACCCACCAGATGCAGCAGGTCGCCCAGCTCGATGCGTGACTCCGGTCGCGGCACCATCAGCTCCTCGCCGCGCTTGAGGCGCGAGCAGATGACGTCGGCCTCGTCGAGACTCGGGATCTCGCTCAGCATCAGGCCGTGGATGTTGGGGTTGCGCACCGCGATGTTGATGGTCTGCAGACTCTCCTTGGTCTTGCCGGCCTGTTGTTCAAACTGGGCGGCTTCTTCGTCGATCTTGATGCGAAAGAACATGCGGATCAGCCACATGGTCAACAAGATGCCACAGATGCCGAACGGATAGGCGACCGCATAGCCCATCCCCATCAGGCCGGTGGAACCGGGGGCGGCCCCCAGCTCGGCCAGGATCTGCTGGCCGGCACCGAGGGAGGGGGTATTGGTCACGGCGCCGGAGAAGACCCCCAGGATCACCGGCAGCGGCACATCGAACAGCTGATGCAGGGCTGCCGCCACGGCGCAGCCGAGCAGTACCAGCAGGGCAGCGAAGCCGTTGAGCTTGAGGCCGGAGCTGCGCAGGGAGGAGAAGAAGCCGGGACCGACCTGAATACCTATGGTGTAGACAAACAGGATCAGGCCGAACTCCTGAATGAAGTGCAGGGTCTGCTCATCCAGCGCCAGCCCCGAGAGGCCGGCGAAGTGGCCCACTATGATGCCGCCGAACAGCACCCCTCCGATCCCGAGACCGACGCCATAGACTCGCCAGTTTCCCAGCCAGAGCCCCAGCACTGCCACCAGCGACAACATGCTGATGGAAAGCGCGATATCACTCATTTCGTGCATCCTTTGCGAATTGAACTGTCCCTAGCTTGTCAGCAAACGCCGCGGTCAACTGTGTGATACCGCACGAATTTATCCTTTTGCGCGGCAAAAAATACCAATTAAGGGCTAGTTATGCGACGTAACCATAAATGGCCATAAAGTGACAAACACTGCCCCCCAGCACGAACAGATGCCAGATGGCATGGTTGTAGGGGATGCGCTTGGCCACATAGAAGATCACCCCCAGGCTGTAGATGAGACCACCCAGCCCGAGTAGCAGCAAGCCTTCCCCCTCCAGATGGATGTAAAGCTGATAGACCACCAGCAGCGACAGCCAGCCCAGCATCAGGTAGGTAAACAGCGACAGCTTCTTGAAGCGGTTGATGAACAGCAGCTTGAACACCACCCCCGCCAGCGCCAGCCCCCAGATCACCACCATCAGCCCCTGTGCCAGCGGCGTGTCGAGCGCTACCAGCAGAAAAGGGGTATAGGTGCCGGCGATCAGCAGATAGATGGCGCAGTGATCAAACACCTTGCACCAGCGCCTGGCCGGCCCCTCCGCCATGCTGTGATAGAGGGTCGAGGCCAGATAGAGCAGCACCAGGCTGCCACCATAGAGGCTATAACTGATCAGTGCCTGGGTGCCCTGCGCCCAGCCCTTGTTCAACAACAACACCAACCCCAGGATCCCCAGCACCAGCCCCAGCCCGTGGCTGAGGCGGTTGGCCAGCTCCTCGCGAGGCGAATAATCCGTCACACTGCTCATTGCATACTCCTGCCCAAACTGCGCTCACTCTAGCTGCCGTCATTTCAGAGTACAAGTGTTAGCTTAAAGATGAGCCGTCCCCATTTGCGATGTTTCCCCACCGCGCACATGGCTGTCAGCCGTTGACCTTTGGTGTATGCTCTGCGGCCGATGCCCACTTAGCTGTTGCCGCCCCTTGTTCACCCCCGACTCCCCGGCAACCCGGTCTGGAGAACCTGATGAAGTTGACTGAGCTGTTTGCACAACCGGATCCGGCCTTTGGCCAGGCCATGACGGATCTGCTGGAGACCTTCCACCACTCGGATGACAGTCAGGCTCCCTATCAGCGCGACCAGTTCACCCACCAGCTTGAACAATCGGGCATGCCGGAAGCGGGGCTCGCCATGGCGGACTACCTGACCAGGCTGGCAACCCTGGTGCCCGGCGCCTCCCACCTGACCTCGCCACGCTACATGGGCCATATGACGGCACCATTGCCGGCCTTCACCGCCGAGCTCTCCCGTCTGGTGGTGATGCTCAACCAGAACCCGATGAAGATGGAGTCCTCCCGTCTGCTCAGCTTTCTGGAGCGAGAGGTGCTGGCCAAGCTGCACCGCCTCGTCTATCGCGCCGACGAGTCCTTCTACGGCACCCATATGCATGCCAAGGATGCGGCGCTCGGCGTCATGACCAGCGGTGGCACCATCGCCAACGTCACCGCCCTCTGGCTGGCCCGCAACCGCGCCTGCGGCGACAACCTGTTCGCCCTCTATGAGCAGGGGTATCGCGGCGCCGTCATCCTGGGCTCGCGGCTGATGCACTACTCCTTCGACAAGGGGATGGATCTGCTGGGGCTGGGGGCGCGCAGCGTCTGGCGTCTCGAGACCGACCAGCATAACCGGCTCAGTCTGGCCGCGCTGGAGCAAGCGTTGGCCCAGTGCAAGGAGCAGAAGCTCAAGGTGCTGGCTCTGGTCGGTGTGGCCGGCAGCACCGATTTCGGCTCCATCGATCCGCTGCCTGAGCTGGCAGCCATCGCCGCTCGCGAGCAGATCCACTTCCACGTGGATGCCGCCTGGGGTGGCCCGACCCTCTTTTCGCCCCGTTATCAGGGGCTGCTGGCGGGGATCGAGCACGCCGACACCGTCACCCTGGATGGCCACAAGCAACTGCTGGTACCGCTCGGTACCGGCATGCTGCTCTGCCGCCAGCCGGACCTGATGATGGTAGTCAAGCGGGAGGCCCCCTACGCCATCCGCGCCAGCTCTTTTGATCAGGGGCGCTTCACCCTGGAGGGAACCCGCCCGGCCAACGCCCTCTATCTGGATGCCGCCTTCCAGCTGTTCGGCCAGCAGGGTTATGCCGAGCTCATCGAGGCCAACTACGACCGGGCCCGCCTGATGGCCAGCCTCATCGACCAGGATCCGGCCTTCGAACTGATGTCGGCCCCGGTGATGAACCTGCTCTCCTATCGCTGCATCCCCCCTCATCTGCAGGGCAAAGTGCTGGACGAAGCCGCCAACGAACAGGTCAATGCCTTCAACGTCGCGCTGCAAAAGGCCCAACGCGCCGAAGGGCACAGTTTTGTCTCCCGCACCCAGCGGGCCGTGGGTCGCTACGGTACCCAACCGCTCACCCTGTTGCGGGCCGTACTGCTCAATCCCCACATCGAGGAGCGACATATTCGCGAGCTGCTGGCAGATCAGAAACGGTTGGGCGATGAGATCGCAGGGGAGCTATTTGGCTGAGGAACTGGCTGGCGAATGAGCGGTCTTATTCATTTGCCGTTGCCCATCGGGCAGGTACACTGGATGAAATTTTGCGTTCCACTCTTGAGGGCGACGAGCCAGACATGAAGCAATTTATTGAATTTATTCCCCTTATCGTTTTCTTTGCGGTCTACAAGTTCTACGACATCTACATGGCCACCGGCGCCTTGGTGGTGGTGACCGGTCTGCAGCTCGCCTACAGCTGGGTTCGCTATCGCAAGGTCGAGAAGATGCAGCTGTTCACCTTCCTGCTGGTCGGCTTCTTTGGCGGCCTGACCGTCATCTTCCACGACGACACCTTCATCAAATGGAAAGTGACCGTCATCAACGTACTATTCGCGCTGGGCCTGCTCATCAGCCGCTACGGCTTTGGCAAGAACCTCATAAAGCAGATGCTGGGCAAGGAGCTGCAGGCGCCGGATCCCGTCTGGGATCGGGTCAATCTCGGCTGGGTCGGCTTCTTCACCGTCTGCGGCCTGCTCAACCTCTATGTGGCCTTCAACCTGCCGCAGGAGGTGTGGGTCAACTTCAAGGTGTTCGGTCTGCTTGGCATGACCCTGGTGTTCACCCTGCTGAGTGGTGTCTATCTCTATCGCCACCTGCCTGCCGAGCAGCTGACCAAACAAGAAGACGAACTGAAAAAATAACCGCCATCAGAAAAGGATCCTCTCATGTGGTATCTCATCTACTCCGAAGATGTTCAGGGCAGCCTGCCGCTGCGCAAGCAGGCGCGCCCGGCCCATCTGGCCAGGCTACAGGCGCTGCAGGATGAGGGACGGCTGCTCACCGCCGGCCCCAACCCGGCCATCGATGCCGAGGATCCGGCCGATGCCGGCTTTACCGGCAGCACCGTCATCGCCGAGTTCGCCAGCCAGGCAGATGCCAAGGCTTGGGCCGATGCCGATCCCTATGTGGCGGCCGGGGTCTATGCCAAGGTGACCATCAAGCCGTTCAAGAAGGTCTTCTGAGCCAAGGGCAGTAGAGAAATAAAAAGGCCGGACTGGAGACTCACTCCCGTCCGGCCTTTTTGCATTCCACCGTCCCGTTTATGCCTTGGCCACGAACCAGGGGTTGAGGATGTCGGGCTTGTTGTAGCGCAGCGGCGAACCATCCAGCTGGGTGACGCTGCCGCCAGCCCCTTCCAGTACCGCCTGCGCCGCCCCCGTATCCCACTCGCAGGTCGGGGCGAGGCGTGGATAGAGCTCGGCGCCCCCCTCGGCGATGATGCAGAACTTGAGCGAACTGCCCATGGAGACCAGCTCAATTTCCCCCCCCGCCATGTCACCAAAGCGCGCCAGGTAATCAAGGGTCTCCTGTGACAGGTGATTGCGGCTGCCCACCACTCGCCAGGGAGTGCCTTCCTGATGAAGCCGGGTCTGGATAGACTCACGCTTGCCATCGGCAATGCGCGAGGCCCCCACCCCCTTGCCGCCATACCAGAGCCTGTCCAGCACGGGGGCATAGACCAGACCCCACAGTGGCTGGCCATGCTCGATCAGCGCGATATTGACGGTGAACTCGCCGTTGCGGGAGATGAACTCCTTGGTGCCATCGAGCGGATCCACCAGCCAATAGCGGGACCAGCCGAGTCGCGCCGCCATCACCTCGGGGGAGGACTCTTCCGACAGCACGGGAATGTCGGGGGTGAGCCGGGCCAGCGCCGCGACAATCAGCTCGTGTGCCCCCTTGTCGGCGGCAGTCAGCGGACTCTCGTCCCCCTTGTACTCCACCGCAAAGGGCTGACTGTAGATGGCCATGATGACCTCACCGGCGGCACGGGCGATGGGCTCCAGCTCGGAGATTGCGGGAAAAAACATGGAAAAAGACATCCTGGTCAAATGGTTGGAGCAGTGTACCCATTTTGGATAGAGGAGGCTTATAGCCGTTAGCTCTGACTTATACAGTGTCAGATATGACAGACCAAAAGTGGCGCGACTCGACTAATCCTCAATAGCGAAACCCACAACACAAGGACGTGACGCCATGAACTACAAGACCCTGACCGCCACCTTGCTGCTGAGCTGCCTGCCGCTGCTCAGCCAGCCCCTGCTGGCCGCCGACAAGCCCGCCGCCAAACCGGCCACCACGGTTGCCACCGCCAAGGAGAGTGGCAAGGTGAACCTGAATACCGCCAGTATCAACGAGTTGACTGCACTCAAGGGCATCGGCGAGAAGAAGGCACAGGCCATCGTCGATTATCGCGAGAAACAGGGCAAGTTCACCACTGTTGACCAGCTTGCCGATGTCAGCGGTATCGGGCCGGCCACGCTGGAAGCAAATCGGGACATGATTATCGTCAAGTAACCGGTTTCCACCACTTCCATTCTGGGGGCAGCCTGTGGCTGCCCTATTTTTCTTCGGGTATCATGGGCCCACTTTGTATCCTTTGGAACTGATCCATGAAAAATAATCCTCTTGTGGTCCGCAAGGCTGTTCTCCCCGTCGCCGGCCTGGGTACCCGCATGCTCCCCGCCACCAAGGCCATCCCCAAGGAGATGCTGCCCGTCGTCGACAAGCCACTGATCCAGTATGTGGTGCGCGAGGCTATCGCGGCCGGCATCAAAGAGATCATCCTGGTTACCCACTCGAGCAAGAACTCCATCGAGAACCACTTCGACAAGAGCTTCGAGCTGGAAGCCACCCTGGAAAAACGGGTCAAGCGTCAGCTGCTGGAAGAGGTGCAACACATCTGCCCGAAAGACGTCACCATCATGCACGTGCGTCAGGGTGAAGCCAAAGGGCTGGGTCACGCGGTACTCTGCGCCCGCCCGCTGATCGGCGACAACCCGTTTGCGGTGCTGCTGCCGGACGTGCTGATCGACGAGGTAGCCAGCGATCTCAAGCAGGACAATCTGGCCGAGATGGTGCACATGTTCGAAGAGAACCACATCAGCCAGATCATGGTGGAAGCCGTCCCCGAGAGCGAAGTGGACAAATACGGTATCGCCGACATCAAGGGGGAGGCGCTGAGCGAGGGCATGTCCCTGCCGATGCAGGCCATTGTCGAGAAGCCGCCTCGCGATGAGGCCCCCTCCAATCTGGCGGTGGTCGGCCGTTACGTGCTCTCTTCCAACATCTGGCCGCTGCTGGAACGCACCCCCGCCGGTGCCGGTGACGAGATCCAGCTGACCGACGCCATCGCCATGCTGATGGAACAGGAGCAGGTCAACGCCTACTTCATGAAAGGCCGCAGCCACGACTGCGGCAGCAAGCTGGGTTACATGAAAGCCAACGTGGAATATGCCGCGCGCCATCCGGAGCTGAACGGTGAATTTATCAATTGGCTGAAGCAGTTTGCCAAGCAGCTGTAATCGCTGATTTTTTAACCAAACGAAAGAATATTATACTGGGCATCATTCGATGCCCTTTTTCATTTTATAAACAAATATTCAACCATTGATAGATAAAATATCGCTAAATCATAATATTGTAATTTAATCACGCTTGTTCTATAAGGATTAAGGCTTGTTCCTAGCCCTTGCATAAAATTTCTAAAAAAATATAAGACACAGGTGGAAGTTCCAATGAATAATCCGTCCAAAGGGACCTTTTTAGGTCACCCTAAAGGGCTTTTTTTGCTCTTTAGTACCGAACTGTGGGAGAGATTCTCCTACTACGGCATGCGTGCCGTGCTCGTGCTCTATCTGACTGACATGACTGCCAACGGCGGGATGGGCTGGACTCAGGCCGATGCCCTCAAGCTGTACGGCATCTATACCGGTCTGGTCTACATCACCCCGATCATCGGCGGCTGGTTGGCAGATACCTTCCTGGGTCAGCGTCGCGCCATCCTGTTCGGTGCCGTGCTGATGGCCGCCGGCCAGTTCACGCTGGCCCTGCCCCACGCCATGTTCCCGGACATGGTCAACACCGTGTTCTATTCAGGTCTTGGCTTGCTGATCGTGGGTAACGGTCTGTTCAAACCGAACATCTCCACCATGGTAGGTGACCTGTATCAGGAAGGTGACCACCGTCGCGACGGTGCCTTCACCATCTTCTACATGGGCATCAACCTGGGCTCCCTGCTGGCCGGCGTGATCTGTGGCGCAGCCGCCACCGCCTACGGCTGGCAAGCCGCCTTCGTCAGCGCCGGTATCGGCATGCTGCTCTCTCTGGTAGTACAGGCCACCATGGCCCAGCGTTTCCTGGGCGATATCGGCCGCGTGCCGGCCGCCCAGCGCGCCGCCGAGCAGCGCTCCAAAGAGCAGAAAGCCCCGCTGACCAAGCAGGAAGTGGATCGCATCAAGGTCATCCTGGTGCTGGGTCTGTTCACCATCATCTTCTGGGCCGGCTTCGAGCAGGCTGGCGGTCTGATGAACCTGTACGCACAGGAGTATACCGACCGCATGATCGGTAGCTTCGAAGTACCGACCGCCTGGTTCCAGTCCCTGAACCCCTTCTTCATCATCACCCTGGCTCCCATCGTGGCCGCCATCTGGATCAAGCTCGGCAAGAAAGAGCCGAACTCCCCGGTGAAGTTCGCCATGGGTCTGCTGTTCCTGGCCGTGGGCTTCCTGTTCATGATCGGTGCCGTGCTGGAGCAAGGTGGTGATCAGGCCGTCAAGACCTCCATGTTCTGGCTGGTCGGCGCCTACCTGTTCCACACCCTGGGCGAACTCTGCCTCTCCCCGATCGGCCTCTCCATGGTGACCAAGCTGGCTCCGCTGCGTCTGGCCTCCCTGATGATGGGTGCCTGGTTCGGCTTCGTGGCTCTCGCCAACTATGCCGCCGGCTTCATCGGCTCCTTCGTCGGCGAGTCCGGTGCCATGGCCATCTTCGGTGGCATCGCGCTGGCAGCCGTCATCAGCGCCCTGATCCTGCTGACCATGGCCAACCGCCTGGTCTACTGGATGCACGGTGCCGAAGGCCCGGCCAAAGAGCCGCAGGAACACGACAAGAAGCTGCAATCTGCCGCCGTCTAAGCGGTTAAGATTGTCAGCAACAAAGAGGGCGCCCACGGGCGCCCTCTTTGTTTGTGGCCGTCTGACAAGGCCTCAATGATGTCGAACCTGCACATGCAGGGCACTGCCACTGTCGCTGCGAAACTGCAGGTCAAACGGCTCATGCCAGCTCCGCCTGTGCAAGGCGTAGTGGCTGGTGCGCAGTAGACCGAGCGGCAGCCCCCCGGAGCGTACCAGCCAATGGGGCGAGGTCAGCCCGGCATTGGCAAAGACCAGCCCGTCCTCCTGATCAAACAGCAGTGCGGCCATGGCAAACGAGTGGCGCAAGCCGGATTCGATCAGCTGCAGATTGAGGTAGTCGAGCAGCCGATGGGGTTGAGTCAGCAACAGGCTCTCGCCGCGCTGAAACTGGCGATAGGGCCCGTTCATCAGGGAGCGCACCAGGGCCCCGCAAAACGCCGCATCCACCCCGAGCACCGGCAACTCCATCACCAGCACCAGCAGCTTGTCATCCACCTTGAAGGTATCGGGAATGAACAGGTTGCCCATCCCCTTGAAGGTCACCTGCCAGGGGCCCCACTCCTGCAAACCGGGTGGCTTCAACCAGGCCAGCAACCGGGTGGCCGCCTTGTCGTGCTCGCGGAAAAAGTCCATGTGATCCATCAACTCCAGCTGCTGCCCATAGCCGTGGTTGGCCGCCAGACACTGCTCTATGCTGCGGCGCACCTGACCGAAGTCCGAGATGGGCTTGAGCAGAAAGTCGCGGGCGCCGGCGCGCAGCGCCCGTTCGACCGCCTCCATCTTGCTCTGGGCCGAGATGACGATGACAGGGGTATGAGGATAGCGGGCAGAGAGACAGGCGATCACCTCATGGCCATCCATGTTGGGCATGTTCAGGTCACACAAGACAACATCGGGGTGGTAAAGCGCGGCGGCGGAGAGACCTTCGATACCGTCTTCAGCCTGGAAGACGCAGGCGCCATCGTGCTCGAGATAATTTACCAAGGAGTGGCGAAAAACGACCTCGTCTTCCACCACCAGGATCCGTAATCCGGCTTTTGACATCTTGATAAAGCTCTTATTAGTCAACCAGTTATTTAGCTTCAAGCCTAGACCATAACCGACTGCACTGACCAATCGGATGATAGAATAATCTCCATTAAAGCTATGCCAGATAGCTATTTAGACCGTCAACTGTTTGAAATAAAGCAGGTAATGAGGTTGCTCGAAAATCTGCCTTGTTCTGCTGGCATCGCTTCGGCCTAGCAAGGGAGTCATACGGCAGACAATCACTCCCTTGACGCACGCGGGCAGAGAGCGGCGGCGCCCCCGCCCTGCTGCATCTCCCCCTAGCCACCATCAATTGTATGCAGCCCCGCCATGGGGGATAATGCCCCTCAATTTCGTCGATGAAGCATGCCATGACCCCAGCCGAATACAGCGCCCTCGCCCACCCCAGATTGTCCCATCCTGCCCGCAGCCTCTATACCCTGCAGCTGCGTCGGCTGGTGCTGGAAAATCAGCTGGCCAGGCTCAACTACCCGGAGCTTGGGCGGGCGCTGGCGGTGGTCGACCCGGGCGATCCCAGCGGCTTCTCCTTTCAGGTCAATGCCCGCCAGCTGACCGAACTGTTTGACGAGCTGATGGAAGCCGGCCTGCTGCAGGTAGAGAGCCAGACCGAGAGTGAGCACTACCATCAGTGTCCGTTCCAGCTGCCGCTGCTGACCCAGCGGGTGCGCAGCCCCCTGCCGGAGCGCCCCTTCCAGATGCACCTGCAGTGGCGCCCGGATGAAGAGTTGCCCGCCCTCGCCCGCCTGTGCGGTGTGATCGATGCCAGCTACAGCGAAGAAGATCTCGGCGAGTTCATCGCCTACTGGCTGGGGCGGCCCGAGGTGTTCGACTCCCAGCACCAGTGGATGCTCAAGTTCATTCGCGCCCTCAAGACCCGCCGTTACGCCCGCCGCCAGCCGATGAGCGTGACCGGCTATCAGCAAGTCACCCCGGAGCCGGTGGAGGCGGGCCCGAGCAAGCGGGCCCAGGAGATGATCGAAGAGGCCAAGCGGCTGGCCGCGCAGCGCCAGGAGCCGGATAATGATTGAAGAAGGCCCCTGCCAGCAGGCAAAATCAGACCCCAGTCCCCACCCAGACCGAGCAGAAGGAGCACTCCATGACTGATCCGCACGATCCCCTGCGCCAGGAGCTGGAAGAGATCGAGGCCAAACGCCGGAAGATCGCCAAGGCCAAGCAGGAGCAACGGATGCACGACCCCGAATTAAGCCGCCATGTCAGCGGTCTGCTCGAGCGCATTCGCCGCCTGCAGGCCCAGACCGGTGGCAGCCAGTACGACTATGAAACCCTGCGCAAGGAGTACGACGCCAAGGCCAACGCCGAGGTGCGCGAACTGCAGAAGGTGGCGCGCCAGGAGCGGATCCAGAAGCTGATCGCCCAGGCCGACCTCAACCCAGACTGGGTGTTCGAGCGCATGGATGCCGGCGACCCCGCGCTGCAATACCCCATCGAGACGGCCCGCTACTTCATCAGCGGTTTCGAACACTGGGAGAAGAGCGGCGGTGGCTGCATGCTGATCTATGGCGACTACGGCACCGGCAAGTCGACCCTGGCCGGCGCGGTGGCACACGAGCTGATCGAACGCCACCAGAAGTCGGTGATCTTCCAGCAGTGGGCCTCCATCGTTGATCGGCTGTTCTTCAACGTCATCCAGGATCAGGAGGAGCGCAACCAGTACCGGCGCGCCCTGGAAGAGGTTGACCTGCTGATCATCGACGAGGTGGCGGCCAATCGTGCCAAGATGGCGGAGAGCCAGTCCAGCTTCCTCGGCCACCTGCTGCGCCGTCGCCGCAACCTCTCAAAAAGCGTCATCCTCATCACCAACCACAGCCCCCAGAGCCTGCATCAGGCCATCGGCGACTTCAGCTTCGAGGCGATCAAGGCGTTCAACCCGGTGGATATCCACCTGAGCGGCCCCAGCCGTCGTCCCAATATTGGCCACTACAACGGCTGATGCTGCGTGAGCCGGGTGTCTCCGGCTCACCGTTTTCTCTCCTGCCAGACAAATAAAAACAACTCTCATTTACAACATCCCTTCCGCCCTCTAGGCTAGCCCTTTCACTCAAGGGAGCCGCACCATGCCAACCACACTCATCTTCGGAGCCAGCCGCGGGCTGGGCCGCGCCTTCACCGAGCAAGCGCTGCAACTTGGCCACAGGGTCGTCGCCCTGGTGCGCCATGCCGACATGGCCGCCGAGCTGCACTCGCTGGGCGTCGACGTCATCAGCGGGGATGCCCTCGACCCGCAGGCGGTAGCAGCCGCTTGCCGGCTGGCCGGTGAAGGGGCACAGGCCATTTCCACTCTCGGCAGCTTTCGCCAGGCCGAGCCCGTCGACTATCTGGGCAACCGCCAGGTGATCGACGAGATGGAGCGAGCCGGACTCAAGCGTCTGCTGCTGGTCACCTCCCTCGGCTGTGGCGACAGCTGGCAATATCTGCCCGAGCGGGCGTGGGCCGCCTTCGGCCACGAGGTGCGGCTCAAGAGCCTGGCGGAGAGCTGGCTGCAGACCAGCACGCTGGCGTGGACCATACTGCGCCCGGCCGGCCTGCAGGATGGCATAGCTACCGGTGCGGCCGTGCTGAGTCAGGGCAAGGAGATGCACGGTCTGGTGCGCCGGGCCGACGTCGCCGCCTGCGGGCTGCGTCTGCTGACCGACGAGGCGGCAGCAGGCCAGATCTACGCCATCGGCGACCCAAGCCTCAGCCGGGCATGAGCCAGCGCCATAGCAAAACGGTCAGCCCTGGGGCTGACCGTTTTGCTGTCGGGGAACACCTAACCGGCGGAGGGTTCGCTCACAGCATCCCGCGCCGGCGCGGCCGGGCGAACCTTTCGCCTCTGGGATTGACGCCAGCCCAGCAGCAGGCACGCCAGGGCACCATACAGCAGCGCCAGCCCCCACAACTGCCACCAGTAGTGGGAGACCTGAGCAAACTCAGCCCCCATCTGGTTGAGACGCAAAAAACCCTCGATGGCCGGAGTGCTCGGTACCCACTGAGCCAGCCAGTTGAGCGGCGCCGGAATGAGTTCCAGCGGCCAGATGAAGCCGGCCAGAAAGACCAGCGGCAGGGAGGAGACAAGCACCACCTGGGTCGGCAGATCGCGCCGGGTAAAGAGGGCCCCCAGCGCGACGCCAAACCAGGTCGTGGCCAGCAGGAACGGCAGGGTGAACAACCAGAGTGCGGCCGGCTCGGCGGTGCGCGCGATATCGTAGTGATCGAAGCAGAAGCCGAAGAAGTAGCTCACCGGCAGCACGAACAGCCCCCCCACCACCAGAGTTCGGGCCAGCAGCAGTGGCAGGACGGGCGCATCCTGCCAATAGCCTGACTCGCCGCGCTGGCTGCGCTGGTTCTGGGTCGCCCCCAGGATGCCGGTGCCCATCAGCAGCACCTGATGCAGGATCAGCACGAACACCGCCGGCACCACGTAGTTCACATAGCCCATGGTGGGGTTGAACACCGGCAGTACGTTGAGGGCCACCGCATTCCAGCCCATGGCTGCCTGCGGCAGCGCCTCGCCGTGACTCAGCAGCCTGGCCACCTTGACCTGGGCGGCCAGGGTGCCGCCCGCCTGGGCCAGCCCCTCGGCGATGGTGCCGTAAACCAGGAAGTAGGAAGCATCGCCGGCATAGCTCAGGGTCACGCTCTTGCCCAGCATCAGATCCCGATAGAAGTGATTGGGGATGTGCAGGATCCCGCTCGCCTCGCCGGCCATCATCCGCTGGCGAGCCTCATCCAGCGAGCTGGCCCGGGCCACCAGTTTTACCTGCGGCGTCGCATCGGCCATGAACTCCAGCTGACGGGAGAGCTGGCTGCCATCCTCGTTGACCACCACCACCGCCTCTTCCCGCGGCAACTGGTGCAGATAGGGCTGCGGATAGAGGAAGGAGTAGAAGAAGACGCCGCCAAACAGGGTCAGCATGATGGCCCTGTCAGCCAGCAGGGTACGCAGCTCGAGGCGCAGCAGATCCCGGAATCCCATCATGGCTTGAGCTCCTCTTGTGACTGGGTCGTGCTCGCCTGTGCCCGGTAGCGGCGCACGACCAGCAACAGGGGCAGCAGAAACAGCAGCAGGGCGCCGAACTGCGGCAGCGCTGCCGCCAGCGGTTGACCGTAGTTGGTCTGGCCGATCTGCAGCTCGACATAGTGAGAGATGGGCAGCAGGCTGCGCCAGAACTGGGCGAAATCCCCCATGGCGCTGACCGGAAAGGTGACCCCCATAAAGGCGAACCCCGGCGCCGTGTAGGCCCCCGCCAGCGACAGAGCCCGGGCCGGATCCCGAATGACGGCGTAGAAGAAGGCTCCCATGCTGACGCAGGCGGCCGAGGCCAGCCCCAACCCCACCGTCAGCACCAGCCAGCTGCCGTGCATGGGATAGGCAAAGCCCTTGAACAGCAACAGCATCCAGAGCAGCCCCCAGCCCCAGCCGATCAGCACGTGGGGCAGCAGGGTGCGCCAGAGCCCGAACCAGACCCCTTTGGTAGTCCAGTCCAGTCCCAGCCGGTCGGTGCGGGCCAGCGCATTGAGTCCGTAGAGCACCACCAGGATCTGCCACACCGCAGGCAGGATGGCGCTCAGCAGAAACTGGGCGTAACTGGCATTGAGGTTGTAGAGCGCCGTCACCTGACTGTTGATGGGCACCGCCTGGCCGAGCGCCCCGGGCAGCACCTTGCCATCGGCCATCGCCGTCAGCACGCCGACCTGGCCGCTGAGGGTTCCCACCACCTGGGCCAGCGCCGAGTTGACCAGCTTGGCGATCAGGATGAACTGGCCGTTGTTGAACACGGTGACCCGCGGCTGGGTGCCTTGCCTGGCATCCCGCTCGAGATGGTCAGGCAGCACGACCAGGGCGTAGATGTCGCCTCCCCGCAGGGCATTGGCCCCTTCAGCGATGGAGTCGAACTGTCGCGCGACCTTGAGCCCGGCGGAGGCATCCAGCGAATAGGCCAGCTGGCGCGACAGCACGCTCTGATCCAGATCCACCAGACCGACCTTGAGATCCCGCGCCAACCCGGCAGAGAAGATCCAGCAGAGGATCCCCATCAGCAGCAGGGGCAACCAGCTGGCCAGCGCCCGGCCGAACGGATCCTGCCACAACAACCGCCATTCGCGTCCCATCAGAGCTCAACCAGCACGCTCATGCCGACCCGCAGCCCCTCAACCGGTTGCAGCGGACGCGCCTCCACCTGGAAGCTCTTCATGTCGAAGCCCTGGCGGGTGTCGGTGGCACGCCAGGTGGCGAAATCCCCCATCACGGCCACATGGGTCACCTTGAAACGCACCGTCTGCTCGCCAAGACCGGGGATGCGAGCATCGAACTCGGTGCCCAGCGCGAAGCGGGGCAGCAGATCTTCGCGCACGTGGAACTGGGCCCAGGCATCGCTCATGTCGAGCAGGGTCACCACGGGGAAGCCCTGCGGGGCCAGCTCGCCGCTGCGCAGCAGCACCTGGGATACTTCACCCGCATGCGGGCTATTGATGCGGGTGTCGGCCAGGTAGGCCTCCACTTCAGCCACCGAACCTGCCGCCATCTTGGCCTGCTCGCGGGCCGCGATCTTGGTCTCTTCCCGCGCCCCTTCCAGGGTCATCTGATACTGTTGCCAGGCCATGCCTTCGCTGTACCTGGCCGCCTGCCAGGCCGTCCAGGCCTCATCACGTTTTTGCAGCGGCATCACGCCATCCCGGTGCAGGCTGGCAATGCGCTCGTAGGTCTTGCCGCGCAGCAAGGCGGCCGCCTTGGCCTTTTGCCACTGATCCTTGGCGGCGGCAATCTGTTGGGCGCGCGCGCCCTTTTCGGCCTCTTCGGCCATGGCGCCGGCCGCGGCCTGGCCCGCCTTGGCCTGGCTCAGTTTGGCTTCAATCTCGGGGCTCGCCAGGGTGAACACCAGCTGATCCTTGGCCAGTTGATCCCCCTTCTTCACCAGCACCTCCTCGATGCGGCCCGCCACCTTGGAGGAGACGGAGTACTGCTGCGCCTCGATCTGCCCCTGCAGACGCACCGGCTCGGGTTGATAGGCCAGCCAGAAACGCCAGCCCAGCCAGATGACCAGCAACACCAGCGCCAATGGCAGCAGCAGCGGCTTGCCCTGGCTCATCTTCTTCTTGATGGGGGGATGACTCATGAATTCACCTCGGCAAACGGGCGACCCTTGGCGGTCGAAACAGACATGACAATGGGAGCAAGGCAGGCCGCGATCATGAGTTCACCTCGATCGCCTGCCCGTGCTGATACTGGTTGAAACTGTTCATCTGCCCGGAGAGGGCCAGCAGACGCGCCAGCGAAATGACGTATTGATAAGCGGCAGCGGCGCGCTGGGTCTTGACCCCGGCCAGCTGGTTGCGGGCATCCACCACATCGAGGGAAGTGGAGAGCCCCTGCCCGAATGCCTTGTCTCGCAGCAGCACGTTCTCCTCGGCCAGCGCCTGGGTGGAAGAGAGCGACTGGAACTCCTCCAACCCCTGCGCCGCCTCGCGCCAGGTCTTCTCGACCAGCAACTCCAGATCCTGGCGGGTCTTGGCCTGCAGCAGATTGACCTGCAGCTCGGCGCTCTTGGCCGCCTGTACCGTCTCGGAGCGGCCGTCACGGCTCACCAGCGGCATGCTGACACCCACCCCGACCAGCCAGTCCGGGGTGGTCTTGGAGGCCAGCGAGTCATCCTCATAGAGGTTGTAGTTGCCATACAGGAACAGCTCGGGGGCGTACTTGCCCTTCTCCAGCTTGATCATCCCCTGCGCCTGCTCCTTCTTGGCCGTCAGCAACTTGAGGCCGGGGTGCACCGCCAGCGTCTCCTGCACGAAGGCTGCGAGTTCAGGCATCTGCGGATTGATGAAGAGCTGGGTATCGGGCTCCGCCTGCTTGAGCTTGAGCATGTGGCCAAGGGCCAGCTGGGCAATCTCCAGGCTGCGACGCGCCTTCTGGGTATCGATACGGGCCCGATCATAGGCTGATTGGGCGGAGAGACGTTCAACCCTGGCGATCTGGCCCTGAGCCTCCAACTTCTTGGCATGCTCCAGGTGGTGAGCCAGCCCCTGTTCGATCTCCTGCTTGGTCTGCACCACCTGGGCCGCCAGCACCACCCCGAAATAGGTCTGGGAGAGGCTCTCGAAGGTGGACTGCTGCTTGAGCACCAGCAACTGCTGCGCCTCGCTCACCTGGGCCTGGCGAATGTCCTGTGCCGCATCGATGCGACCACCGGTAAACAGCGGCCAGAGCATCTTGACCGAGCTGGTCACCACGTTCTGCTTGGTGAGGGGGGTGACGAAGTCATTGGGCGTCAGCTTGAGCGCCTGCATGAGGGGCGCCAGTACCTTGCCGAACTCAGGATGACTGGCGATGGGGTTGAGGTCCATCATGTCCAGCTCCACCGGCTGATCGAGGTGGGTGTAGCTGGCCCCCACGTCCACCTTGGGCAGATACATGGCCTTGGCTGCTTCGCGCAGCTGTTGCGCCCGCTCCACCCCGGCCTGTTCCGCCGCCAGCCCGTCATCCTGTTGAATGACCCGACTCCAGGCTTCGCTGAAACTGACCGTCTGAGCCTGGGCCGAGCCCAGCATGGCGCCAAGCAGACACGGGTAGAGAGATTTGATGAACCTTGCCGTCATACGTCCCCAATCTGTTTGTAATGAATTTGTTTGGAGTCTTTGCTCGATACAAGCTCGCTATCATAACGCAAACCCGTCCGGGATGGGGACAGGCAAATAATGGTCCCCCTCATCCAATTGGCCCCGCCGCTTCGCTTCGACAATCTGTCCGATTTTCAAGCACTCCTGATTTTGCAAGCCTTGGCGCGACGTTTTTTTCAGAAAAAAATGGCTGACGCTCAAATACTAACCTTTTCTCCTGACTAAAAAATGCGTAATATACGCCGCCCTAAGCCGATGGTAACCGTGGAATGCAGATAGGTCCCCACACGCTTGAAACTCCCCTGATCGTGGCTCCCATGGCCGGTGTAACAGACCGACCATTCCGTGAACTTTGTTTGCGGCTGGGTGCCGGCATGGCCGTTTCCGAGATGCTGCTGGCCAACCCGGATGTCTGGGATACCCAGAAAACCCGGATGAGAATGGATCACTCTGCTGAAGGGGGCTTGCGATCGGTCCAGATTGCCGGAGCCGACCCCGAGATGATGGCGTTTGCCGCCCGCTACAACGTGGAGCAGGGCGCTCAGATCGTCGACATCAACATGGGATGTCCGGCAAAAAAAGTGAATAAGAAGCTGGCAGGTTCCGCCCTGTTGCGCCAACCCGACCTAGTCAGATCCATCTGCCGGGCCGTGGTGGACGCAGTGGACGTGCCTGTCACCTTGAAGATCCGCACAGGATGGGATCCGGATAACCGCAATGGCGAGGAGATCGCCCGAATCGCCGAAGATTGCGGTATCGCGGCCCTCGCCGTGCATGGTCGTACCCGTGCCTGTCTCTACAAGGGCGAAGTGGAGTACGACACTATCAGGGCGATTAAGCAGGCCGTATCGATTCCTGTTGTCGCCAATGGCGACATAGACAGCCCGGAGAAGGCCCGGTATGTCCTCGACTATACCGGTGTTGATGCCGTGATGATCGGCCGTGCTGCGCAAGGACGACCCTGGATTTTCCGGGAAATCCGTCATTTTCTTGAGACGGGCACCAAGCTGCCACCTCCCGACAGGGAAGAGGTTCGCACCCTGATGAACGAGCATGTAACCAACCTGCACCAGTTTTATGGTGCATATCTGGGAGCGCGCATTGCCCGTAAACACGTGGGCTGGTATCTGGATGAAGAAGAGACGGGCCGAGAATTCCGTAAGCACTTCAATGCCCTGGATTGTGCAGACGCACAACTCGAGGCACTCGAAGCGTATTTCGATGGATTAGGTTAACGCATAACTAAAGAGCCGACCGAATATGTTCGAACAAACCCTGACTTCTGATGCATTGGTAACAACTACTCACAATCACGCTGCCGAGCCGACCCAGCGCCCCCTGCGTGACTCTGTGCAACAGGCCCTGCGTAACTACCTGGCCCAGTTGAACGGTCAGGAAGTGATTGATCTGTACGATATGGTTCTCTCCGAAGTCGAAGCTCCCATGCTGGACGTGATCATGCAGTACACCCGTGGCAACCAGACTCGCGCTGCCGTGATGATGGGGATCAACCGCGGTACTCTGCGCAAGAAACTCAAGCGCTACGGCATGAACTGATTTCAGTCATCCTGCTGCAGTGCAGACGAAGGCGTATCCCAGCAATGGGATACGCCTTTTTCTATGGACGACGTTTATCTTCTCACTCCACCGCCAGCTTGATGCCAAGCCCCACAAACAGCCCCCCCATCACACGGTTAAGCCAGGTACTCAGCCTTGCAGGCAGCCTCACCTTGCGGCTCGCATAGGCGGTCGAGAAAGCCAGCAGATGGCACCAGATCATGCCGTTGAAATTGAAGATGCAGCCCAGCACGATGAATGCCAGCGCTTTTTGCGGCGCATCTGGCGCGATGAACTGGGGCACAAAGGCAAGGAAGAACAGGGCCACCTTGGGGTTGAGCACATTGGTCAGTAACCCTTGCCGGAAGATCTGGCCATAGGAGAGCACAGGCAGGGACACAGCCTCTTCAGCCGATACCCGGCCTCCTCCCCCTTGCCTGAACATGGATAAGCCGAGATAGACCAGATAAAGCGCGCCCATCAACTTGATGACGGCAAACAGCTCGGCCGAGGCGCTCAGCAGAGCGGACAACCCCAACGCAGCAGCCAGCACGTGCACCATGGTGCCGGTCCCTATCCCCAGAGCCTGCCCGCCAGCCCTGGGAGCCGCTGCGCAGCATGATGAGCAGGGAGTCCGGCCCCGGCATCATGTTCAACAGCAGGCCTGACAGGATAAACAACGCCAGATCGTGGATCCCCAACATACACAGCTCCCTTGTCGATGAAGTTCACAGTCTAAAGATCACGCAGCCCTTGTCATCCCCTGCCAGGGCAATAGTGATCATCAACAAAAAGAATGGCCATATTGTTGCACCATCAGGAAATTGGCTAGCAGTGGAGGGGGAGAAATGCTGACCGAGGGCTGGAGAGATGCCCCAAATGAAACCCAAATGGAGCCACACAAAATCAACATGACACTGCCCGTTGCGGAGCAAGCAAAGGGGGAATAGCACGGGATTCTGTGCAGAAATGGCTGAATGTCAGGCAATAAAAAAGCCCGCTCAAATGAGCGGGCTTCTTCAATTGGGTGCCTGGCAGTGTCCTACTCT
>NZ_JAPCJC010000031.1:0-34763 GCF_027707805.1 Aeromonas sp. QDB20 | reverse complement strand
GCTACACGCCGAAACAGCGCTTGGCACAGGCCGCATGACCTCTACTTTTGAGTGCTCCAAAAAATGGGGGGATTACCATACCAAGCTTCTTCTCAATTTCACGACAAGAAAAAACAAAATTATATAATATGCCATTTTTTATTTTTTCAAAAAACTCGTCATGGCTACTAACACCATTTTTAATTGGCAGGTAGACTAATAGAGTTTTAACTTTTCGCCCATCACTCAGAACATGCGTTACATTTACTTGTTTTAAAATATTTTTTATTTCTTGATGGTTTTTTAATTGTGGTTGAAGGTAAGCGTCCATAACAGTGCCTATCAGCCAGTGATAGAAAAGATACTACCAAGATTGCTATGATTTTCAAACGAATATCGAGACATATATAGATATAGTCTGGTCTTTGATACCGTGCGATCTACAGATTGTTTGAATACGTTGGGTGTATAAGAAAAACGAGGTAGTTTAGAGAAAACTATGGAGTGATTATCATAGCTACAATGTTCTTCTTGGATGCTTCATTAGGGAAGTAAGTCCCTAATGTCACACCCCAGTACCCTAGCAAGGCAATAAGCTTTCTCCAGGGTGATATTGACCTCACCACGTTCAATTCTTCCTACATAGCTTCTATCAATCTCGGCAACGTGTGCGAGCGCATCTTGTGATACGCCCAATTGAAGCCGTCTTTCACGTACCGCATCACCAAACTTTTTTGCTAAATCTTGCATGTCTCGCCTCTCTCTGGCGAGCACTATCTCTGGTTGTCTGACTTACAGCCACGGACTATAATCCGCAACTTGATTTTAATTTCCACTAATTATTGTCGTTCGAGACTGAGGATTACTTATGGGCTCCCAGACTGTGTGGCTACCAACCGCACTCTACACCGCACTAATTCGATTGCAGTTTGACGATTTCACTGCGACTGGGTGCGTAAGTGCTGTTTTTGGTGCCAAGGCTGAACCGAAGGTACATAGGAAGCGTTATAGCATTATTTATTTGAATCTCATCAAGCTAGTCCGTTTGGGGCTCCTAAAGAGAAAGCACGTTGATGATGGGAAGCGCTTTTCTCATTTCATCAAGACTCCTAAGTTCGATGAAGTGCATTTCAAGGAGGAATTTATTGGGCCGAGTGCGCATGTAACGGAATCAGGTAAGGAGCGTGAGCCGGAAACGTATGAATCCGTTCTGGAAGGACTGATCGCGAGAGCACAGCACTACCGTAAGGGGTTGCAGGAATGTGATTCAATGCTCGCTGAGTACCAGGAGTTAAAAGCGGACTTCTCCATATTGGATCCAGCGATTGAAAGGGCCATCAACAATACCGTTGCAGAGAGTCGCGATTTGCGGGGCAGGCTGGAAGCCGTGGAGAGGCTTTTGAGGGGGTTGATTGCGTTTAGAAGCGCCTCTTGATGTAATCGTTCAGCGTCAGGGGATTGATGCACACAGTTCGGAGGGAATGGGGTAATCCGTTTTCTCGATGCGGGCTCGGACAATGGTATGCAGTCACTCTTGGGGGCAACGTCCCAGCCAAGTCAGGCCACACACTACGTGTGGCCTGACTCAAGTGTGCATACAATAATGCATAAACCCAAACGGCCCGCTGCTTGCCTTAATGGTAAAGCGTTATCGTCAGCTCATTGGCATAGCTATTAGAAGTATGCATTTATGGGGTTCGCACTAACTATTGCACTTAGGGCAATAGCATTTTTGCGCCATGATGTGACATCAAGATGCTGATTTTTAAGTTGTTATAAAAAAATAAAACCTCTAAAAACAACACCTATAGTACATAACAGTTCGACTCCAGTCGGGAACGCCATACAAAACAAGGGGTTGGCATCGTCATGGTGCCAACCCCTTGCTCGTTTTTGGCCCAGGCCGCCGTTCGGCCGATGGCGGTTGCGTCGGCAGCCCGCCGCAACCTAACCTGCCCGAACTAACCTGCCAGCCCCATGGCGTGGCCCTACTGAACCTGCTGTTTGGTTCTGGCGGCACCTGGCTGGATCCCTTTGCTGCCCCTGCTGGTGCTGGCGCTCATCATCTGGGGCGTGCGTCGCCAGCAGTTGTCCGCCATCAGCAGCGCGGTGACCGACAGCAAATAATCGCACTGCCACACCACCGAGGTATGGCCACCAGGGAGGGCCGGTCTGCTAGACTGGCCCTCTTTTTGTTCATTCATCTGCAAAGGAGTGTCGGATGTCTGCTGCTTCGTGGTGGGACAAGTCCACCGGGCTGGCGCTGCTGACCATAGTGCTGTGGGCCTCGCTGGCGGCGCTCACCTCCCGGGTCACCAGCGTGTCGCCGCTGGTGCTGGTGGGGCTGGTGCTGTTTTTCTGCGGGGCGGGCGCCCTGCCGTTCTGGCGTCAGTGGCGGGCTCGTCCGGTCAACTGGCTGGTGACCATCAGCGCCCTGCTGCTCTACCACCTGCTGCTGTTCATGAGCTTTCGCCACGCCCCCGTGCTGGAGGCGAACCTCATCAACTACCTCTGGCCGCTGTTCATCATTCTGTTCACCCCCTTGCTGCTGCCGGGTCACCCGCTGCACGGCCGTCACCTGCTGGCCGGCGCCCTGGGTCTGGCCGGCTCGGTACTGGTGATGGTGAACGGCGAGCTGCAGCTGCAACAGGCCTATCTGCCGGGCTATCTGCTGGCGCTGGGGGCCGCCATCGTCTGGGGTGCCTACTCGGTGCTCTCGCGCCGGCTGCCGCCGGCCCCGGCGGTGATGACGGCGGCGGCCTGCCTGCCCGCCGGGTTGCTGGCGCTGCTGCTGGCCTGGCTGCTGGAGGGACCGCTGCCGGTGGCTCAAATTCCGGCCGGTGACTGGGGCCTCATCATCGGGCTGGCACTCGGTCCCATGGGGGCGGCGTTCGTCACCTGGTATCTGGCGCTGCGGGACGGGGATCCGCGCAGGATCGGAGCGCTGGCCTATCTGACGCCGCTGCTGAGCACCCTGCTGCTGGTGCTGTTCAACGGCGAGCAGCTGACCCCCCGCCACCTGCTGGCCGGCGCCCTTATCATGGGCGGCGCCCTGCTAGGCATGCTGGGCAAACCCCCGGCCCGCCACCAGCAGGAGGCCCCCGCCCTGCGGCCGTAAGCCAGCCCTCTCGACAGTCAGTCCGGGCCGCCGGGTTGACTGTCATAAAAGCGCCATCTCTGCTGCTTAAGCTCACGCCGACGCCCATCGCCGTGGTTCAACAAGCAGGAATGCTGCCGTGAAAATTGCCCATTATGCCTCCCTCTCTTCTCTCGCTCTGCTGCTGGTCGCCGCCGTGCAGGTCGCTGCCCTCTGGCACGGCTGGCAACAGCTCAACCAGGCCGAGCTGGCCCAGCACCAGCACGAACGGCTTCAGCAGCGGCTCACCGGTACCCTGCAGGGCACCCTGCGCGACTACCTCGCCAGCGGCGATCCGCTGCGGCTGACCGAGGCCGAAGGGGTGCGCAAACAGGCGCTCGCCCAGCTCTCCCAACAGGATGAGGCGCTCACCACCTCGCTGCGCACCCTGCTCGAGCAGATGGGAGCGCGCATCGACAGCGACTATCTGGCGGCAGGCAAGCTCTCCGGCAACAGTCAGTGGCTGCTGCAAAATGCCGAGAACGAGCTGACCGATCAGGCCAGGGCGCTGCTGCGATACGGTCAGCAAGGGGCGACGGGGAGCGACCCGGCCAGCGCCGAGCGCTATCGCCAGCTGGCCGGCGACCTGCTGGCGGCCCTGCCAGGGCTCGCTCACCTGCGCCAGAACTACATGGAGCAGGCCAGCCCCAAGCTGCTGGAAGGATTGCGGTTCGAGCTGGCGGCCCTGCAAAAACAGGCCGAGCAGCTGGCGGCTCTGCCGAGCCTGGCGCTTTTCGAGGCGCCTCCCGCCGACGAGTTCACCCTGGGGGAGCCGGAGCGCAAGGAGCTGGGGGATCTTCCCAAGGCCGAGCTGATCTCACTGCTCAAGCGCTACCCGCAGGAGCTGGAAAACAGCCGCAAGGCGCTGCAACAACAGCAGCAGGCGCGCCAGGCGGTGCAGCAGGACATTGACCAGATGCTGCAGGCCACCGGCCAGATGGGCAGCGAACTGGCCGCCGCCCGCCAGGCGGTGAACCAGCGGCTGGCCGCCATCCTCGGCAGCCTGGCACTCTGTCTGGTGCTGGTGGCCCTGCTGTTTGCGCTGGTGCAGCGCCGCTGGCTGGTCAGGCCGCTGCTGCGCCTGCGCGCGGCCTTTCTGCAGCTCGACGAGACCGGGCAGGCCGAGACCCTGCCAGAGGGGCGCGAGCGCAACGAGCTGGCCGACATCGTCGCCAGCTACAACCGCCTCATCCTGCGCCTGCAACAGGATCAGCAGCAGAAAGAGGGCCAGCTGTCGGCGGTGTCGCAGAGCCTGCAGGGAATGGTCAACCAGGTGCAGGAGATCCATCACAGCACCCGCACCACGGAGCAGGCGGTGGACGAGAGCGATCTGATGATGAGCGAGCTGAACCAGCTGGCCGGCGAGGTACACCAGGTGGCCGCCGAGATAGCGCAGCACGCCCAGCACAACGAGCACTCCATGAGCCAGAGCGAGCAGCTGGTGGGGGGCATGTTGCAGGCCACCGCCCAGACCGGGCTCGCCATCGACGAGAGCGGTGGCGCCCTGGCCCAGCTCAAGCGCTCGGTGGAAGATGTGACCGCCATCGTCGATGTGATTGGTCACATCTCCCAGCAGACCAATCTGCTGGCGCTCAATGCGGCCATCGAGGCGGCCCGGGCCGGGGAACAGGGGCGCGGTTTCGCGGTGGTGGCCGACGAAGTGCGCCACCTCTCCGCCGATACCCAGCGCTCCCTCGGCCAGATCACCGAGATCCTGACCAGACTGACCCAGGCGGGGGATCAGCTCGGCACCGTGCTGGCGCGGATCACCGCAGAGGCCGCCGCCCAGCGTCAACAGGCGGAGCAGCTGCGCCAGACCACCCAGGCGGTGCGGGAGATGGCGCGCAGCACGGCGGTCATCGCCCTGCAGGGGGCCGACAACGCCAAGAGCCAGGAGCACAAGCTGGCCAGTTTTGCCGATCTCATCGGCCGCATCAGCCAGCACGCCCGCCAGGGCAGCCGCCTCTCGGTGCAGGTGTCGGAGCACATCCACCACCAAGCCAGCCAGATCCCGCGCATCCTCGGCCACCAGGCCTGATCCGCGCCGGTTCAGCCGGCGCCCCCAACCCGGCCCCTGCCATCGCGCAGGGGCTTATCTTTTTTTGTGGCACAAAATTATCTGTTATCCGCAGGTTAACGAGGAAAGATCCCTCTGCACAGTGCGATCCGTCCGGATCGGCCGGCAATTTCATCTGAAAACGTTGTCATCGCCGTTATGAGCGGGCTGGGAGTGTCCACAACGAGCGTCATGATTATTTGCACTCGGTCATATTTTTGAAACTTGGTGGGAACTTTCCATTGATATTTCGCACCGCGAACGTACTCTTGAGCTGTCCGATAGCCAAGTATCGGAACACAAAAAAACAAACTATGTGATGAACAGAACTGCACCCACCGCAGATGTGCCAAGACGTCGCGGCCGCAGCCGACATACTCGAACTTTTTGCCCTTCGGGGTCTTGATTGCAATGCCAATACCGAGCGGCGGGCACCTGCCTGACTGCCGGACAAAAAAAGCTAAGTCCATAAAATCAGGAGCAATACAAAATGGAAAAAGTGATCTTCAAACGTGCCGCATTGAGCGCAGCCGTCGTTGCTGCCATGCTCGCCCCCGGTATGGTGTTGGCTGCCGACGAAGCAGGTCCCGCCTATGCAGCCGCCGCCAGCAAATTCTATGAAGAAGGCAAACTCAACGGTGGCCTCTTCTACTTCCAGCGTGATCGTCAGCGTATCGACGGCGACCCCACTGCCAAGAACAAAGAAGGCAAGTACCAGTCCAACCTGAGCCACGCCACCACCCAGGCCTCCCTGAACTTCAACTCCGGCTACGCCTGGGACGTGGTGGGTATCGATGTGGGCGGTTTCGGTGCCTATGATCTGGCCGTGACCGAGAACCACCCGGTCAACCAGGAGAACGAATTCTCCTTCGCCGGCAACAAATGGGGCGAAAACTACAAGGACGGTTCCCCGGAAGGCGGCTTCAGCCTGGCCAACGCCTCGCTGAAATTCAAGGCGCTGGACGGTGCCCTCACCGCCAAGGGCGGTCTGACCCAGCTCTACGTACCGGGCGTGATCGGCGTGAACTGGTCCTATCAGCCGGGTACCTACCGTGGTGGCCAGATCGAGGGTAACTTCGGCGGCCTCTACCTGACCTACGCCATCGCCGACGAGTACAAATCCCCCTGGTACAAAGAGACCCAGAAGTTCTCCCGCGCCAAGGCATGGATGGATCCGTTCGCCGATGAAAACGTCATCGACTACATCCAGGGCGTAGCGGCGCGTTACACCTTCGAAAACGGCACCTCCATTACCGGTTCTTACGGTAACTCCGAAAACTACATGGACAGCTACCACTTCAAGCTGGCCCACAAGTTTGACGTGCTGGGCGGTCTCTCCACCAGCTACCAGTTCTACGGCTCCGACACCGAGACCTATCAGAAGGGCGGTGCCGACATAGAGACTTACGACGGCCTGGCATGGCAGCAAGCGCTGACCGCCGCCTGGGGCATGGGCCCGTACGGCTTCCGTCTGGAAGGTCTGTGGACCAAGGCCGAGGGTAACGAAGGCAACTACCTGCCCCGTCTGACCCGTGGCTACGGCAACTCCCAAGGCGCGAACGAGATCTGGTGGGACTCCCGCTCCGACTGGAACGCCAACAACGAAAAAGCGCTGTTCTTCGGCGTGACCCGCTCCCTGGATGACCTGGTGGGTGCACCTGGCTGGTCCGTCGGTGTCTCCGGTGCCTACGGCTGGGATATCCAGAAAGGCGACGGCACCAAGGCCACCAACGGTGAAGATACCGAATGGGCAGCCAACTTCGACGTCATGTACACAGTGCAGGATGGCAAGCTGAAGGGCACCCTGTTCAAGCTGCACTACACCGATTACAACAACGACATCAGCCAGAGCGGCGGTTGGACCGAATACCCCAACATCTTCGCCTCCGAGAAAGACGTCAAGTTCCACATCATCATGCCGTTCACCATCCTGTAAGCAGGTGGTTGAAGTTAGCAAACCGGGCCGATTGGCCCGGTTTTCTTTTTTCTGATCAGCGGGTTAACATGCAAAGCCGCAGGCGCTTCTGCCTGCCCCGTCACCACAAGGATGCGACCATGTCCCGCTTCGTTCTGATCACCGGCTGCTCCAGCGGCATCGGCCTGGCCGCCGCCAAGGCGCTCGGCCAGCACGGCTACACCGTCATCGCCTCCGCCCGCAAGGCCGAGGACGTGACGCAGCTGCGCCAGCTGGGTTTGCTGGCGGTCGAGCTGGATCTGGCCAACGAGGCCAGCATAGAGAGGGGCGCGGCCGAGGCACAGGCACTGGCCGGTGGCCGCCTGTATGGCCTGTTCAACAACGGCGCCTACGGCCAGCCCGGCGCGCTGGAGGATCTGCCCACCCAGGCGCTGCGCGAGCAGTTCGACACCAACCTGTTCGGTTGGCACCACCTCATTCGCCAGCTGCTGCCGGCCATGCTGGCGGCCGGCGAGGGGCGCATCGTGCAGAACAGCTCGGTGCTGGGGCTGGTGGCCATGAAGTATCGCGGCGCCTACAACGCCAGCAAGTTTGCGCTGGAAGGGTATACCGATACCCTGCGCCTGGAGCTGGCCGGCAGCGGCGTGCAGATCAGCCTGATCGAACCAGGCCCCATCGACACCCGCTTTCGGGCCAATGCCCGCGCCGCCTTCCTGCGCCACATAGATCCCGCAACCAGCCGCCATCAGACCGCCTACCAGCAGACCCTGAGCCGGCTGGAGCGCGAAGGGGGTGCCCGCGGTTTTACCCTGCCAAGCGAAGCCTGCATCGCACCGCTGTTGCACGCACTCGGCAGCCCGCACCCCAAACACCGCTACCCGGTCACCTTCCCGACCCGGCTGTTCGGGGTGCTGCGCCGCCTGTTGCCAAGCCGCCTGCTCGACCGGATCCTCGCCAAGTCGGCCTGACGGCAACCGCTTCGCCCCCCCGGCACGCCCGCACACTACTGGCAACCAGAGGCGACGACGAGCATCGTCGCCTCTCGTCTCATCCCCACCAACCGGCACCAGAGTGCAGCGCCAGAGTGGCTTGAATCATTCAAGCCGCCATCCCTGGCCGTCCCCGCTCAGTAGTGCTGGCCGTTGCTGTAATAGCAGCTCTTGACGATGGGCAGCACCTGCACCACCACATAGGTCTGCTCCCCCAGCACCGCTTTCAGGTGGCGGGTGATCAGCGCCGCGGCCGCGTCCTGCAGCTCCTGCGGGCGTTCGAACCAGACCAGCTCGACGAACGGAAAGCCAGCCTCGCGCTCCCCTTCGCGCACCCAGTGACTGTCGATGCACTCCAGGGTGACGAACTCAGGTTTGCCCCCGGTGAGGGTGCAGAGATCCGCCAGCAGAGGGGTGCTTATCTGCTTGAGGGTGTCGACGGTGACGGCCCGGAAACGAAGGTGGGGCATGGGAAAACCTCTTGGCTGTGACAAATGAGGACTTATCATAGGGGTTATTGTGACGAAGAGAAGCCATCCGCTGACATAAGGTGCCCCATGAGACTCCATCGCCTGCTGCTCCCCTTCCTGCTCTGCCTGCTGCTGCCGCTGAGCGCCCTTGCCGACCCCGCCTTCTATCGGGTCAGCAAGGGCGATCAGCAGCACTGGCTGCTGGGCTCCATCCACGCGGGCAAACCCTCGCTCTATCCGCTGCCCGACCCCATCGAGCGGGCCTGGCTGCAGAGCCGTGCCCTGGTGCTGGAGGTCGATCTGACCCACATCAGCCAGCAACAGTGGCAGGAGATGGGGGCCATCACCCGGCTGGTGGACGGCAAGACCCTCAAGGAGCACATACCGCTCGACCTCTACCGGCGCACCATCATCGCCGCCGGCCAGAACGGCCTGACCGAGAACATGCTGGCCCCGCTGCGCCCCTGGTTCGCCGCCATCACCCTCACCCAGGCGGCACTGGAGCGCACCGACTTTCGCAGCGCGCTCGGGGTGGATCAGCACTTCGCCAAACAGGCCACCGACGGCGGCAAGCCCATCATCGGCTTCGAGACCCTGCTCGAGCAGCTCGGCTACCTCGCCAGCGTCGGTGACAACCAGACCCTGATGCTGGAGAGTACCCTGGACGAGCTGCCCGAGCTCGAGCGCGGCTTTGGCGAAGTGATGAAGGCGTGGGAAGAGGGGGACGAGGCGACCCTCATCAACCTGCTCAAATCGGAGATGGCGCCGCCCAAACTGCAGGCCTGGCTGGAACAGACCCTGCTGGCGGAGCGCAACCACAACTGGCTGAAGAAGTGGTCCACCCTGCCGAACGAGAGTTTCATCGTGGTAGGGGCGCTGCATCTTTACGGCGACCAGGGGCTGCTCGCCCTGCTGGAACAACAGGGCTGGCGCATCACCCCGCTCACCGAGCCGGGCCCGCACAAGCCGGCCCGCCAATAAGGCGCAGGCGGGACCACATCGGCCCCGTCAGGGTCTTTATATGGGAGGGCGCTCACAGATCCGGCTGCCGATTTAATAACCACAAGGGGACTTGATCGAGATCATCTCTTTGCTCCCAAAGAGGTATCTATCATGCCTGTCATCAATGGGATGACAGGAGTGCATGAGATGGATTTTTGGATGAACCTGATGTTCGGCAACAGCGTGGGACTGATGTCCATGTTGGTGATTATCGGTACCTTCCTGCTGATCAGTTCCTACGCGGCCTATTTCATCTACAAGGTGATGAACGCCAAGCCGCCGAAAGAGGGCCAATAAGCCTGCGTCAGGCGATCCCCGATCGCCTGATCCCGCCCTCGCCTCCCCTTTGCTCAGGGTCTGAGCAGACCCGCTCCACTGCCGCGCCCGCCACTTTCAGATCCGCCCTCGCCCGCTATAATGGCCGCTCATTCCACCTGCGGGGAGCCTGCCGTGTCTCAAAACGACGAACTCTCACTGTTTCGCAATGAAGTGGCCGATGTGCGCCCCATTCGCAACGACCATGTCCGCCTCCAGACGGCCAGCAGCCCGACCGACGCCCAGCTGGCGCGGCGCCAGGCCGCCACCGCCGAACAACTCGCCCTGGATCACCTCAGCATGGAAGCGGTCGAGATGCTCGACCCCCACGCCATCGTCGGCTTCAAGCGCGACGGGGTGCAGGAGGGGGTCTACAAGAAGTTGCGGCTTGGCAAGTACGAGCTGCAGGCGAGTCTGGACCTGCACCAGAAGACCCTGAACGAAGCGCGCCAGAGCCTGGTGCAGTTCATTGCGGATTGCGAACTGCGCGACATCCGCTGCCTGCTGATCCTGCACGGCAAGGGAGAGCGCAGCACACCGCGCGCCCTGCTCAAAAGCTATGTCAGCGCCTGGTTGCCGCAACTGCCGGCGGTGATGGCCATGCACAGCGCCGAGCGTCGCCACGGCGGCGGTGGCGCCCTCTACGTACTGCTGCGCAAGAGCGAGCGCAAGAAGGCGGAGAACCGCGAACGCCACCAGAAGCGGCTCGGCTAGCCAGCGCCCGTCATCTGGTCAGTCATCCTAGGCCAGGGTGGTAAAACGCACGAGGGCAGTGTTAGCATCGAACGGCCCCGAGCATGCCAGGTACGGGGTGTACGCCATCAGGGACGATAACAAGGATAATCCCATGTCATATCAGAAACTTGAACAACATCAGCAACAGCTGCACCGGCTCTCCCACCTCTCCGCCATCTGTGGCTGGGATCAGGCCGCCATGATGCCGGAGGGGGGCAACGAAGCCCGCGCCGAGGCCATGGCCGAACTGGGACTGCTGATCCACCTCAAGCGCACCGCCCCCGAACTGGGCGACTGGATTGCCAAGGCCGAGAGCGAGCCGCTGGACGAGATCCAGCGCGCCAACCTGCGCGAAATCAAGCGCCACTGGCAGGATGCAAGCCTGCTGCCCGGGGATCTCGTGGAGGCGCTGTCGCTCGCCGGCAGCAAGTGCGAACACGCCTGGCGCCGCCAGCGCAAGGAGAACGACTGGGCCGGCTTTGCCCCGAACCTCGCAGAAGTGGTGAAACTGTCGCGGGAGGTCGCTTCCTTGCGCGCCGAGGCGCTCGGGGTGCGCCCCTACGACGCCATGCTGGCGCTCTATGAGCCGGGCATGACCAGCGCCCGGCTCGACGAGATCTTCGGCGATCTGACCGGCTGGCTGCCCTCCCTCATCCAACAAGTGAGTGAGCAGCAAAAGAGCGAAACCATCCTGACCCCGCAAGGCCCCTTCCCCATCGCCGCCCAGCAGGCGCTCGGCCAGCAGGTGATGGGGCTGCTCGGCTTCGATTTTGCCCATGGCCGCCTCGATGTGAGCAGCCACCCGTTCTGCGGCGGGGTGCCGACCGACGTGCGCATCACCACCCGCTACAACGAGCAGGAGTTCGTCTCCAGCCTGATGGGTATAGTGCACGAAACCGGCCACGCCCGTTACGAGCAAGGCTTGCCGCGCCAGTTGCTTGGCCAGCCGGTGGCCGAGGCGCGCTCCATGGGCATTCACGAGAGCCAGAGCCTGTTCTGCGAGATGCAGCTCGGCCATGATCCCGCCTTCCTGGCACTGCTGGCGCCGCACATTCGCGCCCACTTCGGCGAGCAGGCGGCGTTGGCACCGGCAAACCTGGCCAAGCTCTACAACCGGGTCGAGCCCGGCTTTATCCGGGTCGATGCGGACGAGGTGACCTACCCGGCCCACGTCATCCTGCGCTACGAGCTGGAGCGCGATCTGATGGAAGGTCGCATCGAGGTGGCAGACATCCCCGCGCTGTGGGACACCAAGATGCAGCAGTGGCTGGGGCTCTCCACAAAGGGCAACTACCAGAATGGCTGCATGCAGGACATTCACTGGACCGACGGCTCGTTCGGCTACTTCCCGAGCTACACGCTCGGCGCCATGTACGCGGCGCAGCTGCGCTTCGCGCTCGAGCGAGAGCTCGGCAACATGGGCGAGCTGATCGCGGCGGGCCGCCTGCCGGAGATCTTCGCCTGGCTGGGTCGCCACATCTGGTCCCAGGGCAGCCGCTACGGCACCGACGAGCTGGTCAGCCGCGCCACCGGCGAGGCGCTTAATCCGCACTGGCTGCGCAAACACCTCGAGCAGCGCTATCTGAAGTAGGGCCAGCGCACCCGCCAGCAGATAACAAACGGGGCCTTGCGGCCCCGTTTTTCATGGTGACGCGACGCGTCAGCGCCCGTCCGGGACGCCAATAAACTCGCGCAGCTGCAGGATGTTGCCCTCGGGGTCGAACGCATTGCGCACCACGAAGCCTGGGCCTGACCACTGCTGAGGCAGCAGGCCTCCACCGAGATCGGCCGCTTTCGCTTCCGCCCAGGCGAGGCTAGGCACGGTAAAGAACAGCTTGATGGCGCCCTGCTCGCGCAGCTGCGGCGGCGTGGTGATGGCCACCTGCTCGGCATAGGGGGCTGGGATCGCGTGCAGCAACAGCTGGATGTCGGCGTTTTCCTGCACGATCAGCTCGTCACTCTGGCTGCGGATCTCCATCTGCAGCAGGGTGCGATAAAAGTGGCTCAGCAGGCCGGGATCCCTGGCATAGATCAGGGCGCCGGCACGTGCGGGTCCTGGCATGGCTCTCTCCTCCTTGGATGTTGTCAGCCCAGATTCGCACACTTGCCCCCTCAAACCGATCTGTTTTTCATACCGTGCACGCGGCATCGGCTTTATTTCAATTGCTGTCCGTTTCTGGCTAGTCATTGCCCCCGTTCCTGCTTAGTCTCTCACTCATCCGGGCCGCCGTGCCCGCCCCGTCTTCGGCGCAAGGAGCCACCGATGCCAACAGATCACGCCATGACGATGCCGCCGGCCCCAGAGGATGAGTCAGGCCTGCCGCTCAGCGCCGAGCAGTGCCATGCCGCCCGCCTGGCCCGCGATGCGCGCTTCGACGGCCGCTTCTTTACCGGCGTGCTCTCTACCGGTATCTACTGCCGCCCTGTCTGTCCGGCGCGGCCACCGCACGAGCACAACGTGCGCTACTTCCAAAGCGCCGCCGCAGCGGAGCAGCATGGCCTGCGCCCCTGCCTGCGCTGCCGGCCTGAGCTCGCGCCCGCCGCGCCCGGCGATCTGCCGCCGACACTGGCACGCCTGCTGGCCCGGATCGATCGCGGTGAGCTGGCGGAAGGCTCGCTCACTACCCTGGCGGAACAGGCCGGCATCAGTGAGCGCACGCTGCGCCGCCAGTTCGAGCAGCACCTCGGCGCTTCGCCAAAACAGGTGGAGCAGACGCGCCGGCTGCTGCTCGCCAAGCGGCTGTTGACCGAAACCCGGCTGCCCATCACCGACATCGCGTTTGCGGCGGGCTTTGCCAGCATTCGCCGCTTCAACGACGCCTGGCAGCAGGCATATGGGCTGGCGCCGCGGGCGCTGCGTCGTCAGAGCGAGCCAACCGGCGACGCCGCCGCCCTGACGCAGGCTGCGCCACAGAGCGAGGAGGGGGCGATGCTCACGCTGCAACTGCCCTACCGCCCCCCGTACGACGTGGCGGCCATGCTGGCGTTCTACCGGCTGCGCGCCATTCCGGGGCTGGAACGGGTAGATGGCGAGGTGTATGAACGCCTGCACCGGGTCGGCGATCGGCTCGCACGGGTGCGCATCAGCCAGGGCAAGGGGCACAGCCTGCAGCTCAGCGTCCATGATCTGCCGCCCGCCGCGCTGCCTGATCTGCTGTATCGGGTGCGCCGGATGTGGGATCTCGATGCCGACATGCAGCGCATCGGTGCGCGGCTCGGGCAGGATCCGCTGCTGGCACGCCTGCAGGCACGCTGGCCGGGCGTTCGGCTGCCCGCCGGCTGGGACGAGTACGAGGTGATGTTGCGCGCCATCGTCGGCCAGCAGGTATCGGTCAAGGGGGCCATCACCATACTCGGGCGGCTGGTGGCGCGCACCGAGGCGCAATTCGGGGTGGCGCAGTTGCCCACACCCACCCAGCTGTACGAGTTGAACCTGGACGGTATCGGCATGCCCGGCAGCCGGATCAGAACGCTGCAGGGGCTGGCACAGGCGCTGGCCAGCGGCGAGTTGAACTTGACCTGCGCCAGCGATGAACAACTGCTGGCGCTACCCGGCATCGGCCCCTGGACGGTCGCCTACTGGCGGCTGCGCTGCGGACTGGACCCGGATGCCTTCCCCGCCTCGGATCTGGTATTACAAAAAGCGCTGGGAGGCGGCACCAAGTTGCCGGTAAAGGAAGTACTGGCCCACAGCGAAGGGTGGCGACCCTGGCGCGGCTACGCGGCGAGCTGGCTGTGGCATGCCATGAGCGAGCAGCCGACACTGTTGACCGAATCGGCACTGCTGACCGAGCCGACACAAGGCGGCGCAGCAAGCGACAAGCAAGCAGAGGAGACAACCCCATGATCCGCTATGACATCTTGCCCAGCCGCTGCGGCGATCTGCTGGTGGCCATTGACGAGCTCGGCCTGCTGCACGTGGACTTTGTGGCGGGGCTGCGCGCACTGCCCGACATGCGCGACTGGCAACAGGACAAGACGGCGCTGGCCCCTTTTCTCGCACAATTTGAGGCCTATTTTGCCGGCCGCCTGCAACGCTTCAGCCTGCCGCTCGCACCAAGAGGCACGGCGTTTCAGCAAGCGGTCTGGCAGGCCCTGTGCGACATCCCCTACGGCGAGACCCGCAGTTACAGCGACATCGCCCGCGCCATCGGCAAGCCCAATGCGGTACGGGCGGTGGGCGCCGCGAACGGCCGCAACCCACTCTCGATCATCATTCCGTGCCACCGGGTGATCGGCCAGAACGGTAGCCTGACCGGCTATGCGGGGGGATTGGAGATTAAAAAGGCTTTGCTGCAACTGGAGAATATCAGTGAAAGATAATGTAATGCCTATAAGCCATAGACACTATCTATCATAAAATAATATCCACCACAGATTTACGATTTCATCGACTTTTCTAACCCGGGTATAGTGGCAGAACCATATTTATTAAGGAGAGATTAAATATGGAGCAGCTACTATCGGCCTTTAGACAGGGCAACGTCATTCTTTTTGTTGGGGCCGGGGTATCGATGAACCTTGGTCTTCCATCATGGTCAACCCTGCTCGACAAGATCGCCAAGGATCTTGGCTATGAGCCTGAAATATATAAATCTTTTGGCGATCACTATGCGCTGGCAGAATATTATCGTTTACAAAAAGGCAGCATAGGCCCTTTAAGAAGCTGGATGGACAGAGTTTGGCATTCACCTGACATCGATATTTCAACATCCAAAGTCCATGAATACATTGCCAAAGCTAACTTTCCGATAATATACACCACCAACTATGACCGCTGGATAGAGCATGCCCTCGCATATTATGGCAAGCCATTTACCAAAATCGCATCGGTATCAGACTTTACCAGGATAAAAAGTGACAAGGTACAAGTTGTAAAATTTCATGGTGATTTTGATGATGACAAATCCATTGTCATTGATGAGACCAGTTATTTTGAGCGACTTGAATTCGAAACACCACTGGATATAAAACTGCGTTCGGATGTGCTAGGTAAATCAGTGCTATTTATCGGGTATAGTTTGGCCGATATCAACCTGAGGCTTTTATTTTACAAACTTTCCAAATTATGGAAAGCCAACCGGGCGGGTGATGCCCAGCCTAAATCGTATATTTTCTCGGCCAAGTCGAATCCGGTACAAGAGGCCGTCCTTGAGCAATGGGGGATCAGCATGATCTCATCTGAAAAAGAGAACCCTGGAGAGGCATTAGAGGCGTTTCTGAATAAATTCCAATAATTGAAAATCTTGAAGGCACCTCCCCGCACCGGCAATCCAGCAGGGGCGCCATCCCTGTACATGCCGCTCGCACTGCGCAGCATCGAAGGGGCTGTGCGGCCACCTCACCACCTCCGATAACACTCTCCATGGGGATCAACCCACAAGCCGATGCCTGTTCCTCTGACCAGCCCTGTTTTAGCCGCAATGCGCGCCCAGAACGCCCGAGCCGTCTACCTCATACAACTTCCTCTGCGCCGGCACCACGGGCCCATCGACCACAGGACGCACGTTGGACAGCCGCCACGCAAAGTAACCCGGCTCCCAGCCCCTGGAGCAGGCGGCCAACACCTCATCGGGTTGCCACTCATGGGCCTCCTCGATATCAACCAGGGCGACCGCTCGACCGGCCGGATCCACAGGATGATCGGCGCTGAGGTATCGGCCATTTTCAACGATCAGCAGGTCGCGAATGGGCAGTGAGGGAGGCAACCACGAGCGAACTTCGAGCGTCTTCTTGCCCGAAGCAATATTGGCGCCATGGGGCGCCACGATGGAGAGTGCGAGCATAGGTCCTTCCTTGCAGCTTGCTGGGGATCCCTGGCACAAGATGATACCTCAAGGCAAAGCGGGTCACACAACCCCAGCCATGTGCATGAAACCTGACTGCGTCATGCTCCTCAGCGTTTCAAACTCCCCATCACGTGCATTTCACAGCGGTGACAGTCAAAGCGCAGGCGGAAGGTCTCCTTGCCCATCTTGAGCTCCAGTGGCTCGGCTTTGAGGCCGGGTACCTCGTTCGGGCAGAGGTTCTGGCTGTAACGGATGCAGTGTTTGGTGATCATCAGCACCACTTCCCGCTCCTCCTTGTTCGCTTCATAGGCGGGGGCGATGCGCTCTACCCCGTGCTCGCGGAAGAACTGCTCGGCCGCGCTGTTGAGCACGTTGCCAAGGTAGGAGAGACGGTGCTGGGGATAGTGGATATCCCGCAGGGCGATGCGCCGCTCGGGGCGCTGGTAGCCGGCCAGACGGGCAGCCTCCAGCGCGGCGATGCCATCCCGGCGCAAACCGTTGAGCATGGATGCGGCAATGAATAGCGGGTGAGTAAACGCCAACTCAACCTTGCGCGCCACGAACAGGGTATTGCCGAGTTTGCCGAGCTGATCGCGCGCCTGTTGCAGCGCCCGCTCCGGGTTGTCGGCCGGCTGTTTGTCACAGGGGAGCGTGACGGCGGCGCTGATGCCCTGCTCATCGGTAAGCGTGAGGCGCATTCCCTCATCACACTCTGCCAGCACCATATCGACCCGGATGCGGCGATCGGCGCTCGACTTCTCCAGCACCTTGCTGAATGCCTGATCGTGGTTGCGGTAGATTTCCGTGCCTACCTTCAGCCCCGGCATGCGCTCTGACAGGAGTAACTGCTTACCTTCGACTTTGTTCAGGCGCATCCCCACCAGCTCGTTGTTCGGCTTGAAGAAGCCGAGACCGTCGCCGTTGTTGAGGGTGACCTGCTTGCCGTCGATCTCGATGCCATCCCTGGTGATACTGGTGACCCGGCCCAGCGGCTCGCCCACGTATTTCGGGCTCTGGGTAGAGTCGATCCCGGGCTGGCGACCATGGAGGAAGTAATCGGTGCTGCCGCGGTTGAAGCTCTTCTTCGGATCCGGCGTGAAGCTGTAGCTGCAGCGGCCGGCCGAGGAGGCCACCAGATCGCCGCGGCGCTCCAGAATGGCGTCGAGCTTCTGCCGATACCAGGCCGTGACGTTCTTGACGTAGTCGAGCCCCTTGAGGCGCCCCTCGATTTTGAACGAGCGGATCCCCGCCTCGATCAGCGCCTCCAGGTTGTCGGTCTGATCCATGTCCTTGAGAGAGAGCAGGTGGCTGTCGGCCACCAGCACCTCGCCATCCGGCTTTTGCAGCGAGCAGGGCAGCCGACAGAGTTGGGCACACTCGCCGCGGTTGGCGCTGCGGCCGGTCCGAGCGTGGCTGATGTTGCACTGACCGCTGTAGGAGACGCAGAGCGCACCGTGGATGAAGAACTCCAGCTGCACATTGGTGGCCGCACTGATCTCGCGGATCTGTGCAAGGGACAGCTCGCGCGCCAGCACCACCTGGGAGAAGCCCACATCCTGCAGAAACTTCACCTTCTCCGGGGTGCGGTTATCAGTCTGGGTACTGGCATGCAGCGCAATGGGGGGCAAATCGAGCGCCAGCAGCCCCATGTCCTGCACGATCAGCGCATCGGCCCCCGCTTCGTAGATCTGGTGGGTCAGCCGCCGCGCCTGCTCCAGTTCGTGATCGTGCAGCAGGGTGTTGAAGGCGACAAAGACCTGGGCGCCGAAGCGGTGGGCATGGCGCGCCAGCGCTTCGATATCCTCTATGCTGTTGCCTGCCGCGCTGCGGGCGCCAAAGGCGGGGCCGCCCATGTAGACGGCATCGGCACCGTGATTGATGGCTTCTATGCCGTAGGCGAGGTTCTTGGCCGGAGCCAGCAGCTCCAACCGGTTGTGGTGGCTTAACGGGTGCTTGTTCTGGTGCATGGTCTCGGAGTCAGGGCGGACAGCAAATGGGCGCCACTCTAGGGCATTGCCACCCTCCCCGCCTTGATCCCGCTTAAGATCACCGCAAAATACAGGATTGGATCAGAGCACCACCTTCAGGGCCAGTCCCAGCAGCACCAGACCGCTCACCTTGTCGATGACGAAGGACTTGGCTTTGAGCCAGGCCAATACGGGGCCGCGAGAGAGCACCAGCGCCACCAGCACGTACCAGACGGCGTCGATCCCGCCAGCGGTCAGCATCATGATGCCCCCCTCGCGCCAGCCGGTATCGGCATGCACAAACTGGCTGAACAGGGCGATGAAAAAGACCGCGAGCTGGGGATTGAGAAAGGCCACCATAAAGCCTTCAAAGGCGCCTTGCCGACCGCGCAGCTGGTGCACCTCTTCGCTCGCCTCCCCCTTGGCGGGTTTGGCCAGCAGCGCCTTGACCCCGAGCCAGGCGAGAAACGCCGCACCGCCGTAGCGAATAACGTCAAACAGCAGCGGAGTCTGGGTGATCAGGATGGCGAGGCCCAAAGCCGTGATCAGCGCATAGATGCCGACTCCGAAGCCGTGGCCAAGGGCGGTGGCCACGCCGTGCCCCTGCCCTCCCTGCACCGTATTGCGGATGATCAGCGCCAGGCTCGGCCCCGGGCTGATGGCGCCCATCACGCAGATTGCGGCCAGAGCTAGCCAACTCGTCAATTCCATGGTGTTCCTTGTCTCAAGCGGAATATGAATGTCTGCGCTCAGGGTAAAGGGCCCCTGGTTATGCCAGAAGTGAAAGTTGGGAATAGACCCCATAGCCAATGGCTATAGGCCAACACAAGCGTCTGTTGCTAGCGGGGCGGGTTCAACACCTTGCGGCTCGCCGCCACCGTGCGCTGCAGGTGCTCGCGCAGGAAGGGATAGGCCAGTTCGCGAAACCACTTGTGGGCCGGATCCTGATGGTGGCGCTGATGCCACAGCAGATGATACTGCTGGGTGCGGCTGGCAAACGGCAGCTCACAAAAGTGCAGGGCGTGCTCGCAGGAGAGCTGCCAGGCGATGTGGGCCGGGGTGGTCAGCAGGCAGTCGGTACGCAGCAACACCTCCACCGCCGCCTGAAAGAAGGGCACCCGGGCAAACCAGCGCCGACTCACCCCCTGGGGTGCCAGCACCTGTTCCACCGGGCTGTCCTTGTCACCCCCGCCGCTCACCTGCAAATGGGGCCAGGCGAGATAGTCATCGAGACTGAGCGAGCGCCCCGCCAACGGATGGTGGCTACCCATCAACACCACCAGCCGATCTTCCCCCTGATGCAGGCCGCGGATCTGATCCGGCACCAGTTCGGTGATGGTGGAGACCATGTCCAGCTCGGATTGCCACAGCTGCGGCAGCAGGCGCTTGTCCCACAGGCTGTACTCCAGCGCCGCCAGCGGCGCCTCCCTGGCCAGCGCCGCGCAGATGTCCGGCAGGATGTGCTGGGCCACGTAATCGGAAGAGGCGAGCCGGAACACCCGCTCGCAGCGGCTCGGGTCAAAACCGGGAGCCTCGTAGAGTCGCTCGAGCGCCCCGAGGGAGTCCGCCAGCTGGGCGGCCAGCGCCTCGGCCCGTGGCGTCAGCAGCCAGCGCTGCCCCTCCCGCACCAGCAACTCGTCGCCAAACTCGCTGCGCAGCTGGCCGAGCTGCTTGCTGATGGAAGGCTGGCTCAGGTACAGCAGCTCCGCCGCCCGGCTGATGTTGCGGGTCTCCAGCAGCACCTTGAGGGTAGGCAGCAGGTTGAGATTGGCTTTGTGCAAGGGGAGGTTCCATCCAGTGGCGAAAGCCCTATCTTAGGGCAGCCAAGCCTCGTGGTTTAAGCGAAATTTCCCGCCGGCCCCCGCAACCTGGCGTGACCCTGCAGCCAGATAACCATGACCACAAGATGACAGTGGTTGCCCCGTGCGGCATAATTGCGCGATTTTCCGCCCGCGGGCGATCCACTTGAGAAGCGGTAACAAGATGAAATACGCCAATATCACAGGCTGGGGCAAATGCCTGCCTCCCTCCGTGCTGACCAACGACGACCTCAGCACCATCATGGATACGTCGGATGAGTGGATCTACCCGCGCACCGGCATCAAGGCTCGCCGCATCTCCCACGTCAGCACCTCCGATCTGGCCACCCTGGCCGGGCGTCGTGCGCTGGCCTGCGCCGGGCTGGAAGCCAGCGACCTCGACGGCATCATCCTGGCCACCGCCACGCCGGACAACCTGCTGCCGAGCGCCGCCTCCGCGGTGCAGAAGAAGCTGGGCGCCACCAATGCCGCCGTGTTCGACCTCAACGCCGCCTGCACCGGTTTCGTCTACTCCCTCTCGGTCGCCACCTCGCTGGTACAGACCGGCATGATGAAGAAGGTGCTGGTGATCGGCGCCGAGCGACTCACCTATCTGCTGGACTGGGCCCGTCGCGATACCGCCGTGCTGTTTGGCGACGGTGCCGGCGCCGTGGTGATCGAGGCGAGCGAGCAGGAGAGCGGTCTCATCGCCAACAAGCTGGGCTGTGACAGCGAGGCGCGCGAGATCCTGCACGTGCCGAACTTCGGCACCGACCGGGTGCGTTTTGCCGACATCGACGGCCTCTTCACCTTCAACTTCGAAGGCCAGGAGATCTTCAAGCGGGCCGTACGCGGCATGGGCGAAGCCACCAACACGGTACTGGCGCAGGCCGGTATCGCACCGGAGCAAATCGATCTGATCGTGCCGCACCAGGCCAACATCCGCATCATCGAGACCCTCGCCAAGCGCATGAACGCGCCGATGGAGAAGGTGATGGTCAACATCGAGCACTACGGCAACACCTCCGCCGCCACCGTGCCCATCGCCCTGTGCGAGGCACTGGAGCAGGGCCGCGTCCAGCCGAACAGCTATCTGCTGACTGCCGCCTTCGGTGCCGGCCTGACCTGGGGCGCCGCCATCATCAAGTGGGGCGATCGCGTGACACCCATCAAGGCGTGCGAGGCCGAACTGCCGCCGTGCGACAAGAGCGCGCTTGAGCTTATCGCCCATGCCGTGGAAGGGTGCCAAAAAGCCCACGCCAACGAGGCATAAAGCCGCCCGCACAACGCCGAGAGCCTGTCATATGCAGGCTCTTTTTCGTTCTATCCTCCTTCCTTATTGTGCAGATACGCCATTCCCCGCCAGCAAGGGGCTGCAAGCTGCCAAGCGTCCCCTCCATATTCCATTTTTCTCAGTAACCCCAATCAAGAAAGAGCAATTTGTAACCAGGCGATTTTTTTGCGCTAACCTTACTGAGTTATTGATAATTAGCGGGTTGCGCTTGGCTCATTCAGTCTGACTGAAATGACGGCTCACCCTCTTCACATTCAAGAGCAGGGGCGAGTTTGCGTATGACAGACAACACACGGGCACACACCTTAGCCTTCTGGGAGCCGGTCAGCTGGGCTTGCGGCCTTGGCCTGGGCCTGTTCAGCTCCCTGCTGTTGCTGCTCGCGGGCAGCCCCCTCCCTTATCTGCTGGCCAACCTGGCGGCTGCACTGGCCGCCACCCTCTGGAGCGCCCGCCACTACCACGCCAAACCCGCCGACAAAGAGAGTGAGGCGAAGCAGACCCATCCATTTGCCGATAACGGACTCAACCACTCCATCATCGGGCTCGAGCAGGTATGTGAAAAAGCGGTGCCTATCTGGTCGCAACAAATTGAAAACTCTCGCCAGCAAACCGAAGGAGCCATGATCGACCTCACCCAGCGCTTCGCCGGCCTGACCACCAAACTGGAAGAGGCGGTCGCCGCCTCCCACAATGCCGCCGGCGATCTGGGGGGGGAGAAGTCGGCCGGCATGGCAGCCGTGCTGGCCCAGAGTCAGGCCCAGCTCAATCAGGTCATCACCATCATGCACTCCACTCAGGCCAACCGCGATGCCATGCTGGCTGAGATCAAGACGCTCACCGCCTACACCATAGAGCTCAACACCATGGCGCTCGACGTGGCCAAGATAGCCTCCCAGACCAACCTGCTGGCCCTCAACGCCGCCATCGAAGCGGCCCGGGCCGGTGAGGCTGGTCGTGGTTTCGCCGTGGTGGCTGACGAGGTGCGCACCCTGTCGCGCCTCTCCAGCGAGACCGCCCAGAAGATGACCGACAAGGTTGACACCATCAATGCTGGCATCGGCCGCGCCTTCCAGATTGCCGAGAGCGCGGCCGGGCGCGACCAGGTTGCCGTCAGCGACGCCGAACACGCCATCGAGCAGGTACTGGAACGCTTTCGGATGGCCACCACCAGCCTGGCAGAATCCGCAGCCCTGTTACAGAGCGAGAGCAGCGGGATCCATCGCGAGATATCCGATGTCATCGTTTCGTTACAGTTCCAAGATAGGGTCAGTCAAATCCTCAGCCATGTGCGTCAAAACATGGACAGCCTCAACGACCACCTGGTCTCGTCTCGCAACAGAACACACCAGTCAGGCCCCATCCGGATCGATGCGGAGAGCTGGTTGGCGGACATGGAGCTCTCATACGCCACCGATGAACAACGCAACATTCATCATGGTCGCCAGCACCAGGCGGCAACCCCATCCAGCAATGCTGATGTCACTTTTTTCTAGGAAAGAGATATGCCCAAAACAGTCCTGATCGTGGATGACTCGGCCACCATACGCCAGGTTGTCGGCATGACGCTCAAGGGAGCCGGTTACGAGGTGATGGAGGCCAGTGACGGCAAGGATGCCCTCAAAAAGCTCGACGGCAAGAAGATCAACCTCATCATCAGTGACGTCAACATGCCGAACATGGACGGCATCAGTTTCGTCAAGGAGGCCAAGAAGCTGGCCAGCTACAAGTTCACTCCGGTGATCATGCTGACGACAGAGTCCCAGGATAGCAAGAAGCAGGAGGGGCAGGCCGCGGGAGCCAAGGCCTGGGTGGTCAAGCCGTTCCAGCCGGATCAGATGCTGGCTGCCGTGGCCAAGCTCATCATGCCCTGAGCCGGGAGGCGTTCATGCCGCTGCAAATCGAAACGGGTGAGCACAAGTGTGTCGTGACCATCTCGGGCGAGATGACCATCTACACGGCAGCCGAGCTGAAACAGGCGCTCACACCCCTGCTCTATCGCCAGCAGGAGCTGGAACTGAACCTCTCCCAGGTCAGCGAAATGGACAGCGCTGGTTTGCAGCTGCTGCTGGCGGCCAAGAAGACGGCGCAGCAGGGAGGCTATCCGCTGCACTTGGTCATGCACAGCCATGCCGTGCTTGATGCCCTTGAGCTGTGCCAGCTGGCGGCCTTCTTCGGTGATCCCACCCTCATTCCCCACGCCGATCACGCCTGACCGGTTCTACGGACAAGGAGTCATTCGTGAGCATCAATCTTGATCAGGCCCTGCAAACCTATATCGCCGAGGCGCGCGAGCTGCTGGAGGAGATGGAGTCCGCGCTGCTGACCCTGGAGAACGACCCGGACAATGGCGAGCTCATCGGCGCCATCTTCCGGGCGGCGCACACCATCAAAGGTTCCGCCGGCCTGTTCGGCCTGCAACCCATCGTCAGCTTCACCCACATCGTCGAGGATCTGCTCGATCAGGTGCGCAACCAGCAGTTGGCGATCAGTGAAGCGCTCATCAGGGATCTGCTGAAGAGTCGGGATCACATCGAACGCCTCGTCAGCCTGGTAGCTGAACAGGGGGAAGCCCTTGGTGCGGATGAACAGGCTCAGGATGAGTTGCTGCGGCGCAATCTGGCCCGTCACCAAAGCGGCAACCAGACCACGCTGCCGGAGCGGGCCCAGCCTGCCGATGCCGATCCGGTCAGCAAGGAGGAGGGTCACGTCAGCGCTACCTCCCTGTGGCACATCTCCCTGCGCTTTGGTCTTGACGTGCTGCGCAACGGCATGGATCCCACCTCTTTCCTGCGCTACCTCGGTACCATGGGCACCCTCTGCGCCATCGAGACCATTCACCATGCCCTGCCGGAGTGGGAACAGTTCGATCCGGAGAGCTGCTACCTCGGCTACGAGATCGATCTGGACTCCCAGGCCGACAAGAGTGCCCTGAGCGATGTGTTCGAATTCGTGCGAGATGACTGTCTCATCAGCATCTTGCCGCCCCACAGCAAGATCGCCGAGTACATAGCGCTCATCAACGCCCTGCCGGAAGACAACGAGATGCTGGGGCAACTGCTGGTCAAAACAGGCGCACTGACGGCCAGCGAGCTTACGCTCGGCCTGCAAGCCCAACATGAGCAGCCGCAGGCCGACACCAACAAGCTGGGGGAGATCCTGATAGCCCAGGGTGCCGTCAATGAAATAGTGGTGGACGCCGCGCTCAAGAAACAGAATCAGAGCAAGGAGAACAAGAACAAGGAAGGGCGTTATGTCCGGGTCCACGCCGACAAGCTGGATGAGTTGATCAATCTGGTGGGAGAACTGGTCGTGGCCAGCTCCGGCGCCAACCTGCTGGCCCAGCGTTCACGGGACAGCCAGCTGCAGGAGGCCAATTCCACCATTGCCATGCTGGTCGAGGAGATCCGTGATGGTGCCCTGCGCCTGCGCATGGTGCCCATCGGCGATACCTTCAACCGCTTCCAGCGGGTGGTGCTGGATGTCAGCCACGAGCTGAACAAGGACATAGCGCTGGTGATCACCGGCGGCGACACCGAGCTGGACAAGTCTGTGGTGGAGAAGATCGGCGATCCCTTGATGCATCTGGTGCGCAATGCCATGGATCACGGCATAGAAGCGGCCGAGAAACGGCTGGCGGCCGGCAAGCCGGCACGGGGCACCTTGACCCTCAACGCCTATCACGACTCCGGCAGCATCGTCATCGAGATCCAGGACGATGGTGCCGGCCTCAACAAAGCCAGGATCCTGCAAAAAGCGCAGGAGCGGGGGCTGGCAGCCGCCAATGCCACCCTGTCGGATCAGGAGATCTACCAGCTCATCTTCGAGCCCGGCTTCTCCACCGCGGAGGCCATCACCAATCTCTCCGGACGCGGGGTGGGCATGGATGTGGTCAAACGCAACATCCAGGCCCTGCGTGGCAGCGTCGAGCTGGACAGCAAGCCCGGCCTCGGCACCCGGGTACAGATCCGGCTGCCGCTGACCCTGGCCATCATCGATGGCTTTCTGGTGCGCGTCAGCACCACTTACTACGTTATCCCCCTCGACATGGTGATCGAATGCGTGGAGCTGACCCAGAGCGCGCTGGCCGATACCCAGGGGCGCAACTACATCAATCTGCGTGGTGAAGTGCTGCCATTCGTCCGGTTGCAGCACTACTTCGATGTCGAGGGAACCCGTGGCCGCCGGGAAAATATCGTGGTCGTCAGCCATGGCGGCAAGAAGTCAGGGCTGGTGGTCGACGAGCTGCTGGGGGAGTTCCAGACCGTCATCAAGCCGCTCGGCAAGCTGTTCCAGCGCCTGCAGGGGATCAGCGGCTCCACCATTCTGGGTGGCGGCGAGGTAGCCCTCATTCTGGATATTCCCTCTCTGATCCAGCATGCCATCGACCAGGAGCTGGGCCAACTGAGCCAGTACGCCATTCCACGTCTGCAATCCCAACCAAGAGTCAATTAACATCAGGAGCCTGACATGTTCAAAAACTCCACCATCAAGATACGACTCACCATTCTGCTCTGCCTGCTCTGTGTGCTGCTGTTCGGCGTAGGAGTGCTTGGGCTCTACAACATGCATAGCAGCAACAAGGGGCTGCAACGGGTCTACAACGACCGGGTGGTGCCGCTCAAGCAGCTCAAAACCATCTCGGACAACTACGCCGTCGCCATCATAGACAATGTCAACAAGGCCAATGCCGGTCTCGTCAGCGCCGAGGAGGCGTTGCAGCAGATCCAGCATGCCCAGCAGCAGATAAAACTGGAGTGGCAACACTATCAGGCCACCAAGCTGACCGCAGCCGAACAGAAGCTGTCGGCCGAGGCCAACAGCCTGTTTAATACCGCGGATCGAGACATCACCAGGCTGGAGGCCTTTCTCTCAAATCAGCATGGTGTCATTGCGGATACGCTCAATGAGTTTGACGGCAAGCTATATAGCTCCATCGACCCCATTGGTAGCAAGATAACCGAGCTGGTCAGCCTGCAGCTCGACGTTGCCAAATCAGAATACGAACAGGCACAGGCCTGGTATGACGTCATGCTGCTTACCATGATGGCAGTGGTCGCCGCCGGCATGGTGGCTGCAGCCTGGTTTGGCATCGTCCTCATTCGCAGCATCATCTCCCCCATCAACCAGGCCCTGCAGGTTGCCAACCACCTGGCGGATGGCAATCTCGACGTCACCATCGACATCGGAGCCCACGATGAAGCCGGTCAGCTGTTGCTGGCCATGCAAAACATGGTCAACAAGCTGACGTCCCTCATTACCGACATAGAAACGCTGGTGACCGCCGCCGTCGAACAGGGGGATTTCAGCTACAAGATTGAACTGGACGGACGGCAGGGTTACATCAAGCGCCTCTCCGAACTGCTCAATCGTCTCTCCAACGTGACCGACACCAGCCTCAACGACGTGATGCGCATTGCCACCGCCCTGTCGCAGGGTGACCTCACCCAGAAGATTGAGCAGCCCTATCCGGGAATTTTCGGTCAGACCAAGGATGGCCTCAACAGCACCATCGCCGCGCTGACCGCCATCATCGAGGAAGTTCGCAACGCCGCCGACAACCTGACCAACGCCTCCAATCAGGTCAGCACCACGGCCCAGTCCCTCAGCCAGGCCACCAGTGAGCAAGCGGCCAGCGTGGAAGAGACCAGCGCCTCCATCGAACAGATGAGCGCCAGCATCAACCAGAACACGGACAACGCCAAGGTGACCGACAACATGGCGAGCAGCGCCGTACTGGAGGCCACCGAAGGGGGCCGTTCGGTACAACAGACGGTTGCCGCGATGCAGCAGATCGCCCGCAAGGTCAGCATCATCGACGACATTGCCTACCAGACCAATCTGCTGGCGCTCAATGCCGCCATTGAGGCGGCCAGGGCCGGTGAACATGGCAAAGGCTTTGCTGTGGTCGCCGCCGAGGTCCGCAAGCTGGCCGAACGCAGCCAGATCGCGGCGCAGGAGATAGGCGAACTCTCGTCAAGCAGCGTTGATACCGCCGAGAAGGCGGGCAGTCTGCTCGACAAGATAGTGCCCTCCATTCGCAAGACCTCGGATCTGGTGCAGGAGATCAACGCCGCCTCCGGGGAACAGGCCAGCGCCGCCAACCAGATAAGCCTGGCCATGAGCCAGCTCAATCAGGTGACCCAGCAAAATGCTGCCAGCAGCGAGGAGCTGGCCGCCACCGCGGAGGAGATGAGCTCCCAGGCCAACGAGCTGCAGCAGACCATGGACTTTTTCTCCCTGCAAGGCAGCGGCCGCTCACCCAGACAGGTCGAAAATCTGCACAAGGGGGTGCCTCCCAGAGGCAAGTTTGTGATGCCGGCCCAGCCCCCGTTGCATGGCAATGTGGCTGCGCAACAGCAGGTTGACGAAACCGATTTTGTCCGCTTTTAACCGGAGAGCCTCATGAGCATGTCTACCGAAGTGGTCGCCCAGCCTGGCACGCTGGTACATGACAATCAGGGTGATGCCCAGTACCTGACTTTTCTCATCAACGGCGAGATGTTTGCCATCAACATTCTCGGGGTCAAGGAGATCATCGAATACGGCAACATCACCCCCATCCCCATGATGCCGAGTTTTATCCGGGGTGTGATCAACCTGAGGGGAGCCGTCGTCTCTGTGGTGGATCTCAACGCCCGTTTTGGCAATGCCCCCTCCAGCATCACTCGCCGCAGTTGCATCGTGATCATCGAGAACGTGCACCCGAACGACCCGGAACACGGCAATCAGGACATAGGCGTGGTGGTGGACTCCGTCTCCGAGGTGCTGACCATCCCCTGCAACGAGATTGAGCCGCCACCAAGCTTCGGGGCCCGCATCCGGGCCGACTTCATCAGTGGCATGGGTAAGGTCAACGGCAAGTTCGTCATTCTCATCAATACCGAGAAGGTGCTCTCCATCGACGAAATGGCCCAGCTCAGCGAGCTGACCCAGCAGCAGGAACGGCTGCTGGAACAAAAACCACAAACGCCATGACAACAACATAAATCAGCGTTTCGCTCCACCACACAGCAATGACATGTCGCACAAGGATAAGGCCCATGACTCAATCACTCTTTGGCAATCTGTTTGGCAACGGCAATGCTCATGCCTTGCTGCAGGAACAACTGCGCCAGTTGACTGGTGCAACCCGCACCCTGGCTCAGGGGATCCAGCAAGGTAAACAGTCCGCCCAGCTAGAGCTGGACACGCTCACCGGCCCTCTCAAGGAACTCTGCCAGGAGTTCAATGCCGTACTGGGGCTGCTGGGAGATCGCCTTGGCAGTGCGCTCGCCGCTCGCGAGGCCAATCAGGCGCTCTACGAAGAAAACCTGCGAGTGCGCAAGGCGCTGGATGGTGCCTCGACCAATGTGATGATCGCCGATACCAATTTGAACATCGTCTACATGAATGAAGCCGTGCTGGCCATGCTGGGACTGGCAGAGTCGGATATTCGCAAGGATCTGCCGAGCTTCGACGTCAGGCACCTGATGGGCAAGAACATCGATACTTTCCACAAGGAGCCCTCCCACCAGCGCAACATGCTGGCCAAGCTGGACAAGACCTACCGTACCCAGATCACGGTCGGAGGCCGCACCTTCTCCCTGATCGCCAACCCCGTTTTCAATGACGGTGGCGAGCGGCTCGGCTCCGTGGTGGAGTGGGCCGACCGTACCAAGGAGATCGCCATCGAGAATGAAGTGAAAGCCGCCAATGCCGCCGCCAAGCAGGCGGCCGCCGAAAGTCTGCGAGTCAAGAAGGCGCTCGACGGGGCCAGCACCAACGTGATGATCGCCGATACCGACCTCAACATCATCTACATGAACGAAGCGGTCAGGGAAATGCTGGGCCAGGCCGAAACCGACATCCGCAAGGAACTGCACCACTTCAGCTCGGCCAACCTGATGGGCGCCAACATCGACAGCTTTCACAAGAATCCAGGCCATCAACGCAGCATGCTGGCCAAGCTGAACAACACCTATCGTACCCAGATCATGCTGGGGGGACGCACTTTCGCCCTCATCGCCAACCCGGTATTCGGCGACGATGGCGAGCGGCTGGGCTCCGTGGTCGAGTGGTCGGATCGCACCAAGGAGGTCGCCATCGAGCGGGAGATGTCGGAAATCGTCCAGTCCGTCATCAATGGCGAACTGCATCGCCGCATGGACCTAAGTGGCAAGAGCGGCTTCTTCCAGAACCTTGGGGAGGGGATAAATCGTATCGCCGAGGTGATCGACACCAGTCTCAACGATGTGATCAGGGTGGTTCAATCACTGGCGCGCGGGGATCTGACCCAGCACATAGAGGCCGATTATCCCGGCGTATTCGGCACGACCAAGGACTCCCTCAACCAGACCATCGTCTCGCTCACCAACATTGTTACCGAGGTGCTGGGGGCATCCGACAACCTCTCCAGCGCCGCCGAGCAGGTCAGCGCCACCGCCCAGTCCATCAGCCAGTCCAGCAGCGAGCAGGCTTCCAGCATGGAGGAGACCAGCGCCTCCATCGAGCAGATGAGCGCCAGCATCAACCAGAACACCGACAACGCCCAGGTTACCGATGGCATGGCCAGCAAGGCTGCCAAGGAGGCGGTAGAAGGCGGCGAGGCGGTCAAGCTCACGGTCGATGCCATGAAGCAGATTGCCAAGCGCATCGGCATCATAGATGACATCGCCTACCAGACCAATCTGCTGGCCCTCAACGCCGCCATCGAGGCGGCCCGGGCCGGCGATCACGGCAAGGGTTTCGCCGTGGTGGCTGCCGAGGTACGCAAGCTGGCGGAGCGCAGCCAGGTAGCGGCCCAGGAGATTGGCGAGCTGGCCTCAAGCAGCGTTGACATGGCGGAGAAAGCGGGCCGTCTGCTCGATCAGATGGTGCCCTCCATCAACAAGACCTCGGATCTGGTGCAGGAGATCAGCGCCGCCTCCGCAGAGCAGTCAACCGGCGTCAGCCAGATCAACATCGCCATGAACCAGCTGAGCCAGGTGACCCAGCAGAACGCATCCTGCAGCGAAGAGCTGGCCGCCACCGCCGAGGAGATGAGCAGCCAGGCCGAACAGCTGCAACTGGCGATGGAGTTCTTCACCCTTGAGCGGCACAAGCTCAATGCCGGCCAGAAGGTGGCAGCCACCCGCACCGGCCCCCGCGGCCGCTTCATGCTCGAGAACAGTGCCGCAGAAGGTAATGGCAACCTGCCCCGACCCCACAATGACGGCGATTTTGTTCGCTTCTAACCCGGATGCGGGTGAGTGGAGCTCACCCGCACCCCGTTTGTTTCGGGAGTCCTTCCGTGTATCAGACCCAGTTGCATGATGATGAATTTGCGCAGTTTCAACGCTGGATCCACCAGACGGCGGGGATCGATCTGTCACCGGCCAAGAAGGCCCTGGTCGCCAGCCGATTGTCAAAACGGCTCTGTTACTATGAGCTGGAGAGCTATGGCGACTATTTCAGCCTGATCATGCACAACCGCGGCAGTGAACTGCAGATTGCGCTCGATCTGCTCACCACCAACGAGACCTACTTTTTTCGCGAACCCAAGCACTTCGAATTTCTCGGTAACAAGGTGCTGCGCCAGTTGCCAAAAGAGCGGATGGTTCGGATCTGGAGCGCGGCCAGCTCTTCCGGCGAAGAGCCCTACAGCCTGGCCATGACCCTGGCCGACCATCTGGAGCTGGGTAATTGGGAAGTGATCGCCTCGGATATCTCGACCCGGGTGCTGGAGCAGGCGAGAACGGGGCTCTATCCCATCGAACGGGCCCACAACATCCCGCTGCCATTGTTGATGAAGTACTGCCTGAAGGGGGTCGGCTTTCAGGAGGGCACCTTCATCATCGATCGCAAGCTGCGCGAGAAAGTGCAGTTTTACCATATCAACCTGAATCAGGAGTTGCCTGACATCGGGCTGTTCGATGTCATCCTGATCCGCAACGTGATGATCTATTTCAACCGGGAAACCAAGGGACAGGTACTGCAGCGGCTGGTGCCGCGCCTGAGAAAAGGGGGCTACCTCATCGTCAGTCACGCCGAGAGCCTGAACGGCCTGCCCCACGGCCTGCAACTGGTATCCCCTTCCATCTATTTGAAACCTTGAGTTTTTTCAGTATGAAAGAGGTCATGCTGCAACCGGGCGAGTTCTTCTTTGGGCAGGATGACGCCATCATCCGCACCCATCTTGGCTCCTGCGTGGCCATTACCATGTGGCATCCGGAGCAGAAGCGAGGTGGCATGTGCCATTACATGCTGCCCAGCCGCGGCCACAGCGCACCGGGTCTGGACGGTCGTTATGCCGATGAGGCAATCCAGCTTTTTATCCACGAAATAGGCAAGCACCCCGCCCCCATCCACGAATACGAGGTCAAGCTGTTTGGCGGCGGCAACATGTTTATAGAACAGCAAACGCTCAACACCATGAATGTGGCCATCAAGAACATCAAGGCGGCCTGGCAGCTGACCCAGCACCTGGGCCTGACCATCAAGGCCCATCATCTTGGCCATGCGGGACACAGAAGTCTGATTTTCGAGCTGGCCAACGGCAATGTCTGGGTACGTCATCATCGCTTGCCACACCGCTAAGGGGACGGGAATGAAACAGATAAGAGTCATGCTGGTGGATGATTCCGCCGTGGTGAGGCAGGTGTTGCAGGCCATTCTCGAGCAGGAGCCCGATATCAAGGTGATTGCCACCGCCTCCGACCCGCTGTTTGCACAAGAGAAACTGAAGAAGGAGTGGCCAGACGTGATCGTGCTGGACGTGGAGATGCCACGCATGGATGGCATCACCTTCCTCACCAAGATCATGGCCGAGCACCCCACCCCAGTGGTGATCTGCTCATCCCTGACCGAGAAGGGGGCGGAAACCACGCTGCAGGCGATGGCCGCCGGCGCCGTCGACATCATCACCAAGCCCACGGTCGGCCTGAAAAGCTTTCTGCAGGAGTCGGCGCAAGAGCTGGCCATGGCGGTGCGCGCCGCTGCCCAGGCCAATGTCAGACGCCAAGTCAGAACCCAGTCCACCACGGTCGCCCCCAAGCTCAATGCCGACGCCATCATGGCGCCAGCCAGCCAGCATGCCATGGCCCAGACCACGGAGCGGATCGTGGCGATCGGCACCTCCACCGGCGGTACCCAGGCACTGGAGGCCGTGCTGACTACCCTGCCCCGGGTCTGCCCCGGCATCGTCATCGTGCAGCACATGCCGGAGAAGTTCACCGCCTCCTTTGCCGAGCGGCTCAACAACCTGTGCCAGATAGAGGTGCGGGAGGCCAGAAGCAACGATCGGGTGATCCCCGGGCTCGCGCTCATCGCCCCCGGCGGCAAGCACATGCTGCTCAAACGCAGCGGCGCCTACTATCACGTCGACGTGATGGACGGCCCCCTCATCAACCGCCACCGTCCTTCGGTGGACGTGCTGTTTCGCTCGGTGGCCAAGTTTGCCGGCAGCAATGCCACCGGCATCATCATGACCGGGATGGGGGATGACGGTGCGCGCGGGCTGCGCGAGATGCTGGAGGCCGGCGCCAATACCTTTGCCCAGGATGAGGCCTCCTGCGTGGTCTTCGGCATGCCCAAGGAGGCCATCAAGCTCGGCGCCGCCCGCCATGTCCTGCCGCTGCAGGATATCCATCACGCCATCGTGGGACGTTAGCAGACAGATGAGGTGACACAGCCCGGCCTGACCGGGCTGTGTTGTTTCAATGCGGCATGTCGTCGAGCAGGGCGAACAGGCGATCAATCTCCGCCGAGGTGTTGTAGTGCATGCAGCCTATTCGCAGCACACCGTCGCTCACCCCCAGCTGCTCCACCAGTGCCAGCGCATAGAAGTGGCCGGCCCAGCTGCACACCTGATGTTGCCCCAGAAACTCGGCCATCTCGGCGGGACTATGACGGCTTGAAGTGAGGGCGAAGGTAGGAGTGCGCCCCTTGCTGCCCTGAATGCCGTGCAGGGTGAACCAGGGGCGCTCGGCCAGCCTGGCCAGCAGATGCTCGCTGAGCTGCCGCTCATGGGCCTGGCTGCGGGCAAACGCCAGATCGAGGCGAGCTTCCAGCTCATGCTCGGTGCCGTCCAGCCCGGACAAGGAGGCCAGATACTCAACGGTCGCTTCTACTCCGGCCAGCGCCTCCCAGCTCTGGGTACCGGTTTCCCACTTGTAGGGCGCCACATCTTTGGCCGGTTCAACCTTGTAGGGGGTGAAATGCGCCAGGTGGCGATGCTTGCCGAAGAGGATGCCGAGGTGCGGGCCGAAAAATTTGTAGGCGGAACAACCGAGGAAGTCGCAATCCCAGGCCTGCACGTCGATGCGCTCATGGGGCGCAAAGTGCACCGCATCTACATAGAGCAGGGCCCCCACCCCGTGCACCGCATCGGCGATACGCGGAATATCGACCAGACTACCCGTGGTGTTGGAGGCCGCCGTCACCGCCACCAGCCGGGTTTTGGGCCCGAGCAGGCTGAACAGATGCGCATAGTCCAGTCCGCCGGTCGTCACATCTACTCTTGCCTGATGCACTACCACGCCGCGATCCGCTGCCGCTTGCTGCCAGCTGGAGACGTTGGAGTAGTGATCGAGCGCGCTGACGATGATCTCGTCCCCCGCCTGCCACTCTCTGGCCAAGGCACGACTCAGCGCAAAGGTCAGGGTGGTGAAGTTGGCGCCGAACACTATCTCTTCAGCCCGCTCCGCCCCCAGCAAGGCCGCCACCGCCAGCCTGGCCCGCAGGGCCTGCTGCTCGGTCGCCCTGGCCGAGAAAAAGGGGCCGCCCAGATTGGCGTTGAAGCGGCCGAGGTAATCTGTCATGGCCGTGAGCACGGCGTGTGGCACCTGGGCCCCGCCGGGGCCGTCAAAAAAAACGGGGGTTTTGCCTTCAACCAGCTGATTGAGAGCGGGGAACTGGCCGCGCAACACGGCGATATCGAGAGCCTGCATAGGAGAAGTCCACAATCCATGTTAACAGTTGAATAACATGGCGAGAGTAAAATGCGGCAGCAGCAATGTCCATCAGCGAAGCGGTCAGCCATCACACTTACAAAATAAGGTGAGTTTTTCAGTATAAAACGCTGCCTGATGGCAACCGACTGGTACGGCACCCAGCCTCGCCACCATCGTGATCAATGCCAGACAGCAGCAGGGAAGTCGTTGATAAGCGTGAAAAATGAGCGACAAATATCAAAAAATGACCGAATGATACTTTTTTGTCGCCAGATATGCCCGCAAGGGGTTCACAAAGAGCGAAGATCTGATAGTATGCGCCTCGCACTTGGGGAGGGGTTCCCGAGCGGCCAAAGGGATCAGACTGTAAATCTGACGGCTCTGCCTTCGAAGGTTCGAATCCTTCTCC
>NZ_JAPCJC010000030.1:0-43778 GCF_027707805.1 Aeromonas sp. QDB20 | reverse complement strand
TATAGGGAGTGAATTCGTTCTGGCAACCCCTCCCCTGCAATAAAATTGCAAAAAACTGCACTTTTTTAGTTATTCATATCCAAGCACAGCTTTTATACAAACTTATCCACAGAAACCAGCACCGAATTGCTAGAATGGCCGAAAACAAGGAGGCCAAGATGGACTTGCGACTGAGACCTTACAAGGGAAAACGCCCGCAACTGGGCAAACGGGTATATGTAGACCCCTGCGCCACCCTGGTGGGTGATATCCAGCTGGGTGACGATGCCAGCATCTGGCCCATGGTGGCAGCACGGGGGGATGTGAACCATATCCGCATCGGTGCCCGCAGCAATATTCAGGACGGCACAGTGCTGCACCTGACTCGAAAGAGTGCCAGCAACCCGGCCGGCTATCCGTTGCTGATCGGGGAAGATGTCACGGTCGGCCACAAGGCGATGCTGCATGGCTGCACCATTGGCAACCGGGTGCTGGTCGGCATGGGTGCCATCCTGCTGGACGGGGCCGTGGTCGAAGATGATGTGATGATCGGTGCCGGCAGTCTGGTGCCACCAGGCAAGCGACTCGAGGCCGGCTTTCTTTATATGGGCAATCCCATCAAGCAGGCTCGCCCGCTCAAGCCGGCCGAGATCGCCTTCCTCAAAACCTCGGCCGACAACTATGTGCTGCTCAAGGACGAATACCTGCAAGAGGTCTGAATCCAGATAGCCACAAACAGGAAGCCCGGCATGAGGCCGGGCTTCGCGTCTTATATAGCTATATAGGTGTCGATGACGACTGCCAGCGATCAGTGGGCCTGATCCCAGTTGTCACCGGTGCCCGCTTCGACCACCAGCGGCACATGCAATTCGGCGGCGGCTGACATCTTCTCCTTGATGATGGCGATGTATTCCTCCAGCTTCTCTTCGCGGATCTCGAACACCAGTTCATCGTGCACCTGCATCAACATGCGGATCGACTGGTCTTCAATGCCCCGGATCCAGCCATCCACGTTGATCATGGCGCGCTTGATGATGTCGGCGGCCGTACCCTGCATGGGGGCGTTGATGGCGGCCCGTTCCGCCGCCTTGCGCAGACCGGCGTTGCGCGACTTGATGTCCGGCAGATAGAGGCGGCGACCAAACAGGGTTTCGACATAGCCCTGGGCTTCCGCCTGCTGGCGGGTGCGCTCCATGTACTCCAGCACGCCCGGGTAGCGCTCGAAGTAGAGATCCATGTACTTCTGCGCCTCAGCACGGCCGATGCCCAGCTGCTTGGCAAGACCGAAGGCGCTCATGCCATAAATGAGGCCGAAGTTGATCGCCTTGGCGCTGCGACGCATGTCGCTGGTCACCGCATCAAGTTCAACCCCGAAGACCTCGGCGGCGGTCGCCTTGTGGATGTCCTTGCCCTCGGCGAAAGCGGTCAGCAGTCCTTTGTCACCGGAGAGGTGGGCCATGATGCGCAGTTCAATCTGTGAATAGTCCGCCGCAACCAGCTTGTAACCGGCGCACGGGATGAAGGCCTGCCGGATACGACGCCCCTGTTCGTTGCGCACCGGGATATTCTGCAGGTTGGGATCGGTAGACGAGAGCCGCCCGGTCGCCGCCACCGCCTGATGATAGGAGGTGTGCACTCGCCCGGTCTGCGGCTTGATCATCAGCGGCAGCTTGTCGGTGTAGGTGGATTTGAGCTTGGCCAGGCCACGGTGCTCCATCAGCAGACGCGGCAGCTCATAGGTCTCCGCCAGCTCCGCCAGCACCTCTTCCGCGGTGGAAGGGGCTCCTTTCGGAGTCTTCTTGATGATCGGCAGCCCCAGCTTGGTAAAGAGGATCTCCCCCAGTTGCTTGGGCGAGGAGAGGTTGAACTCCTGCCCGGCCAGCTCGTGGGCCTGCTTCTCCAGCTCTGCCAGACGTACTTCAATCTCCTGGCTCTGCTGATGCAGCAGCTTGGGCTCGATGGTGGTACCGAGCCGCTCCATCCGCGCCAGCACTGGCAGCAGCGGCAGTTCGATCTCGCTGAACACCTTGGCGAGACCCGGCTCCGCAGCGAGCTTGCCCCACAGCGCCTGATGCAGACGCAGGGTGATGTCGGCATCTTCCGCCGCGTAAGGGGCCGCCTGCTCCAGTTCGATCTGGTTGAAGGTGAGCTGCTTGACCCCCTTGCCAGCAATGTCCTCGAACGAGATGGTCTCGACGTTCAGATACCTGCGGGCCAGCGAGTCCATGTCGTGGCGGCTGGCAGTGGAGTTGAGCACATAGGACTCGAGCATGGTGTCGTAGGCGATACCCTGCAGCTCGATGCCGTGGTTGAGCAGCACGTTGCGATCGTACTTGAGGTTCTGCCCCACCTTGAGGCGGGCCGGATCTTCCAGCAGCGGTTTGAGCTTGCCGAGTACCACGGCCTCGGTCAGCTGTACCGGCGCCCCCAGATAGTCGTGGCCGAAGGGCACATAGGCCGCCTTGCCAGGCTCGATGGCAAAGGAGACGCCAACGATGCGCGCCTCCATATAGTCGAGACTGGTGGTCTCGGTGTCGAAGGCAAACAACGGCGCCGCTTGCAGGCGTGCCAGCCACTCATCAAATTCGGCCTCGTCCAGGATGCAGCGGTAGTCGGTTTCGATGGCGGCAGCCGGGGCGGCGCCTTCCTCATCACTCTCGGCGCCGCTCTCCTCGCCGCCGGACTCCAGCTCTTTGATCAGGTTGCGCAGCTCATACTCGCGATAGACCGCCAGCAAGGCTTCCCTGTCGATGGGGCCAAGCTCCAGCTCTTCCAGGCTCTGCTCCAGCTCAACGTCGGTCTTGATGGTGGCCAGCACATAAGAGAGACGCACCTGCTCCTCCTGCTCGCGGAACTTGTCGGCAAACGCCTTGGAGCCCCGGAAACCAAGGGCAGCGACCTTGTCGAGGTTGGCGGCGATCTCGTCGATGCTACCGATCCCCTGCAGCAGGGCCAGCGCGGTCTTCTCGCCGACGCCGGTCATGCCGGGGATGTTGTCCACCTTGTCCCCCATCAGAGCCAGGTAGTCGATGATGAGCTCTGGCGGTACGCCGAACTTCTCGATCACCCCTTCCCGATCGGTCTTCACGTCCTTCATGGTGTCGATCAGGGTGACATGGTCGGAGACCAGCTGCGCCATGTCCTTGTCGCCGGTGCTAATCAGCACCGGCAGCTGTTTCTCGGTCGCCTGACGGGCCAGGGTGCCGATCACGTCGTCGGCCTCGACCCCTTCGACCATCAGGAAGGGGAAACCCATTGCCTTGATCATCTGGTGGATGGGGGCGACCTGGCTGCGCAGATCATCCGGCATGCTGGCCCGGTTGGCCTTGTATTCGGGATAGATGTCGTCGCGGAAGGTCTTGCCCTTGGCATCGAACACCACGGCCACGTGGCAGTCGGGGTACTGCTTGCGCAGGCTGCGCATCATGTTGGCCATGACACGGACGGCGCCGCTCGGCAAACCGGTCGAGGTGCGCAGATCGGCCTGCTGAGAGGCAAAGAAGGCGCGGTAAAGATAAGAGGAGCCGTCGACCAGAATAAGGGGATTGCTAGGGGCCATGAAATCGTCCTGCCAGAGATAAACAGCCGCTAGGATGCCACAGGGCCCCCCTCACACCAAGAGGGGGGGGCGACCCGGCCGAGGGATCCTCATCGACTGCCACTCTGTGGATAACTCTGTGCTCAAAAATGGAGTGATTGATGAAGCGCAGTGAAACTGCTGTGGATAAAAAATGAAAATCGCATATATAACAATGAATTGAGATCATTAAAACCGATCGCCAGACCGTTGAAATGATCTCGATCAATGTGGAAAAAGATTTAAGGGAGTAAACGCGGCAGGATCCGAAACGAAACAATCCTAGCACAGCAAGATGACTTGACCAGCGGAGGACGAACGATAACCATACAAAAGTACAACAATCCATCCTGGCTCACATTTTCAACAACGAGGAGTCTGTCATGAAAAAAGTGGCCGTGATCTTGAGTGGCTGTGGCGTCTTTGACGGGGCCGAAATCCACGAGGCCGTCATCAGTTTGCTGGCGCTGGCCAGGCAGGGCGCCGCCGTGCAGTGCTTTGCGCCCAATGTTCCGCAGCTCCATGTGATCAACCACCTGAGCGGGGAAGTGAGCGAGGGAGAGAGCCGCAACGTGCTGGTCGAAGCCGCCCGCATCTGCCGCGGCCAGATCAAGGACGTGGCAGAGCTGGATGCAGCCGACTACGATGCCCTGCTGGTGCCGGGCGGCTTCGGCGCCGCCAAGAACCTGTGCGACTTCGCCATCAAGGGAGCCGAGTGCCAAATCCAGCCGGATGTATTGAAGGCCTGCCAGAGCTTTGCCAGGGCCAACAAGCCGGCAGCCTACATCTGCATCGCACCGGCCATGATCCCGCTCATCTACGGCGCCGGCACCCTGGCCACCATAGGCCATGACGAGGGCACCGCCAACGCCATCGAGGCGATGGGGGGCAGCCATCTCAACTGCCCGGTCAACGAGTTCGTGGTGGATCAGGAGCGCAAGGTGATCTCCACCCCCGCCTACATGCTGGCCAGCAATATAGTGGAAGCGGCGGACGGCATCGAGAAGACCGTCAAGCAGCTGCTGGCGCTCTGATTGCCAGCCTGACTCAAACAAACGGGCCGCTCATGGAGCGGCCCGTTTTCAATTCTCGCGGATAGCGACGGATTAGATGCTTTCGCCCATCTGATCCATCTTGCCCAGCAGGGCACGCAGACGCTCTTGCCAGGCAACGTGCTCGTTGCGCAGCTGATGGTTCTCGTCTTGCAGCTTGCTGTTCTGCTCTTTCAGCTCGTCCAGCTCCATCTTCAGCAGGGAGATGTTGTCGACGGCGGATTGTACTTTGGATTCGAGTTGCTCAAGGACTTCTAGTGACATATGCATACCTGTATGTTCAATTGCGATGCCCCACAGAGGGCGATTCAAGCGCGTGAAGCCAGCATACCCTGATGGCATCGGCACAAACAAGCCGGTGCGCTGTAAAATGCGCCTTCCATGGATGTATTGACTAAATATGCGTCTATTTTTCTCGCATCCTGCGCCGGGGCCACGGCAGGGCCCGCACAAGCCGCCATTGCGCCCGATCTGCTCCCCTATTCACATCAACCGGACGCCTCAGCTGTGCAGGGCGATATAGGCCCCCAGCAGCAGACAGGCAACCCCGTACATCAGCAGGCCGTAGAGCAGGTTGCCGCGCAAAATGGCCCCGGCACTCAGGTTGTAACGGGAGGCCAGCGCCAGGTTGGAACCGGAGAGCGGGCTGGTGCCGGTGGCCAGCCCCCACCCCAGCAAAAAGGTCATGCCGAGCAGGCTGGGATCCGGCGCCAGTGGCCACAGCAGCGGCGCCAGCCCGGAGATGCTGATGAGCGGGTGTACTCCGACAATGGCCACCAGCAGGATCAGCAGCAGGGTGAGCGAGGCCTCCAGCCAGCCGAAGTGATGGAAGAAGGGCAAGCCGTGGCCACCGCCCAGCTCGAGCACCGACAAGGCGCTGTTGATACCGGCAGCCAGTAGACCGGCCCCCAGAAACAGCACAATCTGACCGCCGATGGCGGGAAAGCGCTCCACCACCTGCCGCTTGAGGGCAGGGCCTCGCCCCGTGCTCGGCATAAAGGCAAACGCCAGCAGCGGCGCCACCAGGGCGATCACCGCCAGGATGCCGAGATCCGGCCAGATCTGCTTGATCAGCAGCACCAGCCCGGCCAGGGCGACCGGCAGCCCCAGGGTCTGCAGCCGCAGCGGGTAGCCGGCAAAGTCCGCTACCCCCAGCCGCTCAACCTGCCAGGCGGTCAACCCCATCGCCAGCAGGGTCGCCAGCAGCCCGAACGGCAGGATCTGCGACAGCTGCAGACCGGGGGCATAGGTGAGCGCCACCGCCATGGCGACGAAGAAGGGTGACCAGAAGGCCGCCGCACAGAAGATCCGGCTCAGCACCAGTACCTGACGCCGCTCCAGGGTGCCGCACCGTTCCAGCCGATCGCCGATGATGAAAAGCACCGAGAGGTTGATGACGGCCCCCAGCAGGTTGAGGCTGGCCATGGTGCTCCACAGCCCCTTGCGCCCTTGCCATGAGGTGGTGCCGGTCAGCAGGCCCGAGGTGGCGAGATTGAGGGTGCTCACCGCCGCAAACATGGTGAGCATGTTGATGTTGGGCAGCAGCCAGTCCGCCGGCTGGAGGCTAGCGCCTTGCCAGCAGGAGAAGATCAGCAGGGCCAGTGCCGCCCCGTACAGGGCCAGCGCCTGACGGCGTGCCGCCCCCACCAGCCAGGGCCAGGTGAGCAGGGAGGCTCCCCAGGCGGCGATGGCTGCCGGCCAGGGGGAGAACCCCAGATAGAGGTGCAGCAGGTTGAGCAGCCACATCCCCAAGATCAGATAACCCGACCAGCGCTTGGCCATCGACTCGCCTCGGTCAGGGGATCAGAGACACTGATCCATGTCCAGCGACGGCTTCTCGCACTCCGGACGGCCCACGATCTTGGCGGGCACGCCCGCCACAGTAGTGTGCGGCGGCACCGGGTTGATCACCACGCTGCCGGCGCCGATCTTGGCGCCCATGCCCACTTCGATGTTGCCGAGCACCTTGGCGCCCGCCCCTATCATCACCCCTTCCCGGATCTTGGGATGGCGATCGCCGCTCTCCTTGCCGGTACCGCCCAGGGTGACGCTCTGCAGGATGGAGACATCGTCCTCGATCACCGCCGTCTCGCCCACCACTATGCCGGTAGCGTGGTCAAACATGATGCCCTTGCCAATGCGGGCGGCCGGGTGCACGTCCACCCCGAACACCACGGAGATCTGGTTCTGCAGGTAGAGCGCCAGCGAACGACGCCCCTGGCGCCACAGCCAGTTGGCGACCCGGTAGCCCTGCAGGGCGTGGAATCCCTTCAGGTAAAGCAGCGGGGTGGAGAAGAGATCGACCGCCGGATCGCGCTCCTGCACCGCGCAGATGTCGGCGGCGACCATGGTCAGCAGCTCGGGTTCGCTGCGCAGAGCCAGCTCGATCACCTCGCGCAGGGCGATGGCGGGCATGGTGGCGCTGTCGAGCTTGTTGGCCAGCTGGAAGCTGAGGGCCGAACGCAGGTTCTTGTGATTGAGAATGGTGGAGTGGAAGAAGCTGGCCAGCATGGGCTCTTCGGTCGCCATGCTCGCCGCTTCTTGCTGAATTTTTTGCCAGGTTCTGGCAACCAGATCATCCATGTTGCAGCCTACTGTTGTTCTGAGGGAGTGCCTTGCTGTTCCTTATGCACCACGGAGATGGGGTCCATGTGGATGATGACATCCATGCGCTCGAATGCCTGACGAACCGCCAGTTCGGCTTCATCGGCAATCTGATGGGCCTTGACCAGAGGGAGCTGATCGTCCAGTTCCAGATGCAACTGCACGAAGCGGGTCGGACCGGACTGGCGGGTGCGCAGATCATGCACCCCGTGTACACCTTCGACGGCACAGCAGAGGGCCATTATTCTCGCTTGTTCCTCGGCTGGCAACTGACGATCGAGCAGTGCCTGCACCGATTCATAACCGATGTGCAACGCCCCCCACAGCAGGAACAGCCCGATCAGGATGGCAAACAGGCCGTCGGCCCAGTACCAGCCCTGCCCCGCCAGCACCAGTGCCAGCAGCACGCCGCCGTTGAGCAGCAGATCGGAGCGGTAGTGCAGCATGTCGGCCTTGATGGCCACGCTGTTGGTCTTGCGGATGACGAAACTCTGGAAGCTGACCAGCAGCAGAGTCAGCACGATGGAGCCACCGCTGACCCACAGACCCGCTTCGAGTCGCTCCAGCGGCGCCTGTTTGAGCAGGGAGGAGATGCCGTGCATCACCAGCAGCAGCGCGGAGCCCGAGATGAAGGCTGACTGGATCAGCCCGGCCAGCGACTCCGCCTTGCCATGGCCGAAGCGATGCTCGTCGTCGGCCGGTGACAAGGCGTAGCGAATGGCCAGCAGGTTGATGATGGAGGCGCTCACGTCCATGAAGGAGTCGGTGAGGGAGGCCAGCAGGCTCGAGGAGTCGGTCATCAGCCAGGCGATCAGCTTGCCGGTGATCAGCAGGGTAGCGGTGGTGACGGCGGCCATGCTGGCCAGCGTCACCCAGCGGGAATATTGTTGATGGCTCAAAACCGGCTTTCCTCTTGCGGTTAAAAATCTATTATACCCTGACCCCTGCGCCAGTCTGGCGCGAAAAATCAGCGGAATGACTTCAGATGCACAAAATACTCCTGGTCGACGACGATCTCGAGCTGACCCAGTTGCTCACCGAAATTCTGACCCTGGAAGGCTTCCAGGTGACCGTCGCCGAGGATGGCGAAGAGGGGTTGCAGCGGCTGGCCGAACAGCACTTCAACCTGGTCCTGCTGGACGTGATGATGCCCAAGCTCAACGGCTTCGCCATGCTGACCCGGCTGCGCAAGACCCACGACACCCCGGTGCTGATGCTGACCGCCCGCGGCGACAGCCAGGATCGGGTCAACGGGCTGGAGGCCGGGGCCGATGACTATCTGGCCAAGCCGTTCGATGACAGGGAGCTGCTGGCCCGGGTGCGCGCCATCCTGCGCCGCACCCAGGGCAGCCAGCCCCAGCGCGGCGGCAGTTCGGACGAGGTGCGCTTCATGGATCTGGTGCTGCAGCCCGGTCTGCAGCAGGCCAGCTGCCACGGCGATCTGCTGGAGCTGACCGCCACCGAATTCGGCCTGCTGGAGTGCCTGTTGCGCAATCCAGGCCAGATCGTCAGCAAGAGCCAGCTCTCCGAGCTGGTGCTGGGCAAGAAGCTGGAACCCTTCGACCGCGCCATCGACATGCACCTGAGCAACCTGCGCAAGAAGCTGCCTGAGCGCACCGACGGCCAGCCCCGCTTCAAGACGGTGCGCGGCCGTGGCTACCTGTGGCTGGAACAGGCATGAGAACGGCCCGCACCTTCAACGGTCTCTCCACCCAGATCTTCCTCTGGTTCTGGTTCATGCTGTTGCTGGTGGTGGCCGCCGTGGTGATCCTGCCGACCCTGGATCCCCGCAACATCATCCCGCTGCCGGCCCACGAGATCGCCCGTCTCAACAACAATCTGAAGGCGCTGCAGAAGGGGGCGGATCCCACTCAGGATTTCGATCTGGCCCAGGCCATCGACGCAGCTGGCCTGCTGCCGGTAGACAACATCTACCTGCGCGATGCCAAGGGGCAGATGCAGTCCAGCACCCGCCTGAGCAAGTTCGTGGTCCGTTTCATGCTCGATTCGGACAACCCGGCCAAGCCCATGCTGGGCAGCGAGCACAAGCGGGCCATCGCCGGCCCCTTCCAGATGGAGCATCGCGGCCAGATCTACCACGTCTACTTCGGCCTCAACGTCGAGAACTCCTATCTGTTCCTGTTCATCCAGATCCTGGATCATCCAATCCAGATCCTCGGCATCGCCATGCTGGTCAGCACCCCGCTCTGCCTGCTGCTGGCCTGGCGACTGACCCGCCCCATCCTGCAGCTGCAGCAGTCGGTCTCCCAACTGGCGGAGGGCAATCTGGAGGCGCAGATCCCCAACCTGGGGCGGCGGGACGAGATAGGCCAGCTGGCGGATCACGTCAGCCACATGGTCGATACCCTCAAGAACATGATCCAGAAGCAGAAACAGCTGCTCTCCGACATCTCCCACGAGCTGCGCAGCCCGCTCACCCGCATCCAGCTGGCGCAGGCACTGATCCGCCGCAAGCAGGGGGATAGCAACGAGCTGGCCCGGATCGAATCGGAGATAGGCCGGCTCGACAAGCTGATCGGCGACCTGCTCGATCTGTCGCGGGTGCAACAACATGTGGAGGCGCCGGTGGTGATGCCGCTGGCCGATCTGCTGGAACCCATCCTGGACGACGCCATGTTCGAGGCAAACCAGAGCGGCAAGCAGCTCCGGCTGCCGCCGCTGCCCACCGACTCCCTGCGGATGTGGCCCGATCTGCTGGCCCGGGCGCTGGAAAACCCGCTGCGCAACGCGCTCAAATATGCCCGCGAGTTCATCAAGGTGGACTGGTACCGGGAGGGTCGGGAGTGGGTGATGACCATCCGCGACGACGGCCCAGGCGTACCGGTGGAGCAGCAGCCGCAGCTGTTCCTGCCCTTCTTCCGGGTGGATGACGCCCGCAACGCCAAGACCGGCGGCACCGGATTGGGGCTGGCCATCGCCGCGGAGGCCATCCTGCGCCACGGCGGCACCATCCGCGCCAGCAGCAACCACCCGGCCGGGCTGACCATCACCATCCGCCTGCCCATCGGCTGAGCAGGCCCTTTTCATCCGCCCGGGCGCTGGGTATGCTGGCGCCCTTTTCGCCCCATTAGGACGCCGTCATGCTCGACATCGTGCTCTACCAACCGGAAATTCCGCCCAACACCGGCAACATCATCCGCCTCTGCGCCAACACCGGCTATCGGCTGCACCTGATAGAGCCGCTGGGGTTCGAGTGGGATGACAAGCGGGTGAAACGGGCGGGGCTCGACTATCACGAGTTCGCCGAGGTGAAGCGCTGGCCGAACTTCGAGGCCTTCCTGGCGGCGGTAGCGCCGACGCGGGTATTTGCCTGTACCACCAAGGGGCGCACCGCCCATTCGGCAGTGCAGTTTGCCGCCGGGGACGCCCTGTTGTTCGGGCCCGAGAGCCGCGGCCTGCCCATCGAGATCATCGAGAGCCTGCCGTTCGAGCAGCGGCTGCGCATTCCCATGCTGCCCCAGAGTCGCAGCATGAATCTCTCCAACGCGGTGGCGGTATTCGTCTACGAAAGCTGGCGCCAGCTGGGCTACCCGGGCTCGCTGCAGGTCTGAACCGGATCAGCCTGGCTAGATAGCGGGCTCAGGAGGAGGCCTGCTGCGCCTCCCCCGCCCCATGGGGTGAGTGGAGCAGCCGACCATCGCGCTCCAGCTGCCAGCAGAGCCAGCCCAGCGTCAGTCCCCGCCCCGCCATCAGGGCCGCCATCGCGGCCCACAAGGCCGCCACGCCCCAGCCCTGACAGAGCCACCAGACCGGGAAGAAACCGCCGAGGGCCGCCACCAGCATGCTGTTGCGCATCTCCCGGGCCCGGGTCGCCCCGATGAAGACCCCGTCCAGCAGGAAACACCAGACCGCCAGCAACGGCATGGCGATAAGCCAGGGCAGCTGCGCGTTGGCCGCGGCGATCACCGCCGGCAGATCGGTGATGTGTGCGATCAGCTGGCTGCCCTCCACAGCAAACAGCAGGCTGAAGCCCAGCGCAATCAGCAGCGCCCAGCCGAGGTTGAGGCCGATGGCCTCCCGCAGTCCCTGCCGATCCCGCCGCCCGATGGCGCGGCCCACCATGGCCTCCACCGCATAGGCGAAGCCGTCCAGCCCGTAGGAGATGAGCATCAGGAAGTTGAGCAGCACCGCATTGGCGGCCACCGCCACGTCTCCCAGCCTGGCCCCCTGCAGGGTCATGAAGGCGAAACAGAGCTGCAGGCAGAGGGAGCGGATGAAGATGTCCCGGTTCAGGGCCAGCAGTCGCAGCAACGCGGGCCACTGGCACCAGCGCTGCCAGGCTCCCTGCCATGCCGTCGGCGCCAGCCGGCTCAGGTGACGGCTCACCAGCCAGAGTCCCAATCCGAGCGCGCTGTAGTCCGCCAACAGCGAAGCGCCAGCCACCCCCTTCACCTGCCAGCCCAGCCCCAGCACGAACCAGGCATCGAGCCCCATGTTGACCAGGTTGGTGAAGATCAGCAGCAGCATGGGGCTGCGCGCATCCTGCATGCCCAGCAACCAGCCCATGATCACCAGGTTGCAGAGCGCCGCCGGGGCGCTCCAGATCCGTACCGAGACGTACTCGGCGGCATAGTGCTGCACCTCGGTGGAGCCGCCGCTGAGGGCGATGAGGGTGGGGAGCAACGGCAGCAACAGCAGCAACAACGCCAGCCCCAGTGCGATGGCGAGCCCCAGCGCCCTGGCCAGGGTATCGAGCTGGCCGGCCGGGCTGCTCGCGCCATGGGCCTGGGCGGTCAGGCCGGTGGTGGACATCCGCAGGAAGCCGAGCAGCCAGAACAGCAGGTTGATGAGGGTGGCGCCGACCGACACGCCGCCGAGGAACCAGGCCTGGCCGAGATGACCGATCACCCAGGTATCCACCAGCCCCAGCAGCGGAGTGGTGACATTGGAGAAGACCATGGGCAGGGCGAGGGCAAACACGGCGCGATGGCGGCGCCCGTCTCGCCACCAGACGGGGGTCAGCATGCCGGAGGATGTCCGTTGCTCATCACTATTCGCCATCCAGCCGCACTATCCTGGCAAAGTCCGACACCATGCTCGCCATCACCACCCTGGGCACCCCGTCCTCGCTCAGACGGGGGCGAAACACGGCTTCCAGTTTGCCGGCCGGATTGATCAGCACGATGGAGGCGGAGTGGTCAATCAGGTAATCCTTCTCCCCCTGATCGGCGATGGAGTAGATGAGCCCCAGATTGCGCACGAAGGGAAACAGCTTGTCGTGAGGGCCGGTCGCCGCCTTGAACTCCGGGTTGAAGAAGGCGGTATAGGTCTTGAGGCGGGCCACGTCGTCCCGCTGCGGATCCGCCGAGATGAACACCACCTGGCTGCTCGGAGCTATTTTTTTCAGCTCGGGATAGACGGAACGCAGATCCGCCAGGGTGGTCGGGCAGATGTCGGGGCAGAAGGTGTAGCCGACGAACAGGAAGGTCCAGTGGCCGGTCAGGCTGGCCGGCACGAAGGGCTGGCCATCCTGATCGGTGAAGGCAAACGGATTGATGTCCCGCCCCGCCGGGTAGTAGTCGGCGTGCTCGGGCAGGGAGGGCTGGCTCCAGTAAAAACCGCCCATCATGCCCCCGACCAGCAGCAGAAACAGCAAGGGGTAACGTGGTTTCACCATAAAAAACAAACCCTTTACGTCGACACGCCCGCCAGCCGGGCCAGAATGAAAGGGTTATTGTAACCCAGTGAGCACCGGGCCGGTCACTCCCTTGTCACGGTTGCCCGTTCGCTGGCCAACTTTGGTCAGAAGATGACGCCAGGGTCTGCAAAGCGACGCCGGATCGCCCAAAACGACAGCCCCACCGGGAGGTGGGGCTGTTAACGGGGTCAGGGTTGTTGTCGGCGCCGCTCGTGCAGGCGGCGGCTCGAGGCGCGCAGCGGGATGACAGGGGCGGTCCAGAGATCATCAGCCAACCCCTGCTCGTGATGGCTGTGAAACAGGCGCACCAGGCGGACAATCTTGTCCTTCGGGCACCCCAGCCAGATGGTCCAGCAGGCGCCCTTGTGGTGCACCCAGAGCGCGTAGAAACGGGTCATCCGGTTACCCTTGATGAAACGGGTGATGGAAGAAACGGGCGATGCCAGACCCGGATCCCATGGCGAGCTTGAAGCCATACCTGTCCTCCTTGATCAACAGGTCACGTCGACCGGCACCGTCCACCACCGCAAGGGGCGACCCGATGACTGCCGCGTGTCGACTGCGCGAGTGTGCCGCTGTTGTGCCGACTGCCGGCGCCCTGCTGGCCACTCTCCCTTCTATCCCGCTGACGCCTCTGCCCCCGGACGAGGCACACATGCTGCCTGCACCGGGCGCGAAGCGCTTGTTATTCCCTGCTGCCCTCGGGGTTCCTGCCACCAGCGACGCGAAGCTGCGCGTCTTGCCGAGCATCGGGGGGCGGCTCACGCCAGTGAGCCAGCCTTACCAAATGATATATCTGAAATGAATCGCCTGCGGCGAGCGCCCGCAGACAAAAGTGCCGGGTATCAGGATCTGATTGAAATCACGGGGAAAGGAGCGCAGAAACAACAGGGCCTCCCATGGGAGGCCCTGTTGGCACGGATTACATCCAGTCGGCGTTGCGAATGACGCCGACCGCCAGCCCCTCGATGGTAAGGTGCTGGCTGGCGAGATCCACCTCGATGGGGGAGAGCTCTTCATTCTCCGGCAGCAGCCACACCTGGCTGCCCTTGCGCTGGAAGCGTTTGACGGTGACATCTTCGTCGAGCCGCGCCACCACCACCTGACCGTTGCGTACATCCTGGGTCTTGTGCACCGCCAGCAGGTCGCCATCCAGAATGCCGATGTTCTTCATGCTCATGCCCTGCACCCGCAGCAGGAAGTCTGCCCGCGGGTGGAACAGGGCGGGATCCACCTGGTAGTGGCTCTCGATGTGTTCCTGGGCCAGGATGGGCTCGCCGGCAGCCACCTTGCCGATCAGCGGCAGACCGCTCTCTTCCAGCTGCTCTTCCTCTTCAAGCAGCAGGCGGATGCCGCGGGACGTGCCCGGCATGATCTCGATGACCCCCTTTTTGGCCAGGGCCTTCAGATGTTCCTCGGCCGCGTTGGCCGACTTGAAACCAAGCTTCTGGGCAATCTCGGCGCGAGTCGGCGGCATGCCGGTCTCGTTCATGTTCGCCTTGATCAACTCCAGCACTTCGGCCTGGCGGGGAGTAAGGGGTTTCATAGCATGGGCACCTGTCTTTTTATACAGCACACTGGCAGTATATACAGTGCAGTGGCCAAGGCAAGCCGCAGCTGACATTTGTCGCGCCCCTCTGTTCATTTCATTTGCCATGGTTTTGATCCCGCGCAGCCGACTCATCGTACCTCTCGGCGACAAGCAGTCGGTGATTTGCTATGCTCACGCCGCATTTTTTTGGAGAGCAGACGCACATGTCCCTTGGACAGAAGATTTCCAGAGCCATCTTGCAATGGCCGGTCAGCGGCTTGGTCAATCACAAGAGCCTGCCGGAAAACCCCATCACGGAACTCAAGCTGGATCCGGCCAGACCCATCGTCTATGCCCTGAAGACCAGCTCGATCACCGACCTGATGACCCTGCAGCAGTGCTGCGAGGATCTCGGTCTGCCCGGCCCCTTCACGCCGCTGGAGCTGAACGGCCAGCTGCTGCCGCGCTATGTCTGTCTTGATCGTCCGCCTCCCCTGTTCGGCAAGCGCAGCAAGCCGCTCCCCTTCCTGCAGGAGTTCCACCAGTTGCTGGATTTGCACAAGCAGGATCCGGCGCTGGACATCCAGGTGGTGCCCGTCACCCTGTTCTGGGGCCGTGCCCCGGGTCGGGAAGGCGAGGAGGCCTCCGGCTGGAACATCATCAGCAGCCTGGCACCGAACCGCCTGAAGAAGGCGCTGATCGTGATCCTGAAAGGACGCGAGAACCTGGTGCGCTTCTCTCCGCCGCTCTCCCTGCGCTACATGGCGGACAAGCACGGCACCGACGAGGCCATCGCCCACAAGCTGGCGCGGGTGGCTCGCACCCACTTCAGCCGCCAGCAGCTGGCCGCCACCGGGCCCAAGCTGCCCAACCGCAACCTGCTGTTCAAGCAACTGCTCGACTCTGGCGTGATCCAGCAGGCCATCGAGGAGGAGGCCCAGCGCGAGGGGATCAGCCTCGATAAAGCCCAGAAACGGGCTCACGGCTACATGGACGAGATCGCCTCCAACTTCTCCTACCGGTTGATCCGCCTCGGCGAGAGCTTCCTCGGCTGGCTGTGGAACAAGCTCTATCGCGGCCTGTCGGTCAACGGCGCCGAGAAGGTGCGCCAGCTAGCCCAGGAGGGTCACGAGATCGTCTACGTGCCCTGCCATCGAAGCCACATGGACTACCTGCTGCTCTCCTACGTCATCTATCACCAGGGCATGGTGCCGCCCCACATCGCGGCCGGCATCAACCTCAACTTCTGGCCGGCGGGCCCGATCTTCCGCCACGGCGGCGCCTTCTTCATCCGCCGCACCTTCAAGGGCAACCCGCTCTACAGCACGGTATTCCGGGAATACCTGAACCTGCTGTTTGCCAAGGGCTACTCGGTGGAGTTCTTCACCGAGGGCGGTCGTTCGCGTACCGGTCGCCTGCTGCCACCCAAGACCGGCATGCTGGCTATGACCCTGCAGGCCATGATGCGCGGGCTCGATCGGCCGCTCACCTTCGTCCCCGTCTACCTGGGTTATGAGCACGTGATGGAGGTGAACACCTACCACAACGAGCTCAAGGGCAGCCGCAAGGAGAAGGAGAGCTTCCTGCAGGTGCTCGGCATCCTGCGCAAGCTGCGCAACTACGGCCGCGGCTTCGTCAACTTCGGCGAGCCGCTGACCCTCAACAGCTACCTCAACGAACACGTGCCGACCTGGAAGGAGCACATCGGCGAGGAGGAGCGCCCCGAGTGGATGGCGGGCACCGTCAACCAGCTGGCCGAGCTGCTGATGACCCGTATCAACGGCGCCGCCGCCGTCAACGGCCTGACCCTGAGCGCGCTGGCGCTGCTGGCCGCCGAACGCCATGCCCTCACCCGCGACGAACTGCAGGCCCAGCTCAACACCTATCTGGACCTGCTCAAGCAGGTGCCCTACAGCCCGCACAGCACCATGCCGGCCGAGGATGCCAAGACCCTGCTGGATCAGGCGATGGAGCTCAACAAGTTCGAGGTGAGCGAGGACAAGCTGGGGCAGATCATCAGCCTGGACCGCTATCAGGCGATCCTGCTGACCTACTACCGCAACAACATACTGCACCTGTTCGCCATGCCCTCGCTGGTGGCGGCCCTGATCGAGCGTTGCGAGGGGATCTCCCGCAGCGAGATCGTCGCCCGCTGCATCGACATCTACCCGCTGCTCAAGACCGAGCTGTTCCTGCGCTACGAAGAGGATGAGCTGCCAGAGCTGATCGATGCCCTGCTGGCCGAACTGCAGCGCCAGCAGCTGATCGAGGCCCGCGACGGCGGCTTCTGGGTCAATCCGGTCAACCAGACCCGCCTGTTGCTCCTGGCCGAGAGCATCCAGGAGACCCTGCAGCGCTACGCCATCGTGCTGACCCGGGTGCTGGCCCAGCCCCGTATCGAGGCGGAGCAGCTGGAAGCGGACGGCCTGATGATGGCGGAGCGCCTCGGCACCCTGCACGGCATCAACGCCCCCGAGTTCTTCGACCAGAAGCTGTTCAGCACCCTGATCCACACCCTGCGCAGCGAAGGCTATCTGGATCCGGGCTGCAAGCCGGATCTAGGCCGCTTCCAGGCGCTGGCCGACAACATAGTGCCACTGCTCAGCACCAAGATCCGCCGTACCATTCAGGCGGGCAACCGGACCTGAGCAGGTACACACCAATGAAAAAGGCCGCATGTCGCGGCCTTTTTCATTGGGGAAAACGAGTTCACAGGTAGCTGATCACCACCCCGGCGAAGATCAGCGCCCCCACGTAGTTGTTGTTGAGGAACGCCTGGAAGCATCCTTCCCGCGCCCGCTCCCGGATCAGCCGCTGCTGATAGACGAACAGCGCCGCCGCCGCCAGCAGCGACCAGTAGTAGCTGGATCCCAGCTCGCTCAGCTGGCCCACCAGCAGCAGGATCAGCAGGGTCAGCAGCTGAAGCGCGCCGATGATCCGCTTGTCGTGGCGGCCGAACAGGATGGCACTCGACTTGAGACCGAGCTTGAGGTCGTCGTCCCGGTCCACCATGGCGTACTCGGTGTCGTAGGCGATGGTCCACAGCAGGTTGGCGAGAAACACCAGCCAGGCCACGGCCGGCAGGGCGTTGGCCTGGGCCGCGTAGGCCATGGGAATGGACCAGGAGAAGGCCATGCCGAGCACCAGCTGGGGGATCTGGATGTAGCGCTTCATAAAGGGGTAGCAGACCGCCAGCAGCAGGGCCGCAAACGACAGGCCTATGGTGAGCGGGTTCATGGTCAGCACCAGGGCGAACGAGATGAGCGCCAGCACGGCGAACAGCGCCAGTACCTCCCGTGGCTTGACCTTGCCCATGGGCAGCGGTCGGCCGGCGGTACGCTTCACGTGACCGTCGAAGTTGCGATCCGCATAGTCATTGATGACGCAACCGGCGGAGCGCATCAGAAACACCCCCACCACGAACACCAGCAGGGTCCAGAGATCCGGCAGGCCATCGGCCGCCAGCCAGAGCGCCCACAGGGTCGGCCACAGCAGCAGCAGGGTACCGATGGGCTTGTCGATGCGAGCCAACTGCACGTAGGCCAGTCCCCGCTCCTTGGTTAACAGATTCACTCCAGCTCCTTGTTGCATGACAGAGAGGGCAAGAAGAGTTCATGGACCAGCAGTGGCCATTGCCCCAGAAACAGACGGGAACGGCGTCCCCACACGATGCCGGCCGGGCACCAGGGATTGCTCGCAATCTCGAAACAGGCCAGTTGCAGGTGATCGCGCCGGGCAGGCTCGTCACCGAAGATACGCTCACCCAGAGGCTGCTCGCCCAGCTCGCGCAAGCCGCTGTCAGGCAAGGCGGCCTCGGCGAACAGGGTCCAGCCCAGCAGGGCCGGCCCCCGATCACCGTGCAGGATCACCTCGCGGCACAGACCTGCCGGGTGATCGGCGGCCACCAGCTGCTGCTCGTCGGCATCGAGGGGGACGCTGCGGTTGCCGAGCAGTTGCACCGAAAAGTGGTGATTGTGGCGGCGCAGGCGCCGGGTCATGGAGTCCGCCTCCAGCAACCAGGGCAGCAAGGCCTCGGGCGGCTCGCACTGCGCGGGAGTCCGCCAGGGCTCCAGCCGGACAAGGGGAACAGTCAACTCGGACTTCACAGCTTCACCATCCGGAGATTTCCGTTATCAGGTTAAAATCCGGTTTATTATCCGTAAATCAATCGAGAATTGTAAGAACATCCGTGCTTGACGGCCCCGATGGCAACATCAAAAATGGGGTATCTCTTGCTGATGAGCCATCCATATGAAGCTATTCAAATTTCTGCTGGTGTTGTTGCTGAGCTGCGGTGCACTCCAGGCCTATGCCTCCGAAGGGGGGGAAGCACCCGCAGAAGGAGAAGCGGCGGCGGCCAAGCCGGGATTCCTCTACCACCTGCTGGATCCCGACATCATCACCAACTACCTGAGCGACGGTAAAACCCTCGGCTACGTCCGGGTGACGGTGGAGCTGATGGCCGAGAACGAGGCCGACCTCAAGCTGCTGGAGCAGCATGACCCCCTGATCCGCGACGCCATCATCCGCCTGATGGGCAGCAAGACCGCCGATCAGATCAAGTCCCTGGTCAGCCGTGAAGACCTGCGCAAGGAGTGCGAGACCCGGGCCAACGAGCTGCTGGTGAAAGAGAGCGGCAAGAAGGCGATACGCGAGCTCATCTTCACCAAATTCCTCTATCAGTAAGGTCCCCTCATCACGAGCGGGCCATGCGATCATCTGGGCCCGCTCGCTGTTTTAGAAATGAAAATTGATTACACTAGGGCCCACTGAGTTGTCGAGGTAGTCGGAATGGGCAACAAGACCCTGTGTGAATGGCGTCGCAGCGAGATCCCGGCCGATCTCAAGACCCTGCGCAAAATCGTGCGCAAACCCAAGTTCGTCTGCGGCAAGTGTGCCCGCAGCGCCAACGACAAGAGCTATCTGTGTCAGCCGCTGCGGTTGAAAGAGAAAGAAGCCTGACCGGCTATTGATCGGTCCAGCCCTGGCGCCCCTGCTCGAACAGCCGGCGTGCCTGGACGTCGTTGGGGCAGACCCCGCGGTACTCCTCGCCGGAACGGCCCGCCAGATAGAGATGTTCCGGTCGGCAGTACCAGGCCAGCCCTTTCTGGTGTCCCTGTTTCCACAGCTCGGCATTCACCTTCTCGCCGCACTGGGCCTGATGGAACTCGACCCGCTCGGCGGTGAGGCCCAGCTTGCCATCCGCCTCCCCCACCTCGCTCCATACCTTCTCGCACGGATCATCCGAGTGGGAGGCACAGCCCCCAAGCAGGGCGGCAAACACTATCACCGAGAGTCGCATAATCATCCTTGAGTGTCGTTTGGGCAGTTCATTCTAGCCAGCCCGCCGCCGGCCTCCAAGTGCCCGTCCCCATTCCTGTGAGCCGCCCAAAAAAACAGGCGGGCCCGAGGCCCGCCTGTGTATTCAATACGCGGATTACTGGTCGTCGAGAGGGTCATCGTCCTGCCAGCTCTCGTCTTCCCATTCATCCAGCTCGTCCTCCCAGGATTCCGGTTCCCACTCGTCGTCGAGGTCGTAATCCGGCTTGTGTCCACCCATGCTCATTCTCCTTGGATAGTGCACCCGCACTCAAAGTCTATCCAGAAAAATGGGGCTCGCCAGTCAGCGGGAGTTCAAAGTTTGACCAGGGTGCGGCCAGCAATCTTGCCCTGGGTGATGGCCTCGGCGGCCTCCACCACCTGCTCCAGTCCAATCTCGGTCACCGCCTGCGCGAAGAAGCTGGCGGGCAGATCCCGGGCCAGTCGCAGCCAGGCCAGCTGGCGACGTGCCAGCGGGCACATCACCGAGTCGACCCCTTGCAACCGCACGTTGCGCAGGATGAAAGGCATCACGCTGGTGGGCAGATCGAAACCGCCCGCCAGACCGCAGGCCGCCACGGCGCCGCCGTAGTTCATCTGGGCCAGCAGCTTGGCCAGCACCTGACTGCCGACACTGTCGATCGCCCCGGCCCACAGCTGCTTCTCGAGCGGCTTGGCAGGCTCCAGCAGCTCGCTGCGCGGCACGATGCGGCTGGCACCGAGCGCGGTCAGCATCTCGCCCTGCTCCTCGGGACGACCGGTCAGCGCCGCCACCTGATACCCCAGCGCGGCCAGCAGTGCGACCGCAGTGGAGCCCACCCCGCCGGCGGCGCCGGTCACCAGGATCTCGCCGCTCTGCGGGGTCACTCCCGCCTCTTCCAGCGCCAGCACGCAGAGCATGGCGGTCAGGCCGGCGGTGCCGATGCACATGGCCTGGCGCTCATCCAGCCCGGCCGGCAGCGGCACCAGCCAGTCGGCCTTGACCCGCGCCTGTTCGGCCATGCCGCCCCAGTGCCCTTCCCCCACACCCCAGCCGGTCAACACTACTTTGTCGCCCGGCTGATAACGCTCATCGGCAGACTCGAGCACGGTACCGGCGAAGTCGATGCCGGGCACCAGCGGCCACTGGCGCACTATCTTGCCCTTGCCGGTGATGGCCAGCCCGTCCTTGTAGTTGATGGAGCTGTAACTCACCGCCACCCGCACTTCGCCTTCCGGCAGCTGGCTCTCGCCCAGCCGGGTGAGGGTCGGTACCGTCTTGCCTTCTTGGTTTTCCAGTAACAGAGCCTTGAACATGGTTGCCTCTTTGATGAGTGTGAAAAGGGTCAGCTGCTTTGCCGCTTCTGCAGCTGGAAGTCGAGGGTCAGCGCCGAGCCCATGACGGGTTCACCGGCCAGCTGACGCAAGATGAGATCGGCTGCCTCCTGCCCCATCCGCTGATAGGGGATGCGGACCGAGGTGAGGGCCGGGTAGCAGGCGCGCGCCACGTCCAGATCGTCGAAACCGGCGATGGCGAGCTTGCCCGGCACATTCAGGTGGCGACGCTGGCATTCGAACAGTACCCCGGCCGCCAGCTCGTCGTTGACGCAGACCAGCGCATCCAGCTCGGGCCAGCGCAGCAGGAACTCCCCCAGCATGGCCGCCCCGGTGCTGAAGCTGGGTCGCTCCGAGGTGTTGATGATGGCGTCGGGGGAGAGGTAGTTGTCCAGTAGTGCCTTCTGCCAGCCCTGCATGCGCTGCTGCAGCATCCACTGCTCCTGGCGGGCGCAGAGAAAGCCGATGTTGCGGTAGCCGCGCTCGATGAGGTGGCGGGTCAGCTGATAGCCGGCATCGAAGTTGGAGACCCCGACGTTCATGTCGATGGGGCTGCGGGCCATGGCCCCCACCTCCACCACCGGCAGGCGAGCCGCCTTCAGCCGCTGGCGGATGGTCTCGCCGGGATCGCTGCCAAACAGCACCACGGCCGCCGGATTGTGCTGCAGAAAGCTGGTCAGCAGGCTCTCTTCCTGCTGTTTCAGGTGCTGGGCATCCCCCAGCATGATCTGGTAACCCTCCCGGCGCAGGCTCTGCTGCAGCCCGGCGATCACCTCGCCGCAGCCGCAGTCGGTCAGGCTGGGCACGATCACCACTATGGTCTGGGAGGTGGCGGATGCCAGCGCCCCCGCCGCCCGGTTGGGGATATAGCCGAGTTCATCCACCGCCGCCTCGATGCGCTCGCGCATCTTGTCGGATACCAGCTCTGGGGTACGCAGGGCGCGCGACACCGTCATGGCCCCCACGCCGGCCAGCTGGGCCACATCGTTGAGGGTCACCCGACCCGTGCTACGGCGTTTCTTCGCTTCTGACATCCTTTCCCTTCCTCGGCATACGGGTGCTCACTTTAAGGCAAAAGCGGGGCACTGACTATTTGCTCAAACCGGATTTTACCCCCTTTGAGGCCGACAAGGGGCAGGATGAATCCCTTCTGTGAGAGAAATGATAGCGCTATCACAGATCGATGTTAGCGCTATCTGGTAGCGCTAACTTTCGCGATCAGGCTCACAGTTATCAGCCGGCAAGATCGCTAGATTGGCGCCATCTTATCCAGCCCGGACACTGCCATGCTGACCCAATTGCTGACCGAGGAGGTCATTTCCATCGAAGCGGGCGCCCGCGACTGGCGTCACGCCATCGAGCTGGCCACCGCCCCCCTGCTGGCCAACGGCACCATCGAGCCCTCCTATGTGGCGGCGCTCTATCGCTCCCACGAGGAGCTCGGCCCCTACTACGTGCTGGGCCCGGGCCTGGCCATGCCTCACGCCCGCCCGGAAGACGGCGTCAACCGGCTGGGACTGGCGCTGACCGTGCTGAAGGAGGGGGTCAACTTCGGCTCCGAGGGCAACGACCCGGTCCGGCTGCTGGTAACCCTGGCCGCCAGCGACAGCAACTCCCACGTGGAGACCATCGCCCAGCTGGCCGAGCTGTTCATGAATGAAGAAGACGTGGCGGCCATCATGGCGGCCACCAGCAAAGACGACATCCTGCGCATCCTGGCGCGTTATTGAGTGGCGCCCTGCGCCCGACAGAGGAAGAGAACATGAAGATTCTGGTTGTATGCGGACACGGCCTGGGCACCAGCCTGATGATGGAGATGAGCATCAAGAGCATTCTCAAGGAGCTGGCCGTGACGGCCGAGGTGGATCACCGGGATCTCGCCTCCGCCGGCAGCGAGAGCGCCGAGATCTTTGTCGCCACCCGCGACATCGCCGAACAGCTGGTCAGCATGGGGGTCGACGGCCGGCTGGTATCCCTGGACAACATGGTCGACAAGACCGCCATGAAAGAAAAACTCGCCATCGCCCTGCGTGAGCTGGGCGCACTCTAACCCCTTTGCGACTGTCTGGGCGGCCGGTGAGCCGCCGCTTCCATCTGCTTGGAGCTGACCATGGAATTTTTCAATTTTCTGATGTTTGACGTGCTGTCGGAGCCGGCCGTGCTGGTTGGCCTGATCGCCCTCATCGGCCTGATCGCCCAGAAGAAACCGGTGACCGAGTGCATCAAGGGCACGGTCAAGACCATCATGGGCTTCGTCATCCTGGGGGCCGGCGCCACCCTGGTGGTGAACTCGCTGGGCGACTTCGCCACCATCTTCCAGCATGCCTTCGGCATCAAGGGGGTGGTACCCAACAACGAGGCCATCGTCTCCATCGCCCAGCAGTCGTTCGGCAAGGAGATGGCGATGATCATGTTCTTCGCCATGCTGGTGAACATCCTGATCGCCCGGCTCACCCCGTGGAAATTCATCTTCCTGACCGGTCACCACACCCTGTTCATGTCCATGATGGTGGCGGCCATCCTCTCCGCCGGCGGCATGAGCGGTATCCCGCTCATCGCGGTGGGCAGCTTGGTGGTCGGCGTGACCATGGTGCTGTTCCCGGCCCTCGCCCACCCCTACATGAAGCAGATCACCGGCTCCGATGACGTGGCACTCGGCCACTTCTCCACCTGCTCCTACGTGCTGGCCGGCTGGATCGGCGCCAAGTTCGGCAACAAGGCCCACAGCAGCGAAGAGGTGCAGGTGCCCAAGAGCCTGCTGTTCCTGCGCGATACCCCGGTGGCCATCTCCTTCACCATGGGCATCATCTTCCTTATCACCTCTCTGTTTGCCGGTGCGGATTACGTCTCGGAAGTCGCCAAGGGCAAGCACTGGTTCATGTTCTCCCTGATGCAGTCCATCACCTTCGCCGCCGGGGTCTACGTGATCCTGCAGGGGGTACGGATGGTCATCGCCGAAATCGTGCCGGCCTTCAAGGGGATCTCCGACAAGCTGGTGCCCAACGCCAAGCCGGCGCTGGACTGCCCCATCGTCTTCCCCTACGCCCCCAATGCGGTACTGATCGGCTTCCTGTCGAGCTTTGCCGCCGGGCTGGTGGGCATGGTGCTGCTCTATCTGCTGGGGCTCACCGTCATCATTCCGGGCGTGGTGCCGCACTTCTTCGTCGGCGCGGCGGCCGGGGTGTTCGGCAATGCCACCGGCGGCCGTCGCGGTGCCATCCTCGGGGCCTTCGCCAATGGCCTGCTGATCACCTTCCTGCCGGTGTTCCTGCTGCCGGTGCTGGGGGATCTCGGCTTTGCCAACACCACCTTCAGCGATGCCGACTTCGGTGTGGTGGGGATCCTGCTTGGCCTTATCATGCGCTGAGCCGGTCTCTGAAATGCAAAACGGAGCGCGAAGCGCTCCGTTTTTTTATGCCCACCACTCCCAACTCAGTCGTTCTCCAGGCTGGCGAGGCAGTGAGACAGGGTGCGCGCCAGCGCTCCCTGGTTGCGCAGCACCACGGCGCGGGCCTGCTCGCCCATCTCCCGGCGCCGGCTCTCGTCGGCCAGCAGACTGCTCACCTGCTCCCCCAGCTCGGCGGCATCGGCCACCACGGCGGCGCCACCCTGGGCCACCAGCTGGCGGGTGATGTCGCTGAAGTTGAAGTAGGCGGGGCCGCTCAGGCAGGGTTTGCCGAGCGCAGCAGGCTCCAGCAGGTTGTGGCCGCCCACCTTGACCAGGCTGCCGCCGACGAAGGCCACATCGGCCGCCGCCAGCATCAGCGGCAGCTCGCCCATGGTATCCCCCAGGTAAACCTTGTCGCGCTCGCCCACCACACTGCCCGCCGTGCGCCGCACGCAGCCGTAGGGGGTGCACAGCGCCGCCACCCGCTCGAACCGCTCGGGGTGGCGCGGCACCAGGATCAGCAGGGCCGACGGCTGCGCCGCAAGCACCCGATCGAAGGCGGCCAGCACCTGCTCATCTTCCCCCTGATGGGTGCTGGCGGCGATCCAGACCGGCCGATCCGTCCCCAGCAGCTGGCGCAGGGCGCGGCCCTTGGCCTGCACCTGCTCATCAAGCTGGATGTCGAACTTGATGGAGCCGGTCACCGCCAGCCGCTCGCGCCCCAACCCCAGCCGATGGAAGCGATCCGCATCGTCCTGGTGCTGGCAGAGCAGGTGGGTCAGCGGCCGGCTGAGGGCATCGAAGGCGCCCTGAAAACGGGCGTAACGCCGGCAGGATCGCTCCGAGAGGCGGGCATTGATGATGGTCACCGGCAGGTGGCGCGCCTCGCAGGCGGCCAGCCAGTTCGGCCACAGTTCGGTTTCCATCACCCAGAGCGCGCGCGGTTTGACGGCCTTGAGGAACGCAGCCACCGCCCAGGGGTAGTCGAGCGGCGCGTAGCGGTGCTCCACCAGATCCCCCAGCCTGGCGGCCTGCTCGGCGCCGGTACGGGTGGTGGTGGTGAGCAAGACCGGCAGATCGGGCCGCTCGGCCTTGAGGGCGCGGATGAGGGGGCTGATGGCCAGCGTCTCCCCCACGCTCACCGCATGGATCCAGAGCGGCGCCTCCTGCCCGGTGGCGGGCGTTAGCCCCAGGTGCTCGGCCCAGCGCTTGCCAAAACCCGGTTTGCCCCTCTTCGGCTTGTAGAGCGCCAGCAACGCCAGCGGCAACCCCAGGTGGATCAGCAGGTTGTAGAGCAGCCGATAGCCCATGCTAGTGCTGCTCCCCGCGCTTGCCCGGCTCGGCGACAAAACGGGGCGGTTCGCCGGGCGCCAGCGGCGGGGCCGGCGTCTCGCTGCACTCCAGCCGGCGGCCGGCCTCGATGACCTGCTCCGGCATCAGCTCGATCAGGCACTTGAGGTGACCGAACTTGCAGGTGCGCTTGAAGCAGGGGCGGCACTCGATGTCGGTGTGGACGATCTCGACCCGGTCCGCCAGCGGCGGGGTGTAGAGCGGCGAGGTGGAGCCATAGACCCCGATCAGCGGCCGGTTGAGGGCGGCGGCGACGTGCATCAGGCCGGAGTCGTTGGCGATCACCCGTCCGGCCAGCGCCATCAGGTCGATCGCCTCGTACAGGCTGGTCTTGCCCGCCAGCACGTGGCAGTTGGGGCGCGACAGCGGATTGATCCGATCGCGGATGGTGTTGGCCACCGCCGCGTCCTTGCCGGAGCCGAAGATCCACACCTGCCAGCCCTCGTCGAGGTGCTTTTGTGCCACCACGGCGTAGTGGCCCTCCGGCCAGCGCTTGGCCGGGCCGAACTCGGCCCCCGGGCAGAGCACCAGCACCGGGCGGGCGCGATCCAGCCCGAGCCGCGCCAGCGCCTTCTCCTGGTTGACGAGATCGACGTTGAGGGCCGGCTGGGGGATGGTCGGGATGTCGGCCCGGCTCTTCATCTGCGCCTTGGGATAGGCCAGTGCCAGGTAGGCCTCCACCATCAGCGGAAAGGCGGACTTGTTGCTGCGCATGTCGTTGAGCAGGCCAAAGCGGTGCTCGCCTTTCCAGCCGGTGCGCACCGGGATGCGGGCAAACCAGGGGATCAGCGCCGACTTCATGGAGTTGGGCTGGATGATGGCCTGATCGTACTTTTCGGCCGCCAGCTGCTTGCCGAGCCGACGGCGGGCTCCCAGCTTGAAGTCGCCGTGGCCAAGCGGCATCGGGATGGCCTTGTCCACCTCCGGCATCCGCTCCAGCAGGGCACCACACCAGGCGGGCGCCATCACGTGCAGCTCGCTGTCTGGGTGGTTGGCCTTGATCGCCTTGTAGAGGCTCTGGGACATCACCATGTCGCCGACCCAGGAGGGGCCGATCACCAATATTTTCATCTCGCACTTCTCCAGGGCCACGCCCTGCGGTTAATCGTTGCTGGCCGAGATTATGCCCGAAGAATGGCCCGAGAAATAACAGAAGATCCCGCTGCCATGCATCCTGGCGCCAAAAAACAACCCATTTGAAACCGACACGTATCCCGCCGCCGGAACCATGCTCCGCCTGCCGTTTTAGGCTAGAATGGGCGCCAATTTGAGCATGGCCCGCCAGTCGGGCGCCAACAAGAGCCTTTAATCCGTGAACAAACCGACTCTGGCGGCTGTCCTTATCGTCAAGAATGAAGCCGAAAACCTGCGCCCCTGCCTCGCCTCCCTCGACGGACTGGTCGACGAGATCGTCATCATGGACTCCGGCAGCCAGGACGAGACCCCGGCCATCGCCGCCGAATTCGGCGCCCGCTTCTTCGTCAACCCGGTGTGGCCGGGCTTCGGCCGCCAGCGCCGGCTCGCCCAGTCCCACGTGCAATCCGACTGGGTGCTGTGGCTGGATGCGGACGAGCGGCTCACCCCCGAGCTGAAAGCCGCCATCGCCGCCGTCATGGCCAACCCGGCCAGCGACACCATCTACTCGATCCCGCGCCTCTCCTGGGTGTTCGGCCGCTTCATCCGCCACAGCGGCTGGTACCCGGACCGGGTGCTGCGCCTCTATCCCAAGGCGCTCACCAGCTACAACGAGGTGCTGGTGCACGAGAAGGTGGAGGTGCGCGCCAACATGAAGATCGTCAACCTGCACGGCGACCTGCTCCACTTCACCTATCGGGATCTGGAGCACTACCTGGTCAAATCCGCCGGCTATGCCCGCGCCTGGGCCGATCAGCGCACCGCCCGCGGCAAGAAGGGCTCCCTCGGCCAGGGGCTGGTGCACGCGCTGGGTTGCTTCCTCAAGATGTACCTGCTCAAGGCCGGCTTCCTCGACGGCAAGCAGGGGCTCCTGCTGGCCATCCTGTCGGCCCACTCCACCTTTGTGAAGTACGCCGACCTCTGGATCCGCCAGCAGCCGCAGGCACCGGATCAGGCGAACAAGTAAGCCGCCGCAGACGGGGCTGCCAGCGAGCCCCCCATACGAGACAGGGCCCTTGAAGGGCCCTGTCTGCATTTGCGCTATCCGCGATCACTGCTCGCTGCGCCAGAACGGCGGCGCCCAGCGGGCGATCGCCGCCGCCATGGTCTTGGGATCGAGCTGACTCATGTCTTCCGGGTGATCGCTGTCTTCCGGCGGGCTGAACGCCAGGTGGCGCCCCTCGCTGTTGAGCGGACGCCAGCGCAGCGGCGTTGCCGAGCGGTGCGCCGGGAAGAAGCCGATGGTGGGCACATCCAGCGCCGCGGCGATGTGCAGCGGCCCTGTGCTGCCTGCCACGAACAGGGCGGCGTTGGCCATCACCTGGCAGAACTTGGGCAGCCCCTCCTCGGAGCGGTAGATCCAGCCGTTGCCACCGTGGGCCAGCAGCTCGGCCGCCAGCTGTTCAGCGATCTTCTCCTCCCCCGGCCCCGCAGTCAGGATGCACTGCAGCTCGGGACAGGCCTGGTTGAGCTTGATGATGAGGCGGGCGTACTGCTCGATGGAGAGGTTGTTGGCCGAGCCGCCGCTGCCGGCATGCACCATCAGCCAGGGGCGGCCGGCATCGAGCCGCAGGCGGGCGGCAACCTGCTCGCGCACCTGTTGCAGGCTCTTCGCATCGAATCTGAGGTAGGGGCCCTGCGGCTCCACCGCGCTCACCTGCTGGTCGGCAAGGAAACGGCGCACCAGATCCAGGTTGTATTCGTACTCCGGCTTCTGGGAGCGGGAGCGGCGCTGGATCAGGCGCTGGTTGTAGAGCACCTGGGCCAGCTTGGTGGCCGGCGCCAGCCGGTAGGGAATGTGCGCCTTCCACACCAGCATGGCGTTGCGGGAGTTGGAGAAGAGGCAGATGGAGGCATCGAAGGCGGCCGCCTTGATGCGTGCCTGCAAGGCACGTTGCTGTTCCTTGTCGGCCCGTGAGCCCGGATCCAGGATGATCTCGTCAATCCAGGGGCAGAGGCGGGCCAGCGGCGCCGTGTAGGCGGGAACCAGGGCAGTCACATGACACTCCATGGAGCGCTTGAGCATGGCAAAACTCGGCCAGGCCAGCATGAAGTCACCAATCTTGTCATTGCGGACTACCAGAATACGTTTCATAAAAAATCCCTTTGCTCCCTGTCACCAACGCAAGGAGGCTTGATGCGCGATGCGGTATTCTTGCCTGATGTATCGCTATTCTCAAGCGAAGACGCCCGTCGGTGCTGATTTGACGCGGCAAAGCCACCATCGGGGCGCCAAAACTCGCCCCAAGGCGGTCGCGCCAATCCCCCAACAGACCCTATAATGCGACCAAATTTCCCGGTTGCAGGAATCAGCAGCATGACCAACAAGGTAATCTATCCCGGCACCTTCGATCCCGTCACCAACGGCCACACCGATCTCATCGGCCGGGCCGCCAGACTGTTTGACCAGGTGGTGGTCGGGGTGGCCAACAGCCCGAGCAAGCGGCCGCTGTTCGATCTGGACGAGCGGGTTCAGCTGGCCCGCCAGGTGACCGCCCACCTGCCCAACGTCAAGGTGGTCGGCTTCTCCGGCCTGCTGGTGGACTTTGCCAAGGAGCAGCAGGCCAACGTGCTGATCCGCGGTCTGCGCGCCGTCTCCGACTTCGAATACGAGTTTCAGCTGGCCAACATGAATCGCCGCCTGATGCCGGAGCTGGAGAGCGTGTTCCTCACCCCGGCCGAGGAGAACTCCTTCATCTCCTCCACCCTGGTGAAGGAGGTGGCCCTGCACGGCGGCGACATCCGCCAGTTCGTCGACCCCATAGTGGCAGCCGCCATCAAGGCCAAACAGACCAAGTAACAACGAAACAGGCTACCCGAGGGTAGCCTGTTTGCTGCTGGGGGCCTGTGCGGCTCAGCCCGCCAGACGCGGGCCCAGCAGCTGCTGGCCTGCCAGGGTCAGCTGATCGAGCCACTCGTAGCGGCGCCGGTACATGGCCCGCTTCTTGGAGGCGATCTCCTCCAGCGGTTTGCGCTGGGCGGGCTGCAACCGCACGAAGTTGGCGTCCAGATCGGTGGCGCCAAACTCCTGCCACAGCTCGTCATAGTCCGCCTGCAGGCAGGCTTTCTTCTTCTTGCTGTAACGCCGGGCCTGATAGATGTGGGCCTTCATCCGCACCGCCGAGATATGCTCGGCCTGCATCGCCTCGGCCAGCTGCATCACCAGCATCACCACCAGCGACTTGGGCCGCACACCGTGGCCCTCCTTGGTCAGCGCACGCACCTTGTCCTGTGCCTGCTCGATGCAGGGCTCCGGGCCCTGTACCGAACCGATCACCACCGCCAGCTGGTTGGGGGTGCCGGCCAGCGAGAAGGCGCAGCTGTAGAGCCGCTTGCCCTGCGGGTCGACGATGGAGAGGGCCAGCTCAGCCTCGCGGCGGAAGGTGCCGTCGTGGCGCAGCACGATGCGGCAGCCGCTCTCGGGATAACGGCCAAGCTCGATGCCATCCCCCAGATAGAGCGGGTCGATCAGATCCGGGTAGCGAGCCAGCATCAGCCGATAGTGGTTTTCCAGCATCTCGGCCCGCTCGGTCGCGGTGGAGCCGGCGAAGCGATAGGGTCGCATCGGCTTGTCGAGCAGCTCGGGATAGTGGGCAGGCAGGGCCTTGAGCGGTTCGGCCTGGAACAGCTCGAACACCCGGCTCAGCTGTTGCCGATAGAGCAGGCTGCGCAGCACAAACTTGGCGCGATTGAAGGTCTTGCGGGCGCTGTCATCGGGATAGAGGAAGCGCGCCATTTTTTGGGCACAATAGTGCCCCTGCCGGGACAAATGGTCCCAGTCTATTGATTTAGCTGTCATTTTATTGTCTCAAACCGCCTGAACGGCCGAGATAGTAGTGACGGGCGAGCAAATATTCAACAGACTGGAAATACTCTCTTACAACTTGGCCGTTTCAGGCCGAAAAAACCGCGATTCAGCGCTGACAGTGGGAGCAGAACACGGTCGTGCGCTGCCCCAGCCGGATTTCGCTGAGCAGGGTGTGGCAGTGAAAACAGGGCTGGCCACCCCGCCCGTACACCTGCAGCTGCTGCACGAAATAACCCGGTTTGCCGTCCGCACTGGTGAAATCCTTGAGGGTGGTGCCCCCCTGCCGAATCGCCTCGGCCAGCACCCGCTTTATCTCCCCTACCAGGGTGCCCAGCCGCTCGGCGCTGATATTGCCCGCCGCCCGCTTGGGATGAATGCCGGCGGCATAGAGCGCCTCGTTGGCGTAGATGTTGCCCACCCCGACCACCACCTGGTTGTCCATCAGGAAGGTCTTGATGGCGGTGCTGCGCCCCTTGGCGCGCTCACGCAGGTAATCGGCGTTGAACGCGTCGGTGAGCGGCTCAGGCCCCAGCTTGGCCAGCAGCGCATGCGCCTCAGCCGGCTCGCGGGTCCACAGCAGGGCACCGAAGCGGCGCGGATCGTTGAGCCGCAGCAGCTTGCCGTTCTCGAGCTCGATATCCACGTGATCGTGCTTCTCGGCCGGGGTGCCGATGTCCAACACCCGCAGGCTGCCCGACATGCCCAGATGGAGGATGGCGGTACCGAAGTCGGTCTCCAGCAGCAGGTACTTGGCGCGGCGGCTGACCCGGTGGATGGTGAGGTCCACCAGCTCCTGGATCTCTCCCGGCACCGGCCAGCGCAGACGGCCGTCCCGCACCACCACCCGGGTGACCTTGATGCCGGTAAGCCAGGGCGAGATGCCCTGGCGGCTGACTTCGACTTCCGGTAATTCAGGCATGGGATCCTCGTGCTGACGCTGAAAAATGGGTTAGGGAGCGGGGCGCAGCAGGCTGCGGTACTGCTCCTGGCTCAGGCTGAGCCAGGTCGAGGGGGGCAGCAGGGCGGCAAACTTGCCGTCATCCTGATAGAGGCCCACCTCGATGGGGTCGCTCTGGCCGGCGACCCAGATCTTGAGGGTAACCGGATTGCCGCGCACGGCTTCACCGGGTGGCAGCAGCCAGCCCTGCCAGGCCTCGATGTGCGCCGCCAGCTGGGTACTGTCGAGCCCCAGATCCGGCCCGCTGCGCCAGCCCTGCCCGATGCGCTCTATCTGCCAGCTCGGCCCCTGCCAGGTGAGCACAACGGCGCTCTCCGGCAACAGCGGACGCGCCCGCTTGGCGCTGTTTTCCTGCTGGGCAATCTCCAGCCGGTGCAACAGGGTGATCACGATCAGCACCACCACAATGATCACGTTGTTCCAGCCTCTGCGGCTCAATTTGAACATGACAAGCCTCCCTTCGAACCGGCAGTGTACTGAATTCCAGCCATAAAAAAACCCGGCACAGGGCCGGGTTTTTGGGAATGCAGCATCAAGCAATTACTTGATTTTGCCTTCCTTGTAGATCACATGCTGACGAACAACGGGATCAAACTTTTTGATTTCCATTTTTTCGGGCATGGTGCGCTTGTTTTTGGTAGTGGTATAGAAGTGACCAGTACCGGCGCTGGAGTTCAGGCGAATCTTCTCGCGAATACCTTTAGCCATGATCTAATTCCTTATACCTTAACACCGCTGGCGCGCAGTTCAGCCAGAACCACTTCAACGCCACGCTTGTCGATGATACGCATGCCTTTTGCGGATACGCGCAGGCTTACGAAGCGTTTTTCACTCTCAACCCAGAAACGGTGAGTGTGCAGGTTCGGCAGGAAACGACGCTTGGTAGCGTTGTTAGCGTGCGAACGGTTGTTACCAACTGCCGGGCGCTTGCCGGTTACTTGGCATACTCTAGACATGTCAGTCTCTCCAAATCTTACTTCATTGCTCGAGCAAATATCTGCCCCGCTGGCCTTCGATTGCGGGGCAAACAGAAGGCGGCATTTTATACAGCATCCGTGATCAAAGATCAACTAATACGGAGCCAGAGCACAGTCATAACCAACCGCGCTCGGCGAAAGAAACCGTGATGCCATCACCGATCACCAAGTGATCCAGCACTCTGATATCGATCAGGGCCAGGGCGGCCGTGATCCGATCCGTGATCTGGCGGTCGGCCCTACTGGGCTCGGCGACGCCGGACGGGTGATTATGCGCCAGAATCACGGCGGCTGCATTATGTTTGAGTGCGATCTGCACGATTTCTCTGGGCCAGACGCTCGCCGAGTCGAGGGTGCCGTAAAAAAGTTCAACGAATTGAATCACTCTGTGCTGATTGTCGAGCAGCAGCAGGGCAAACACCTCCCGCGACCGATCCCGCAGCTGGGCCTGCAGATAGTCTCGGGTCAGCTGGGGCGAGGTAAGTGCATCCCCCCGTTGCAGCTGCTGCGCCAGATGACGTTTACCCATCTCCAGCACCGCCTGCAGCTGGGCATATTTGGCTGGGCCCAGGCCATGCGCCTCGCAGAAGGCACGTCGGTCCGCCCCCAGCAGATTGCGCAGCGATCCGAACTGATTCAACAGGTTGCGGGAGAGATCGACCGCACTCAGGCCACTGACCCCGGTGCGCAGGAAGATCGCCAGCAGCTCGGCATCGGACAAGCCGCCCGGGCCGTGACGCAGCAGCTTCTCACGGGGTCGTTCATCCTCTGGCCACTCCTTGATGCTCATTTGTCTCTCCTTCGCGCTATTGAGAGAAAACATAGCAAAGAAATCACGGGAGCCCGGCCACAAGACCCCCATGTCAGCCTCTGTCGTCGACTGCTGCCTGTGGTATCTTAGCCGACCAGTCAGAGTGAGCCGGAAGAGAAACAGCAGATGAGATTGGCCGATAAACGCATCCTGTTGGGTGTCAGTGGCGGGATCGCCGCCTACAAGAGTGCCGAGCTGGTACGCCGCCTGAAAGATCAGGGCGCCGAGGTACGGGTGGTGATGACCCGCTCCGCCAAGGAGTTCATCACCCCGCTGACCCTGCAGGCCGTCTCCGGCCACCCGGTGGCCGACAGTCTGCTGGATCCCGCTGCCGAGGCGGGCATGGGCCACATCGAGCTGGCCAAGTGGGCCGATCTGGTGCTGATCGCCCCCGCCAGCGCCAATCTGATGGCCCGCATGGCCGCCGGCATGGCCGACGAGCTGCTCACCACCCTCTGCCTGGCCACCCCGGCACCGGTGGCGCTGGCGCCGGCCATGAATCAGCAAATGTATCTCAACGCCGCCACTCAGGCCAACCTCAAGACCCTCGCCAGTCGCGGCATCCTGCTGTGGGGGCCGGATTCCGGTAGCCAGGCGTGCGGTGACGTGGGCCCGGGCCGGATGCTGGATCCCCTCGAGCTGGTTGAACGCTGCTGCCAGCAGCTCGCCGCCGAGCCGCTGCTGGCCGGCGTCAGGCTGCTGCTGACTGCCGGGCCGACCCGTGAAGCACTCGATCCGGTGCGCTACATCAGCAACCACAGCTCAGGCAAGATGGGCTATGCCATCGCCCGCGCCGCCCGTGAAGCGGGTGCCGAGGTGACGCTGGTGAGCGGCCCGGTGGCACTGGCCACCCCGGCCGGCGTCACCCGCGTCGACGTCGAGAGCGCCGAGCAGATGCACCAGGCGGTCATGAGCCGGGTCGGCGAGAGCGACCTCTTCATCGGCTGCGCCGCCGTCGCCGATTACCGCCCCGCCCAGGTGGCCGAGCAGAAGATCAAGAAGACCGGCGACAACGACCAGATGCAGCTGACCCTGGTCAAAAACCCCGACATCATCGCCGCCGTGGGGGCCTTGTCAGACAAACCCTTCACCGTCGGATTTGCCGCAGAAACCGTGGATGTGGAACAATACGCCCTCGACAAACTGCAGCGTAAGCGGCTGGACATGATCGCCGCCAACGACGTATCCCGTGCGGGCCAGGGCTTCAATGCCGATGACAACGCCCTCACCGTGTTCTGGCAAGGGGGTCAAGCCCCTCTGCCCCTGGCCGATAAGCTGACGCTGGCTCGTCACCTGATTGCCCTGATTGCACGCCATTACCGGCGCTGAGCCAGTCAATCGACCACCTCCACTCCAATAAAAACGATTTATGACAACACAAATTGAACTGAAGATTCTGGATGCCCGCATCGGCACCGACTATCCGCTGCCTGCCTACGCCACACCGGGCTCCGCCGGCATGGATCTGCGCGCCCTGCTGGATGCCCCGCTGACGCTGGCCCCGGGTGATACCACCCTGGTACCGACCGGGCTGGCCATCCACATCCAGGATCCGGGCCTGTGCGCCACCATCCTGCCCCGCTCCGGCCTCGGCCATAAACACGGCATCGTGTTGGGCAACCTGGTCGTTATACGTCATTAATGAAGCTGTCTCATTCGTTGCATAGTAGAGAATATTGTCCTTTCAATGGTTCACATGAATTTATAAGCCGCATGGATAGAATGTCTCAATAGTCTCATCATCTGGAGCTGAGCGATGGCTGAACTGTTTTACTTTGATAAGGGCGTCTTTGATCAGCTGCCACCAGTAGAAAGAACCAAGTTCAGGGCTCTTCTTAAGACAAATATGATTCCAAATGGTCGGCCCTTTTTTTTGGATGACAATGGCCTGCCAGAACAGATACTCGACGGTTTTTGTAAATACCTACTCTGTCCTCAACGTGCTAGTATTCAGACTTGGAAGACATACGCCAATCAGGTCTCCATCTTCATTCGGTTTATGACTGCCCAAGGAAAATCTTGGCAACAGGCAACAAAATGTGACTTAGACCTCTACTACACCATCCGAACCAGTGGTGAATACCAGAATCAACCCGCCCTAAAAGATCGCTCATGGAATGTGGCTAAAAGCGCCATTGTGCATTTGTATGAATACGCCCTTGATAAAGGGCTCATCGATAGCACTCCATTCAAGTACCGACGTTCAAAGACTATGTTCGGCGGCAAAAATGTAGAAACTGCTGATTTATCTGCTAAATACACTCCAGAACCAGTAAATTTTATCAGCATCACTAACTACCAACGCATCTGGCGCCCTCTTATAGCTAACGGCGAGAACTCTCAACGGAATCTGGCTTTAATTGATACCCTGATAGTCTCAGGGTTACGTATTTCAGAGGCGCTAAACCTCGACGTTCATCAGCTCCCAGATCCAGATGACCAATGCTATGCCGGACTGAGGAGTGTGACGCTTAAAGTAGTTGGGAAGGGCAAAAAAAGCCGCGATGTTCGAATTCCAAAAAGGATCGTTCGAGCAATCAGATTCTATTGTGATGAGGAAAGAGCAGAGATCCTCACTCGGGCAAAATCTGACCACACGCGCAAAAAGTCCCCGAAACAATCCAGCAAGATCTTTTTAGCACGAACAGGGCGCCCTCTCTCTAGCCGCACCGTGGAGAGTTTCTTTGCTGCTATATCCAGCAGAGCTGGTATACGACTAACCCCCCATGGCTGCCGCCACAGCTTCGCTATCTATCAGCTGGATGCCATGATTAAACGCATGGCCCAAAATCTCAGGGAGCTCCGAGAGAATGGGTCCGATGCATATCGACAGATCTTGAACGACCCACTCAGAGAGTTACAGAAACTGTTAGGGCACTCCCACATATCGACTACCTACATTTACCTCGACTTCCTAGAGGACTCTGAGGCTCTGGTTGATGAATCTTTGGGGGATTGGACTAAATGGGAAAACGAAAATTCCTAACCCGAAGGTTATCCCCCACAAAGTGCTCCCCCTAATACTTGCAGGCAGATCTAAGGGGCCTCCTACAGCAGCTCACTCGACCGCGGTAATTAGAACAAGTTTGACTGTGTTGTATCCAAAATCGTGGCGGTCTGGAGGTGCTAACATAGAATTTGCGAGTGAATGACACCCATTAATAGTGCAGAACAAATGAAACTTAATTAAGCCAGATCAAGCATATAATTCCAGAAAATCACCAAAGCAAAGCGTTATATATGTCTCGCTTTATGAATATAGACTTCAACAACTGATTGAATTAGATAGAAAAAATCAAATCTCCTTAGACTTCGATAATTATTAAAGTGTAAAATAATCAATAACTTACACCAATTGAAAGCAAAAGCTTTCTTGGCTAGTCTACATTCCAGTTTAGGCTGACATGGTACAAGTAGACGTTATGTCCAGGGTAGAGTTCGAAAAAATCCCCCAAACAAATAACAATATCCGCAGCCTAGGCAGCCTAGTTTTCGATAAACGTAACGAATTGGGCGACCGGGCACATCTAGATCTCACCAATATTTCTTCACATCAAGTATTGGCACGGGATTTTATTGCTGCACTCTATCAACACACCTCTCCCAGCCGGATAGCAAGTGACCTCACAATCTGGACCTATGTCCAAACCATTAAGGAGTTTTTGAAATACGTAGATCAAAAAAAACTACCTGAGCAATTCCGAATGATGGAAATCACGTATGAATTTCTATTGGAATACCGAGCACACATCCAATTGACCTCTAGTGGTTTTAAATCCAACCATCCACGTCGGCATTTCGGTAACCTAATCAGGCTACTCGTGGCGGCACAGGCTATTGACCTCGCACGTTCAGATTTTTCACCCCCTCGAAATTTCGCTTATAAATCCGATAGTGACCGGATACAGCCATATACAGCTGGTGAGGCACTCGATCTGGAACACGCCTGCCGCAGCGATATACGAGCGCTGCTGGCTCGGCTCGATACTGGGAGACAGCTACTCACTACTGGTACTGATCCGCGAGGGCATAATAATAGACGCGACCCGCAGACTGGTCGAATGTTGCGTCTCGCCCCCAGTGAGCGGCCATGGCTGCAACTGCCCAATATTTTGTGGTACATCGTCAATGTCATGAATGGGGAGTACCTAAAAAGATCAGCGCTACTTGCTGGCGGCCACAGCACATTTAATAATGTTATGATGGGATGTTATGATGTTCCATATAGAAAAAAAGACACATACTCTCTGCTATACCCCCTCACAACCGATCTAATACCATTTATAAATCTGCTAGCAAAAAAAACCGGCCGCAATGAATCATCAATTCTGAATCTGACTCGAGACTGTTTACAGGAATACGATGGGCGCTTTGTCCTCTGGTATGAGAAAAATCGTGGTGCTGCACGTAGATATAAGAAGATAATTGATAATGAAGGGCAATTCTCTCCTGTTGCGCTGATACAGGTGCTCTTACAAGTCACAGAACCACTAGTCAAATATGCCCCCTTGGCGGATCAAAAATATCTATTCCTAGGACTAACTGTAGAGGGACAGGGACGAGAGCCAGTTAAAAAACTGGATCCTAGCTATATCAAGACTCAGATGAACTGCGTTGGTGGTTGGTGTGACCAACATGAACTCGCAGATGAACATGATCAGCCGCTACGTGTATCGATGAGACGCTGGCGTGTAACATATCTCACCAACCGCTATAAAAGGTATGGACAACTGAGCAGAGTCACTCGGGATGCAGCACATACGCTAGGTACTACGACTGTCGATTATGTTGCGAATGATTCCACCAAGCATATCCATGAGCAGGCTATCAGAAATGCACTTTATGAGGTGAAGCATCTAGCTCGCCCTCAGGTCGTGCCAGATGACAATCCTGAAAAGATCGCTGTAGTTCTAGACACTGATATAACTACCGCAGGAAAAATCTCCACTGGTGAACAGGATGTATTATTTGCATCCTGCTTGGATTTTTACAATCGGCCTGGTGGTCAGCCGAATACGCCATGTGATAAACCATGGGGGTGCTTCATATGCTCCAATGCCATAATTACACGCCATGTGCTGCCTCGCGTAATAGCACTTCGCGACCTGATTATACAGGCCCGTACCGAATTATCCGCAGATGACTGGAATGGGAAATTTTCGTTCCTCTGGCATGTAATAACCCATGATGTCCTGCCACGATTTTCATCCGATGCTATTGAGGAAGCTGAGCGTCTAGCTCAGGAGCAGATTTTTTACATCCCACTGGATATCAGGACGTAATATTGCAATGAAACTGAACCCTACGGCCTCTCTGCTTGAAGCAGGACTAACAACCAGTAAGTTTGTCTCTCCTGACACAGCTGTTTCTACCCAATCAGTATTTAGCAATTCACTATGGAAGATGTCCTCGCTCGTCAGTACCCCTGGTATATCAGAGTCCAATAAGACCTGGGATTTTCGAGACGTTCCTGGCTATCCATATGGATTCTCGTTAGCAATGGCTGAGTATGCATATGCCAGACTATACAACGCAGTCGCAACTCATGACCGAGAAAGTGAATGGTTAACTCTACATAATGAGCTATACATTCTAAAAAGCTTCTCTAAATACTGTGCAAGTCAGGGCCGACAAGGCTTTTACGAGGTTGATAACAACCTGCTCGAACGATACCTGGATTATACCATGTATGTTGAGTGTAAGACGGACGCTAGAATATATAATATATTTCGCATCATATATCGTCTATGGGAGTACAGCAGCCGGATTACTATGCCGCTCACCAACATTCCGTTCGATAGACCATTCAATAAAATGTTCACCCAGAAAAAAGATCGGGTCGATACTGAGAATCGGACACCGCCGATTCCTGAGCCTATCTACACCGCCATCATGAGTGCAGCATTAGATTACGTGTTGGAATACAGCCATGTTATCCTGGACACTTGGGAGCAGTTGCACATTTTATGGCATAGTGAGATTGCACACTTGCATTTGAGCGAGAGCATGAAAACCAAGCGGTTCGCTATAATCGCAAAAAAATTAATGAAAGATGTTAATTCTGGCTGGCTGAAAAAGCCAATACAGACATACGGTGATCTATATGTTGAACTTCAGCAATTGCGCACAGCATGCACTCTCACTATCCTAGCCTACTCGGGTATTCGCACCACAGAGTTGCTATCCTTGACCGCAGGATGCTACATAAAAGATTTTAGTGTAGATGGTCAATCTATCTACTATATCAATACTATTTTACATAAACATACAGGTAATGGCAGAAAAGATACATGGGTTGTCATCGAGGAGGTCGTCACTGCCATTAAAACTATCGAAACTCTAACAATAAAAATTAGGGAAGCCGCAAATGATCAACGCCTAATGCTGACAGATGGTTCAAACAGCAGCTTTAGTGTAAATAAAAAATTTACAGGAAAGACCTTCTCCGAGTATACGATGGAAGCTATTGTTTACCAAATTAACAATTTCAGAGACCACTGTAATAAAAACCTAGACCGCCCACCGATACCCGATTGGTGCAATGAATTTGGCGTATCGGAGCCATGGGCGTTCAACGCTAGGCAATTTCGTAGAACATTAGCTAGATTCATAGCTAGGCAACCATTCGGGGTCATTGCTGGCATGCTGCAATACAAGCACGTTGAGGTGGCTATATTCCAGGGATATGCTGGTGAAGAACCTGAGTGGAATAAGCTGCTGAAACAGGAAAAAGTTCTTGCGAATGTCGATATTTTGGGTGAACTAGCAATGGATCTATCACAGGGAATGGTGGCTGGTGAATTTGGCACCCATCTGAAATCGCAGTTCAATGCAGAATTTCGTGGACGGGCCGAGGATTATCCACCATCACAGATAGCAAAATGGTTGGCAAACACAAATAAAGCTTTATTTGTAGGTAAATTCAATTTTTGTTTCTTCGACCCGACCAAGGCGATTTGCACATCAAGAAACCCATCTATAGAGAAACCCATAATAAATTTCTGTCAACCAGGTAATTGTAGTAATGCCTGCATTTCAAAACGCCATAAATCCCTATGGGAAGCTCAGTTAACTCAAGCCCATGAGTTTTACAGGCACCCGAAGACCTCTGTATTTCAGAAACACCAACTCCAAGTTGAAATTCTGAGTTTAGAGAGTGTCGTTCAAGAATTAAAAGAGGCGGAATGATGGCAGATAAAAATCATCAGGCTATCATTGATGCACTGGATGTATTAGCCAGAGGGGTATCCACCAAAACAAATGGCAAAATAACGAGTGTTAATTTAGCTCGAGAAGCTGGGGTTAGCAGAGCAACCATTTATCGATATCTTGATGAATTTCAAGACCTAAATGATGCGTTTGAGGCATTGAGAAAAAATGGGCTCCAACGAACTGACAATGCTCCTATAACGTTACTTGAGGCATATCAGCAACGAGAATCAGAGGTGAAAAAGCTTCGTGCGGAGCTTAATGAATGCAAGCAAGAAATAAAAAAAATTAATAATCTTAGAGCTAACCAAATCCAGCTATTATGGATGGATAATGAACGATTGCAGGCAGAAAATAATCGACTACAGAAAATTATAAGTGATAACGTGACCAAGCTAATGCCTTAACTATCCATTCATACTAGGGAAGGTGCGAATAAGTCATATGGCACGAGAGCATTTACTGGTAACCCATTGATATTAAATGACTAAAATTTTCATTTTTTGTTCGTGGGATACTTGTTCGCACTTTCCCTAGCGTAATGTCACGTGACACCGACCTCAAACTGGTGTCTTTTTTACGCTACTTTCGTGCGCCCTTCCTTTGGTATCAATTTCAGACCTTTTTCAACGTGCTGTAAGGACCCATCGACCGTCAGCCCGCTCCTACACCTCCCCTAAGGAAGGTGCTAACAAGTCACTTGGCACAAAAACACACCATTCTAAATTATTGATATTAAATGGCTAAACTTTTTAGTTTTGGCACATAGGATACTTATTCGCACCTTCCTTAGCTCTATTGATGGCAGGTTTACATTTGTTTGATATTGATTCGATCCGCCCTTTTTTCAAATAAGCTGGCTAATGATTTGCTCATTACTTAATCAGCGGTCTGCAATGCTTACCAAGCTCAAGTTCATCCTGACGTAGTTCATGCCCTTTAATTGCTTCACATTTATCAGTTATGGATTCTACCTTTCTTAACGCTGCATCCAACATCACATCTAAAGTGCTTAAGGTTTTTGCACGTCTGAATTTAATAAGCCAATCTATCTTAGTCATTTTCTACCTTAGTGACGTTTGATTAATCTTCTATAAACTATTTTGATTCGTTTTATTGCTTATGTATACTTTATATGATTGATACAAAACAAGAACGAAAATAAATACAAAGAATACGATGCTAGTGCTTGTCACCCCAAATCCAAACCCACCATTTTTTTCAGATTGTGACAACAAATCGCCTATAGAAGCACCCAGCGGGCGAGTTAAAACATAAATAATCCAAAAGGTTAAAACGACGTTCGTTTTTAAAATCAAGTAGGCTGTATATATGATAAATATGAGTCCCCCAAACAAAAAGACTGAATTCATGTATCCTATATCCATACCCTCTGAGACCCAATCACCCGCAGCGGTTCCCAGCGCAAAAGTCACCAATATAGCACTCCAGTAAAACAACTCCCGCTTAGGTGTATCGATAGACTGTATTGATAAAGTCTTTTCCTGGAAGTGCCAGAGCCAAAATGTAGCAAGAAGAATAATTGTAAAAACAATTGTTGAAACTTCCAATGGAACGCCAACTTGATCTGTTAGGTTATCAGTGACCAAAGTGCCAAAGATACTAACAAGCACTACTGCTAACCAATACTTCCATGGGACATATTTATTAGAGTGAAGTTGCATCACCAAGGTAATGACTAAAATTCCCCCCATGATAATAGATGTAACTGTTAGCCCAAGCCTCATGTTAAAAATCAAATAATCAGCTGCCGTTTCCCCAACGGTAGTGGACATCATTTTAATAATCCAGAAAGCCATTGTTACTTCTGGAACCTTATTAAATAAGCCCTTTTCCCATACATTGATATTATTCATATGATTACCTATTTATCGTGCCTACTATAAATCACCACTATCTATTTTTACTAACTATAATTGGAGCAGGCATGTGTAACATATGACACTGCTCCAACACTATACTTTCATGCACTTAGTTATCAGTATCTAAATCCAATGCTACAGTGCTGTTTTGTTTGCTTCTTGTACTTGATATGAATACCAGCACAGCAATTGCTAATAGTAATGCAGCTGAGGCGGAATAGCGGCTAAGTTCCAACCCACCTTTGCTCAATGGCTTATCCAGGAAGTCTCCAACAACAGCGCCAAGGGGGCGTGTGATAATAAAGGCAGCCCAAAACAAGAATGTACGAGAGATCTTAGTCCATAAGTAGGCTGCGACTATGGCCAGCAACATGCCACCGAATACAACGGAACTCCCTGCATACCCGAATCCGGCATCATCGGCAGTCCAGTCACCCAATGCCGTGCCAAGAGTTTGTGAAAACATGATGGTGATCCAGTAGAACATTTCTGTTCTGGGTGACGAAATTACACTGGATGATATCTCTCCTTGCGCTCGATACCACACCCCAAAGGAACCAAGTAACAAAAGGAAGAGTATGGTCGAACCACCTGCATAACCAATTCCCAAAGAACGGTCTGCAAAGTCAGCCAGCGTTGTACCCACCGTGGTGGTTGCGATGATCGTGACCCAATACAGCGTAGGGTTATAAGACTTGGCGGATATCTGAGCACTGACAGCAGCAAAAAAAATGACTGCAAAAATTGCTGTACTCACTAGGTAGCCTAGATCCATCGACATCGATAACGCATCACCGCCTGTCTCACCAAGCGTTGTTGCTAAAATTTTAATCATCCAAAAGGCCAGTGTGATTTCTGGCACCTTGCTTACGATGTTATCGGTGTTGCTATGCATAGTTCACCCTATCATTTGGTTAGACGAATCGCCGTCCATGAAAGAGTGTCAGGGATTTATTAAGAAACACTTAAGCTGGATAGCGCCATGCGAAAAAATTTAACATTGATGCGTAGCGAATTGTGGAGTGTCAAATGGACTCACAAACTGGGTGGTTCTACTGGGCTTTCTTGTCTGCAATTTTTGCTGCTCTGACTGCAATTTTTGCGAAGGTAGGGGTGGAGGGGGTTGATTCTGACCTTGCAACTTTGATCGGTAATCCCCCCATTTTTTGGAGCACTCAAAAGTAGAGGTCATGCGGCCTGTGCCAAGCGCTGTTTCGGCGTGTAG